>JAAOYA010000006.1 GCA_018221105.1 Candidatus Woesearchaeota archaeon | reverse complement strand
TCCTTAGCTTCTTCGACTGCTGGCTCTTCTTCTGCTTCAGGTTCTTCCTCAGTCACTTCTTCAGCATCTTCCTTAGCTTCTTCAGAGTCTTCTTCGCCAAAGTCTTCAGAGTCTTCAGGTCCTGCTTCATCTGCTGGTTCTGCTGTTGACTCTTCTTTGGTTGCTTTGTCTTGTGCTGGTGCTTCTTTTGCTTCACCTACTATATCTGCAAAGCCTACCTTTCTTAAAACTTTACTCACTTTAACTCGTACTGTGTCGCCTTCTTTGGCGTTTGGCACAAATAGTACGAAACCGTCTTTTTTTGCGATGCCATCGCCTTTTTCTCCGACAGCTTCTATTGTGACATCTAACTCGTCACCCTCTCTTACCGGGACAAATCTTTGTCCTCCACCAAATCTATTTCTTTCCATGTTTTATTTCACCTTATTATGTATTAGTTTTGCTCTGTTGAGCTATTTAGTATTGGGAAAACTTTTTTATTTTATAAAATATTCTAAAAAAAAGAATTTGACGTCTTAGTTGACGTCTGTTAGACCACTTTGTTCTACCATAAAAGCACATTCTCCTTCTGGAAGGTTTGGGCTGTCAATAAGTTTTGCTACCCTGGAACCTTTTTTTCCTTTTCGCAAGTATATTCTAAAAGTTGAAGCGTGTGCTACTATATGGCCTCCAATTGCTGTTGTTGGATCGCCAAAGAACATGTCGGGTTTCGACATTACTTGGTTTGTCACTAGCACTGTTAAGTTGTGTGTGTCAGCAAGTCTTAATAGTACGTGCATGTGCCTGTTGAGTTTTTGTTGTCTTTCAGCTAGTGTTCCACGACCAATGAATTCTGCCCTAAAATGTGCTGTTAGAGAATCTATGACTACTAGTTTTACGTTTAGTTTGTCTTTTATTATTAAATCATTGATTTTTTCTGCTAGTAGCATTTGATGGTCTGAATTGTATGCTCTTGCCACTTTGATGTTTTTTAATACTTTGTCAGGATCTAATCCAACACCTTGTGATAGTTGGTTTATTCTTTCTGGTCTGAAAGTGTTTTCTGTATCAACGTATACTGCTATAGCGCTTGGGTCTTGTTCTTGTATTCTGACTGCTAGAACGTGTGCGATTTGTGTTTTTCCACTTCCGAACTCTCCAAAAACTTCTGTTATGGCGCTTGTCTCAAAACCGCCACCTACTAATTGATTGAGGTTTTGCGAGCCTGTTTGTATTTTAATGATTTTTTCTCGCTTTGCTAGTAGTGCTTGACCGCTCTCAAATCCCATGTTCATTGATGAGCGTGCTGCATTGATGATTTTTCTAGCGTTTGCCTCTGTTACTCCTGCCACGTCCACTAATTGTCCTACTGAGGCTACTGCTACTGACATTAAATTGTTGTAGCCTGCGCTTTCTAGTTTTTCTGCTGTTGCAGCTCCTACTCCTGGCAAGTCATATAGTGTTGGTTCTTTGGCTTCTTCTTTGGTCATTTTTTTGTTTTTCTTTGTTATTTTTTCTTCAATTATTTCTTCTTGTAATATATCTTCTTGTTGTGTTATTGCTTGAATATCCATTTGTATCACCTTTGTATTTTTTAATTTTATGCTTGTGCAGACTCTTGGTCTGCACTATTATCTAGCATTATGTGCTCGTAGGCTTTTTTTAGTACTAGTTCTGCTTTTGGCAGGTCTCCTACTCGCAAAGAATTAGTTGATTGCCACTCATCGTTTTTGTCTTTGTAGCCCCGCTCTATTGATATTGTGTTGAAGCTTGTTTCTTCTCCTTGTTTGTTTAGGGCACTATTTTTCCATATTGTGGCACTGATGCTGCCAATTCTGAATTTTTTTTCTGGTTGGTTGTTCATGTTTTTTACCTCGGTTCCTTTTCGGTTCTTGTTTCATACCAACAATTAGTTGTTGGTCCGAAGAGTTCAATTTTTTGTTTGGCTTTTGGGGCCTTTACTAGTATAATGGTAGAAGTTGTTTATAACTCTCACACGGACTTGTCCAGTGACCAGTGAGATTGAGTTATTTGACGAGTTTGAGCTTTTTTTTGCTTATTGGCCATAGTGGCCTAACACCCATAGGTGTTAGTGAATCGCTTAGTAGGTGACTAGTGTATCCTACAAGTACTGCTATTGCAATTTCTTTACTAAAAGCATAAGCCAATACGCTAAACATTAGCGCAGCCCATAGTGTGTGAAAGAATCCGCGGTGTTTGAATAACCATCCTATAATTTTTATTTTATTCCCTACTGTGCTTTTTGAATTGTCAATGTCTGGCATTAGTGCTGCTAGTCCTACAAATATGATAAATACTGCCGGGTTTTGTGCGTTGTAAATTTTCAAGAATAGTAGTCCAAAAACATAACCTATTAATAAGTGTGTTAAGCCGTTCATTGTTCTAAACGTTTGATTTCGTCTTCTGGTGATGGTTTTGCAAAGACTAATTGTGTTACAAATTCTAAACGGTCAAACATATTGTTTTGTTGTGCACGTCCCACTAGTTTTACTTGTTCTCCTAATAATTCTTTTTTTATTGACTCAAAGTTCTCTAGTTTTTCGCGCAGTATTAACACTTGTTCGTGCGTTTTATCTAATAGTTTTTGTGTTTGTTGACGAAACGCTACTGCTCTTATGATGTCTGTTCCGTCATCGACTTGAAAGTTTAGAACGTATGAATAATCTGGTGTTACTATTCCATGTTCGTCACAGACTAGTGTTTCTTCTTTGTTTTTTAGTTTCTTGCTGCATTGCGGGCATACTTCATAGAATCGTGGCTCAAACGCTTGCACTATAAAACCCATTATTTCTACATTATCGTCATTTTTTAGTTCGTTGATGTTTTTTCTTGTGTAGCCAAAACCTGGAGTTTGTAATACTTCTCCTATTGTTTCATCGCTTGGATTGATTGTCAATTCTGAGTTATCGTTTAAGTGTACTTCTTTGCGTCCTTGGTTTTCTCGCACGTAACCATTTTTTATTTTTACTATATCGTTTTCTTTTAATTCTTTTATTTTGTCTGCTTTGCTTCCCCAAATTGCTATTCTGATGCGTCCTGTTTCATCGCCTATTATTATGTTTGCGACTTTTCCTTTTCCACGTGCATTTTCAAATTCTCGAATTTCAAATATGTTAGTGACTTTACCAATTGTTTCTACACTTCTCATTCCTGATAATATGTTTTTTATTTGTAGTCTCCCTCCAGCATCGAATAGTTTTATGCTTAGCTCGTTTGCTACTATGTGCGCTGCTCCTTCTTCACTTATTAGTCCTGATAGTGCGTCAAGTTTTTGTTGTATTCGACCTTTAATTTCTGTTTCTGTCAGGTCTGTTTCACTTATTATTTTGTCGATTATTTGACTTGTTGGCATTCGTATCAATGTTTCACCTAAAACTGGCCCGATTAGGGTATATAAAAAGTTTTTTATTCGAGACTGTATACTTGTAAGAAGTTTTTGACTTGCTCGTTAGAAGGATTGTCTTGTTTGTCTTTTGCCATTATAGTAATACATTGTTTTTGTCCTGCAGTTCTTGTTAGTCTAGTGCTTATCGCTAATGCTATTTTTTCTTGTGGTGTTTCTTGTAATAATTCATCAATATTGCAGTTTTGATCAGTATTAATTGCTTGCGAAAAAACTAAGTATTTTTCTAAGTCGTCAATTGTGCTGCCATCAAGGTTTGCTGGCTTATCCCAATCTAGCGTTATCTCATTAGTTGTTAGTCCTGCTAGTTTAAAGCTTACAGGTCCTGGGCCTAAGTCATCAATTGATGTTATTTGAGCGTAGTTTTTGTTGTATTCTAGTAATTGATCTGTTTTAGTGTTGTCAATCTCTAGTCCTGTTTTGTCGATTACTGTTATTGCAATGTAATAATTTTTTGTTGTCTCAAAATCTTTTAGTGCTATTACTAGTTGGTCGTTGATTTTGTATAATTTGTTAGGCTCTATTAGTATTTGTTGTTCTGTAAAACGGCATGGCTCGCCAATCTTTACAAAAGTGCAAGTTGTTAGTGGTTGTGTTAATTGGTAATTGTTTGGGCTTGTCGCTTTTATTGTAATGTTTTGCACGCCAAATGGTGCTTTTACTTGATGGTTGGTTATTGGATAATCAATAAAAGATTGTTCTGCAATATATATGTTATAATAGTCTATGTTTTTGCTTTTTGCCTCGTCAAAAACCAACAATATTTTGTCTTCACTGCCAGCTTTGTCTAAAACTTCTAAATTGTTTATTGGCGGCAGGGCTGTTTGTTCTAATCGAAGCGCAAACTTATACGTTAAGTTTTGTTCTTTAATTTTCTGCGTGTTACTATCAAACCCTATTACATCATTGTTTGTTTTTACGCATAATTTGTAAGCTTTAGGTTGCAACTTGCATAAAGGTGCAGGTTCTGCTTGCGTGATTGGAAAATTATCCGAGACTGTAAAACAAGCATGCGAGCCTCCAGTATCATTATAATAATATAAGTAGGGTTGTGTTAAATATTTTGGTTGATTTTCAATAAAAATTTTTTGTCCTCGCGTGTCTTCTTGATATAGCAATCTTTGTTCTTTTATGATTTGTCGATTATTATCTTCGATAATGCAAAGTCCCCCATCATCAACATACAATTGAGTTACTGGTTTTGTTTTAGTCGTCATTTTAAAACTTGTCTTGCCATTTTCAAAAATTAATTCTGTAAAATCTTCAACCTTGAAATTTTTCTTTGGTAGTGGACAATAACAATCATTATCTGTTGTTTCTAAGCATTCTTGATAATTTTGCACTAATTCAACAAATTCTGGTTGTTCATCGCAGTCAAGACTCCACTCTAAATTCACACTTGTGAATTGGCTGATTTTTTGTTCTACGCATTCATCTTTGTCATCAACGCTCGAGCAATCATTGATTAGTTCTTGTGCTTTTGATTGTAAATAATCATAAACACTTAAGTTGACGGTTTGGGTTGTGCTAAAAGATGGTTTTATATTGTATTGACCTAACACTCCTAAAGCACCTGTGTATTTTACGCTGTAAACATCTCCAACTACTGTTCCTCCAAGCTCGCCACAAGCACTACTGAATCTTTCAAAAACGCTTGCAGGATAATATGGCCCGTAGCCTGCAGCATTACACTTGTCTCGACCGTAACGGTCTGTTTCGCCTTTGAATACTTCATCACAGGCTCTTTTCATTGCAAAAAATGGTTGTTCACCATCTTTGTAATAATCTATAGCATTTTTCATTGTTGTTGCACCACGATTATAGCCAAAGAATGTGAATGCGTAAGCGTGTTGGTTGTCAACATTTGTTTTTAATGTATTTTTTATTTCTATCTCTAACACTTTTGCTCCTTCTTCAAATTGTTTTTCTATAGTGTCACATTTTTTTTCTTGCAGGCATACCTTATCAACTTGCAGTATTCCTCCATCATTGATGTTTGGATTGCAGCTTGACTCTTGCATTGCTAATGCCATAAAAAGTAATAAGTCCATCTCTCGCGGTTTGTAAGTGCTAAAAAGCGCGGTGTAGGGCTGACAAGCACTAAAAGATGATTCTGTTAGTTTTGTAAGGTCATAGCCTTCACAATAAGGTGTTATTAACAAATTATTTTGATTGCTTATAGCATAACCTGTGATTGTTGGGCCTTGCCAAAAAGTTATTGTTAAACCTGCAAGTAACAATATAATTGTAAAAACGTACAATGCTTTGTGAAAATGTTTATCCATTATGAACATCCTCATCATTAAATCCAAGATTTGCCATCATGTTTTTGTCGTAATAACAATTACTTTCAGTGCTTATTTTCAATTCTTGAGCTCCATAATATGTTAATGGGTCAATATAATTGTCTCCTATTTTTATTGCAAAGTGTAAGTGGTCACCGTAACGGTTTTGTCTTCCCTCGCCGTAACCTCCAACAAAGCCTATTATTTGCCCTTTGACAACTTTATCATTTTTTGCTACTATGTTTTTGGCGTTGTGTAAGTAAAATGTTTTCATACCATTTTCGTGCGCTATTACAATTTTATTGTACGGGCCTCCAACATCTATTACTTCGCCAACTGCCACTGCAAAAATACAATCTCCCGTAACTGCGTCAATGTCTATTGCGTCGTGTGATTCGTCAACACAGTAAGGCTTGCAATTTCTTTGACCGTAACAGCTTGTCAGCACAGTATGCAATTGGTTAGTGTCATCTAGTGGCCACACTAAACCGTTTTGTGCAGGTATCGGAGTACCACAACTTGCAGTGCTGAAACTTAATTGTTGTGCTTCTTTTAGTGTTTGATCAATGGGAATTACTAAATCCTGGCGTGCTTTTGCAATGATTGTATTATTTGCTATTAGCATATCATAATTATTAATTGGCAGTCCTGCAATCAATAAATAATCATCAAGGTTTATGCTAAATTGTTCTAATAATTCGCTTTCAATGTTTGGGTAACAATCTGTTTTTTCAAACCATAAACTGTAACCTGCAATACTTTTACAGTCTGGGGTGCTAAAGCCTCCTTGCAATGCTAAATCAATTTCTGCTTGCTCTAATGCTTTGACTGCTGCCATATCCAAAAATAATAGTTTATTATCTGCTAGGCTGACGGCAGACATTATCAAGATTGGTCTTTGGCCAACTTCATCAATTGTTTTTGATTGTCGTGTTACAATAATAAAGAGCGTTGTCACAAGTATTATGATAATAGTAAAAACTAGGAAACCTTCAAAAAATGCTCCTGCTCTTTTGTTTTGTTTCATTTTGTAATTTTTAATTCCATCAGTATTGTTGTTGGATTAGTTGAATAATAATAAGGAATTTTTGTTTCGCTCTCAAATAATTTGTCTTGTCCTGTTGTGACACAATCTCTAGAAACTTGAATGTAACGACCATTAATAGTTATATCAGGGCAACTGAACTCCCCGAAAGTTTCCCTAGTAATTCTAAAGATGTGCTCGTACAAGAGATCTCGTAGTTGATTAACTTGCAAGTCATTAGTCAAATATAAGTATTCTTCTTGCACCATTAACTGCCATAACTCTGTTTTTTGGCTTTCTAAATTATCAACTTCTGTTTTTAGTAGTGATTGTACAAAAAAGCCTCCTTCAAAATCTTTGTTTTGGTTTGCTAGCTCGTTTTCTTGCATTTTTTCTTGTATTGTTATTGCTGAAAAAAAGATTATGAATATTGCAAGCACTACTATCATAGCTATTGGTATTACTATACCTCCAAGTATTGCTTTTTTATTGGTAAACAATTTCTATCACCATTTTAGTGCTTGTTAACTGATTATTTTTTAGTAGTTGTGTGTGACGTTCACGCTTTACTGTTTCATACTTTCCAAAACTTGCTAGTGGTTTTGCTAAAGTGTAAAATCTTTTATTTGTAAAAAAGTCTTCTCCGTCAATGCTAACGTTTACTGTAATGCTTGTAGAATTATACAATGTTGCAAGTGTAATATTGTCTGATAATTTGTTATAATCTATTATTTCTATGTGTAATCGTCCTGCGCCATCAACAAATGATATGCCATTTGGGGCGTGTGTTAATCGCAGCACCAAAGCTTGCGCTCTAACATCTTCAGCATTTAATCCTGCAGTGTTGGAAAAAGCGTAAAATGCTGTTAGTCCTGCTAGTACTGCTGCCAAAAATAACAGTCTTGCAACCCATAAGAGTCCTTCTCCAAAGCCTTTTTTGTTTTTTAGTAATTGTTTCATTGTTGGTAAAACTCTTGAATTGTTTTTGTTATGATGTTTGCTAATCGATCAGTGTTTTGCGGGTGGTTTGCTGGAGCGCCAACTTCGAGCATTAAAGCTGGAATTTGAGCGTCTAGCATTGGCTCGTGATAGCTTGAAAGTATTTTTGGTCTTGTTTGAACACTACTAAACTCGCTAATTAGTTTTGATTGTAGTACACAAGCAAGGTTTTTTGCGTCATCAAATTCATTGTATGTTATTATTAGTTGGTTTTGTGAAATGCTAGAGTGTGAAGTGTGAAAACTAAAAAGTACAGTGCTACTGCTCAAGGCTTGTAGTCGCTCACTACCAGTTATTATTTTGTTTACTGGCCTGTCAAGTGGTCTGCTAGCAGTGCTATTAATATTTTTTAATTCTAAAGCTACTTTTGTCGAAGTTGTAAGTTGGCGAGCGTACTTTTCTTCATTGAACAAATTATGCGTTATTGTTGTAGTGTCAGGCCCGCCATGCGCAGCATCAATGCCAATAATGAGACTTTGAGACAAGAGTTTTGCCTTGTACGCCTCGCATAAGTCACTAGCTGCACTGGCGGCTCCCGAACTACTTGTTTTTAACAGGTTAAGAGCATTATTGTTTTTTACGATTACAGGATTAGTATCATTAGCTTCACCGATCATAATATAAGAATTTGACAGAAAAGGTCTTTGGAGCGGTGGATTGCGAGAGCTCTCTGCTTGTGAGCGAACAAAAACACCATCACGTTTCAAGTCAACAATATAGTTGAGACTGTTAAAATAAAAATTCAAATTACCACTAATACTTTGTCCGAGCTCGAAAAGTATTTGTGCATCATTAGCAACACTTAACTTTGAGCGGTAATCATCAGTGCCAACTTGTGAAATAAAAGCAGGAAAAAACATTAGCATGACAACAGCCACTAGAAAAACCAATTGTACTAAATGTTCGAGGCTTAAGCTAACACCTCCCTTTCTACCTGTTAAAAACATATAATAAAATCAGAAATAGACCTTTATATAAGTTTTGCAAAATTATGGCGCTATAACTGTTGGATCGAATAATTCTGGTGTTTCAACACGTTCAATTTCTAAACTATAACCATCGCTTGTCTTGCCCATTTTCAAGTTTAAGGCATCAATATTGCCTGATGAATGTAGCGACGTAGGATTAGCAGGCATTATTATATCATCTAATGGTTCACAAAAATATCTTGTATCATCTGTAAGACATAGACAGCTTTGTTTTTTACATTCAGAAAGAGTTACAATTATAGCATTATTTTTGTCAATAAACCATAACTTGTAGTCTTTTGACCATTGCATTGGCTGACTTATTTCTTTTGTGCAAGTACTTGCTTGCCCAGAGTCACAACTTTGTAGGTCTTCTTTCATACTTTCAATAACTTGCACTACAGCATCACGATTATCAAGGCTTGTTTTATCAGGGTGTGGTGTTACCGCGGCGTAAAGTTTTGCGACAACAATAAACACAAAAAAAAGTATTCCTACTACTAGTATGATGTTTACAAGTTTATTGCCCATATCATCGTCGCCTGCCATTTTATCCAAATCCTATACTTTGACAACAGTTTTCTATTATTTGGCGCTCTCCAAGATTTCTCTCCCACCATAAAAACTTTTTTTGTGCGCAACGCTCATTTTTTGAATAAAAGTATTTATTATCTTTTACTTCATAACAGCAATAAAATTCTGTCTCTTGTATTTGATCAACACAAGCTTGTATTTCTCGCTCGGTAAAAGGGATGAATTCTTGTGTTTCGTTTGGAGGTGTCTTTTCTTCTCCTAATAAATCGGTTGTCGCTTTTAATGTGTAAACAAAGTATCCAACTCCTACTATTGCAACTATTATTATTAATAGTATTAATCCGTTGACCCAACTAAAGGCCATGTCCACGTTTGCTTTTTTGTTATGGGAAAACATTTTGTGCTGCTGTTTTTATTGCTCCGTAAAATTTCCAGATTAGTATAACTCCAAGAACTAGTAATAATAACATAAATAATATTTTTTTTAGGTCTTCTAGTCCTAACTGTCCTTTTTTTAATAATTTCATGGTTTTTCCTCTTGTGTTTTAAAACCGTTAACTACTTCTTGGCAGATTAATTGTAGGTTTTCTACTGTGTAGGGTATTACTAGTACTTCGTCAACATCTGCTAGTCCGCCTGATAGCAAATTACTAATAGCTGGTGCCCCACTACCAGCTAACGCACCTAGCAATCCTCCACCAACCCCGCAGACAATGGTTCCTCCTACAGGCACTACTGAACAAATTGTTGCTCCAACTATTGCGCCTCCAACTGCTCCTCCCGCGGTACCTACTGTTCCTTGTAAGTTTGAGAGTTTTCCACCGTTGTAGCGAGCAAACACTACTGCTACTGGTTTTTCAATGTTGTAAAAGTATTGCATGTTGCTTGTCATAGCGTAAACTGTTGGTCTTTCTTTGATATCAGGATCTAACAAGTGTTCAAAATAACTTATGCCTGTACTTTTGTATTCAACGTTTTTTAGCCAGTAACCCAAGTCAATAGTTGTATTTTTGTCTATGTTAAGCTCGTCAAATTCTACAACAGAGCATAGTACGCATGCTCTGTTTCTGTCAATCATATTACTATCGAAAAGGTCTAATTTGCCACTTCCTAGTCCTCGCCAACAACTTTCCATTCTTTGTGCTAAAAAATTGTTAAGCGCGAATTCTTCTGGTGTTGTGTTATCAAAATCTATTCCTCTTTTGTTAAGTTGACTCATCAATTTTTCGGCTGTTGCTAGGTCTAAATCTTTATTTTCTAGCTCGTAGAGTTTTGCTGGGCAATTAATATCGCTGAATGGATTTGCAAGATTGCCACTGACTGTTTTTTGCGCGTGTTGCATTACTGCGCTGCTAAGGCATAGTTCTTCGTCTACAATATTATCAGCTTTTAGTAGTGTTGTATAAAGAAATACTGATAGTAATGCTAAAACTATTATTAACAATAATAAATTTCTAAGTGTTTCTTGTTGTGCTTTTTTGTTCATAGTACTTTGGTGACTATTAGTCTTCCAATCCACAATAATAATGCTAACAGTAAAGTGAATAATGTTACTGTTAACAATGTTTTATTGCCTTTTTTAGTCATTAAGAAAATAGTGTGTTATAGCGTTTATAAGTTTTTCGCGGGTTTACTTCACTGGCAAACAACAGAAATTATTCGCTTCATCTCTATCTTTGCAATCAGCAGCTCCTACAGAAACTTCACTAGGCTCGCAAGTTGGCCTGCACGTCGCGCCTTGTCCTTTACTCTCACAAGCATTTAATCCTCTGTTAGCGTTGCGCACATTGCTTGTGAAAATAATTGTCACGACCACTAGCACTATTAATGCTAGTGCCGCCACTATTATCACGTTCATTGATAGTCCTTGTGCCTTTTTCATTTTAAAAATAGAAAAATAAAATTTTATATTTGTAGTTGTAGGCAGCATTGTTGTGGTGTGCCGTCACTTGCGTCTGGACATTTGAATTCGTTGTATTGAAATGGATAATTTGCTGTTCCAGCGTCTTCTGATCCGCATACTACTCCGCACATTCCTGCTTTGTTAGTGCAGCTTTCTATGCTTGCTGTTGTTCCGGACATTCTGCCAATAAATATTATTGACGTGATTACTAGTACTAATAGTGCTATCGCAGCTATTATTATCATGTTCATGCTGATTCCTTGTGCTTTTTTGTACATGTAAACACCTCTTAGTGCTTTATATGTTTTTTTGGTGGTTTGTCGTATATAAAACTATTGCTTTTTTGTTTTTAATTGCATACTTGTAGTACTACTTCTATTGCTCCTTGCAGGGGGTATAACGGGTATGGGCTTGTTTCTGTTTCTTTTCGCACGTTATCACTTGCGCAATTGCCTGTGCTTGATTGTAAGTATTGTGTTGAATCGTATTCTATGTAAAAGTTATAATCGTTACCCCACTCGTATATTGTGTTGTTTAGTATTGAGGCTGTGAAGCTTTCAAAGTATTCGCAACTGTTTTGCCCGTTTTGACAATTTTTTATTGTGTCGGCGTTAAAACTTGTTTTGATGCAGTTTAGTGCTAGGTCGCTTGCTCTCATGTCGCGACAATCAGTGGTTGTTTTTAGCATTGCGTTTAATATGTTTGCTGTGACTTGTGTTGTTGTCACTTCACGTTTTATGTCGCTTGGTTCTTTGTTAGCAAGCCATATTATCACAAACAGCATTACGAGTGTTATTAATAGTACTATTATCACTATTCCAATAAATTCCATTTGACTACGCGTACTTTTCAAATTCTATCACTCCAAAAGCGTTATTGCCATTTGTTACATTGTACAATGTTACTGGTATTGGCGTAAAAAACTTTGATATTTTGTCATCGTCAATTTTGTTGTCATAGACTATTATTGTTTGCTCTATTGGGTATAATTGGCGTATTGTTATTGTTGCAAAGCCAAACTTGTCTTGGTAATGGTTTATTACACTGTTGGGGTTTTGCTCGTAGATTTCTTTTAATGCTAGTATTTTGTAAAGGTCTAAGCATGCTCCTTGTTCTGTTGCTGCTATTGAGCACTTGATTTCTGGAAGGTTTGACAAGATTAGTGCTGCGTCGACTGCTTTTAATTGTTTTAATTCTTCTAGTTCGTCTTGGCTTGTGCCGCGTTTGACGTTTGCATAAAATACTATTGCAAATACTAATAGGACAAAGAATATTACCATCACAGCAATGTTTTCTGTCATCTTGATCTGGCTCTTTTTTCTCATTTTGTTAGTATAGTGTTGGACAACTTTCATCTAATAATCGTTGGTTGCGATCTTTTAATTCTAGTACGTTGGAGTGAATGCCTTCTAAGTCTTGTATTGCGCTTGTCGCGCCTATGTTGTCGGCTGTTTTTGCTTTGATGCTGTTTTTTAGTGTTTGAAGTGTTGTTATCGAACTAGTAGTGTAGGAGTTGCAAATATCTGCCAGTCCACTGTTTGCTAATAATTCTGCTCTTTTAGCGTACAAGTCTGCGATAAACATTGCTTGCGTCAATGCTCTTTTGATATTGCACTGGTATACTTCTTCGTCTTGGCTAAAAAGTGCTGCTAGCATCATAGGATCATCGATGTATTCGACATATGATGCTGTTTGATCCAAAAATAATCCTTGTTTTTGATAGTATGCTACTCGGCCGTAATCATACGGGCTAACACTATCAATTTTTGCGGCACTAACTTTTTCGTCTTTGTAACTACGAAACTCTGTAGGTATTGTAATGTTATCATCGTTTGGCGGGTTGACAAATATGAATCTTGCGCGATTGCTGTTTTGCTCTTCTAAACTCATCAAATCATCGTAGCTGATTAGTTGTCTGTCGACTTGTTCTGGTATTAACTCTAATATGTTAGTTCCTAGACTGTCATCTGATACTATAATGTAACGTGTTTGACTGTCTGTAACAAATAATAGGTTTGTCGCCCGAAATGGTATGTTGAAGTTTTTGCTAAAAAGTATTATTTGTGTTCCTTTTATTTGATCTAGTGAATATGCGCTTAGTGTTTTTATTGGACTGGTGCCTCCTGCTCTGTAACCTTCACAATCAAATGATAGTGTCAGGCGTGGTGTTTCTATTATTTGTGCTGTTTCACTGACTGTTTGAGCTCCTGATAGTAGGCTTTCTAATCGTCTACTAACATCTGCTTGTATTTGTAATTGGCTTACATCGCGTTGTTTTGTTACAATTACAAAAAAGAATAATAGTATTACAGCTCCTACTATTAGTACGAATATCCAATTGAATTGTAGTTCTATGGCACCTCTTTTTTTTGAACTCATAGTATTTTATTTTGCTCGAGCGTATAAAAAAGTTTTTATTATTTGCAAAAGTGTTCTCTTAGTACTTTGTTGTTTTCAAATTTTACGCCTTCAACTTGTAATAGTTTTTTTTGTTTTTTTGGACCGCCAAAAATAAATCCTGGTGCTAGGCTGCCATCGGCGAATACTACGCGATGACAGGGTGTTTTTTTGTTGTTAGGGTTTTTGTTTAGTGCAAAGCCTATTAGTCTTGCATTGCGTGTTTGTAGTTTTTTTGCTATTTGGCCGTAAGTTATCACTTTGCCACGAGGTATTTTTTGCACTATAGAATAAACTTTGTCAAAGAATTTCATTGTAGGTTTGTAGGCCACTCGCTTACTTGCACTGAATTGCCCAGTCCTTCTAATCGTAGTTTTGTCAAGCCTGTTGGATTGTCAATGCATAGTGGGCTTTGAGGGCTTGTCACAATAATTCCTATGTCATAGCCTATTGTTTGCTCGTTACTTATTAGAAAGAAGTTTTTGCCGCTTTGATAGCTTTCATTGATTAGTGGGTCATCTAAGATTCCGGGGTTTTGAGAGTCTATAAAACATAATTGTGTGTATTTTAGTGGTGCTCGAAGATTTTTTTGTTCTACGTCGCGTGGCTGAGTCGCCATTTTGATAATTTCTGTTTTTAGGTCTTCTACTAGTTTTGTTGTTTCAACATCTCCTCTTTGTTCTAGAAAGGTTTTTATCGCGCTAAACCCATAAATCACTACTATTACTGCTACAACTGCTGCTGCCATGTAAACAACGAATTGTCCTGTTAGTTGAGCTTTTATTTTCATTGTTTTGGTTCTACTGGCTTTTTTTGCGGCTCTGATTTTTTTGTTACCGCTTTTTTTATGGCAGGCTTTTGTATTTTTGATTTTGTAGGGTGTTTTTTTTCTGCTAGGTTTGATAATTGAGTGAATATTTCTTTAATGTTTTCTTGTTCTTTTGTGGTAGTAGCTTGTTTTACTTCGTCTTTTGTTAGTAATTGGTCGAATTTGCTTCCGAATTTATCAGCAAAGTTTTGTAGTTCTTCTTTTGCTAGGCCTTTTTTGTCTAATAGGTTTGTTAATTGTTCGAACTCGTCAGCTTCTGTTACATCAGAGAGTTTTTCTAGTACTCCTTTATTTTTTTGCATGTGTTCTTTTAGTTTTGTTAATTCTATGAATTCTTCAGTGGCTGTTTTTCCTGGTTTGATATCTAACGACTTTAATTCTTTTTGCGGCGTTATTCTCTCTTGCGGTTTGCCTTCTGTTTTGAATTTTGAAAATAGATCTTTGCGATCTTTGGCTGATTTTTTCGCATCTTCAATTTTGCGTTTTGCAATGCGCGCTTTTTCTTCTTCTGTTAAGAATGGTTTCATTATTGTTTGTTCGATTCCTGTTTTAAAAGAAGTTTTTTGTTGTTTTGTACCGCTTGCATAGTGTTCTAGATAATAGCGATATCCAAAGTATCCTCCTGTGCCTAGTAATGCTAAAAGTATTATGTATAACAATAATATTAAAATTAATGATTTTGGGTGACTGTCAGGGTCTAATGGGTTGAATCCTTTGTTGTATTCTTTAAAATCGTTGTGTCCGTCACCATCAGTGTCTTTTAATTGTGCGCTTGTTCCTATGCGATATTCTTCAAGGTTTGTCAGTCCGTCACCATCAGTGTCAAGCTCTGCATCGTCAGGGTTTTCGGGGTCTAATCCGTTGGCTAGTTCGTAATTGTCGCTCATTCCGTCACCGTCACTGTCGCGCTCGCTGCCTACACAAAAGCCTCCTGTGCAAACATTTGATATGCAATCGCTTTCTGTTGTGCAACTTTGAGCGTCTGTGCAACCTTCACATGAACCGCCGCAATCTATTGCTGTTTCATCACCGTTTCGCATGTCGTCAGAGCAGCTTGATTCTACACAAATGTTTTGTGCGCAACTATTACTGCCACAGTCACTGTTAATATCGCAAGAGCTTCCAAGGCTGCATTGGCTTGCGCAACTGCCTCCACAATCAACTCCTCCTTCATCACCGTTTTTTATGTCGTCAGAGCAGCTTGCCCCTTGACATGTTGAACTTTGACATATTAGACTATCGCAATCATTGTTATTATTACAATCTGCTCCCTCGTCGCATGCATCGCATGGTCCGCCACAGTCAACATCGCTCTCTCCATTATCTGTTAATTGGTTAGAGCAGTGTCCTGCTAGCACTTCTACTAGTTCACTGTCCTCATCAGTGTTTGATGCCTCGTCTGTTGCACTCCAGCAAACATATGTTGTGCTATCAATAATAAATGGTAGTGTGTAAGTTGATGTTGGATTGCAAGAATCTTCATCAGTATCAATATCGTAGAGTACTTGATCACAACCGCTCTCATCATAACAATTAATTTCTACTTCAACACCGCCCTCAACATCATTAGTTGTAAGTGTTACTGTTGGAGGGTCTGATTCTCGACAACCTTCTTCTATGGCGTTGCGAACTTCTACTTCTTGGCTTTCTTGAGTGCTTTGCAGTCCTGCCATGTCAACTGCTTTAACATTGACGTAAATATTGCTAGCTCCTGATAAGTTCATGTTGCGTGCTCTAACTCTACTGCCAACTTTTTGCCAGCTTTCAACATTATCATCTCCTCGGCCTCTTCCTATAGAATAATTAAACCCGTCAAGTTGTCCATTATCACTTCCATCAAATTCAATGGTTAAATCATAATCGCCATCGCTTGCAGGGCAAACAAAATCGCGAGTGTCAATATCAGTAACTTCTGGAGGTGTTTGATCAATAGTAAAAGCGTACGTTCTGCTGTCTTCTGCTTCAAAGCCTGCTTGTGAAGAGCGACATAACAGTTCTAGTGTGTGTGCTCCAATACTTAATGTTTCAAGGTCAACATTATGTGTTGTTGATGGTATTCCACCAGATTCTATTTGTTGTGTTGTTTCAGTGTCTAGCGTGTAATAACAAATTGCTTGTTTGTTAGTGCTCATCTCAAGATTAGTGTCGCGCTGTGAAGTGTATTGTGTTGGTGAAGTAATTCTGATTGTTAAACTGGCTGACAAATCAACTTCTACAATGAGGCTTTGCTCTTGTGTCATTCGCTGGCTTGGGTCTTCACAGCGAACTGTGTATTCATAGCTTGCTGGTGATTGTATTGGTATATCATCAACTGATTGTTGAGGACTATTATCATAAGCTAACAAGTTGTTATTATCATAATTGTCAAAATTTTGGTAAGTGTTTGTAATGTTTTCTTTGTACTGACATATTACTGACTCTGAGGCGCTAACCCTAAGATTTGTTTGCAAGTATTGTGCAACATCATCAAAGTCTATTATTCTATTAGGATTAAATACTAGACTATTAATTTGAGGTGTTATTGTGTCAACATATAATTCAAAATGTTCTATTGATAAAAGTCCTCTTACGTCAGGGGCAGTGTTATTGCATACAACATAAAAATCTGTTGGTATTGATGAGTCGGCCGGTACAAAGTAATTGTTTAGTATATGTGTTTGGTCTTGTGAAGTATCAAAATTTAAAAGTGATGGGCTAGTATAGCTGATGTTTTGATTAAGTGATACTGTTTTGTATTTGCACTGTGCACTTCTTGTAGTGCTTAAAATTATGTCAAAAGTTGTGTTTTGCGAGTATCCAAGGTATGGGTTTGCAAGAATTATTTCTGTTACTGGAGCATCAATTATAAAATCATAACTGTAAGTTCCTAAGTTTCCTACAATATCTGTAACTTGTACTAGTAAATCATAATAACCATTAAGCAATGCTTGTTCTGGCCAGAAAATAAATGTTTGACTATCACTTGTAGAATTTAAAACTGTGTAAGGGTTTAATTCTTGATCTATAATTATGGCATCTATTAATATTACCTCTTCGCCAAATGCTACTTCTATTTGAGGGTTTGCAGTGTTTATTACTGTCTGCGCACACACAACACTTGAAAATAGTATTAATAGTGTTATGATGGTGAAGACTTTGAATGATGAAGTCATGATAGTCTGCTGCTAATAGTGAACTGTGGAACTTCTGGCCTTCGCTGGTCTTTAATTATTCTTATCACTTGTGGAACTTCATAGCCTGCCTGGTCTATTAAAGTAATGCGTATTTCATTAATTTCTTCTTGGTTTGCTTGTCCTAATGGCAGTCTTATTTGTTTTGTGAAATGATTATCTGTCGGCACAACTGTTTCAAATGGTTCGTTAGCTCCAAGTTCTATGTTGTAATCTCCTGGTTCAAATATTACCTCTTTTATATCATTATCAGCTATTGTTCCACTGATTATCACGTTATCAAATCGTGTTACATAACCACGTCCTGGTATTTGTATTACTTCTGAATCAAAGCTGATTTGAAGATCTTCAATGCTTGGTTGTGTTAGGTCTACATAAACTATTTTTTGTTCTGTTTGGCAATTGTCTGCAAAGTCGCAAATTTCAAAGTCAAAATTATAATTTCCTTCTAATTCGCTGCCGTCATAGTCTGGGACTCTAAAGTTAAAAGTGTGGTATTCTCCTTGGCGTCCAACATGTGTTAAATCAATAGTTTGTGATCCGCCTGGTCCTGTTAGTGTGACTGTTCCGCGCAATTCATGGTTTTCGTTAGGTATTTCTGCTGTGAAATTAATTCTGTAATCATCACGCACTCTAGAGTTTATATCTAAGTTTACTATTTGAGGCGTTTGGCTATCAATTGTGAAAAAGAAACAACTATTATCATTAGCGCAACCGTGATAGTTTCCTTCTCCAATGTCTTCATCTCCATCTAATGGATTACTAACAATTTTTTGTGCTGTTACGTGTACTTCAAAGTCTGGTTCTGGTTGATAGTTTTGTGTTCCTGGCAGTAAGTCTATAGCACTGGAGAGTACACAGTCAAAAGTGTTAAATGTGATACTTTGGAAACAGTCAAATTTATCATTGCCGTTTTCGCTTAGTGCTACTGTTGTTACTTCAATTGTGTCTGTTGGCTCATCAAAGTCTAATCTAAAAATTACTGGTTTTTCTTCAGTGCCATAAGGTGCTTCTTTTAAATACCATCTTTGATTGTGATATATTCCTCCGATTGGTTCAAAGTTTATTGTTGGAGTGTTTGGTGCTTGCGTGTCAATTTCAAAATCATAACTTCCTTGAATGTTGTTTGTTGCTTTATCACTTATTAAGTATGTTAAAGTGTATGAACCGTCAGCTAATGGGCTTTGTAACTCATAGGTTATTGTGTAAATTGTTTGACCGTTGAATATTTGAGTGCTAATATTTGCTGGTGGAAGGTTTGGAGCATTAACATCATTGCCTGTCAGTGTTACATCTACAAGGTTTGCCGGAATGCCTACTGCTGTTGTTGACTGTTTTGTTAAAGTGAATTGTATTGGAGTGTTAGCATTATTGTTGCTTCCTGGCCCTGGCAGTAATGTTATGCTGTTATCAAATAGTGTTGTGTCAACGTACAATGTGAAAGCATCACTTTGCGGAATTCTTCCTATATTATTGTTATTATCGTAGGCTTCTACGTAAAAAGTGTTGTAGCCTTCTTGTAATTCTAAGTTTTGGCCAAACCAAGTACTTGGAGTCTCTAATGCATAAACACTGATTGTTTGTAAGGTATTTGCGTTAATGTCTTGCTCTAGTGGAGTATCAAAAATAAATGCTGTGTATGGAAATCCTCCACCACTTGATGGTTGTACAACACTTCTTAGCAAATAATATTTTCCATAAGCTCCATAGTTTTGCCTAAAACCATTTATTGCCATGTAATCATTTGCTAGTATTCCAGGGTAGTTTCCTATGCTTCCTAATAAGTTAATATGGTCTTGTCCTTTATCGCTTGAAGTGCTTAATTGTGATGTTGCTATATCGGAATGTTTTGTGTTTTGTTGCAGTGTTGACTCTTTGATGTTTGTTCCTTGTGAATTATTAGTGATGAATAATATGTTTTGTGCAGAGTCTACAAACCCTGTTACAAACAAGTCGTCTTGGTTAGTATAATATATTCCTTCTTCTTCATATAATGGGTATGGACTATTATCGCTGTCAGCGTATGGGAATGTTGGGTAAGAATACGCGCTTGTAAACATTGGCTCTAACCACACGAGTGGCGCTTTTGTATCAATTACAAAAGTCATATTATAATTTGTTATTCTGCCATGTAGGTCTGTAGCTATTAGTGTTAGTTCTGCTATTTGATCGTCAATACCTTCAAATTGAGTAGAAGGCAATACTGCTAGTAATAATTCGAATTGATCATTGTTTTGTGCTCTTTCAATATAGTACAATTCTTGTGTTTGCAAGCCAGTTGAGCTTGGCACTGTATAATAGGCTTGTATGTCGCTTAACTCTTCTGACATTGTAATGTTGACAATCCAGGACCCAAAGCTTATTGTTGATTGCTGATAACCATTTTGGTCAACTAATAATACTCTAGTAAAAACCGGATCGTACTTGTCAAGCAATATTTTAAAATGCTGCAATTCTGCAGTGTTGCCTTCTGTGTCTTGCGCGTAATAGTACACATCGTTATGATTGTTAATTGTGATTTTATTATCTGCTAGTGGATTGCCAAAGGTATCACATGTGTTAGTGCTTGTTTCATCAGTTATTATTTGACAATAATAGATTTGACAGTCATTGAATGCTTTATCATCACCAAGCAATATTAGTGCGGGGTCTTGACAGTTTAATTGCACTATTAAATCTCCATCACTTGCATACCATATTTGGTTAGGGTCTGTTGTGTCAGCTAATACTTCATGCCAAGTGTCTGGTGCTTGACTGTCAACAGCTATCCATCCAACGTCTGCTCTGTTGCCTTTTATTTGGCCTTCTATTGTGCATCTGAAGTAGTATAGGTTTCTAGCATCATGATAAATTGTAGTTTCTGCAGTGTGCGTTATTCCATCAGCACTAACCATAGCGATCATTTCATTTTCAAAAAATATTGTTCTATCCTGGTAGAATGGGTCAGTAGTGCTGTACTTGCAAGTTGCAAAAGTATCAGTTGTTATATCTAGTTGTACACTATCACCAATAGTTACTCCTGCTTCTGTTCTTGTTGGCTCGTTTACAATTATCGCTTTTGAGCCTTCAATTCTTAATTGTATAATATCAGAGGCTTGGTTTCCTACTTCATCAATGCAAGTATAATGATAATTGTAAAATCCGTCTTGTAAATTATAAATAAGTGTTCTTGTTGGTGTTAGCTCACCGTTTAAGTTGTTATAGGTTTGCACTGGTGTTCCAGTTCCAAAATCATTCGCCAAGTACGCGCTGCAACGTGATTGCTCGTCGGCTTCTAAGTGTATTGAAAGATCTGTAAACCAATTATCTTCAAATTCGTCAATCGCGTAAGATGTTCTATCATCTTCTACTAGTGTTATTGTTGGAGCTCTTGAATCAACTTCTAAAGTTAGAGTGGTTATTCCTTCTAAGTTGTTGACTGCGTCAACAGAATAGTAAACAATAGTAAATTCTGTGTCTTCTTGGTCTGCAAGGTTTGCATTGTTGACAATGTCAATTCCCGCATCACTATCGTATACGTTTGTTGTGCTGCTATTAGGATAATGTATTAGTGGGTCTGTGTCATAAATTGTTTTTTCTACTATTCTGTAATATGTTCTAATGCCATATTCTGTGATGTCTTGAACCCTAACATCTAACATTATTGGTAGTCCGGTTCTTGATGGGTAATTGATTGTTGTTACTGGTGGTGTATTATCAGTATCGCACACAAATCCTAAACAATCTGGTCTGTTGTTATCATCAGCGTCTTTAAAGCAACGATTAGCATCTCTTATTGAGTCATAACCCCACTTGCAAGTGCCGTATCCAAACTGGTCTTCGCTTGACTGATTTCGAACATTAGTAACTCCTACCCTAATGCCATCATGAGGTAGCGGAGTATATTTTAGTTCATAATCACTTTCTTGACCGTTAGATCCCAAGCATTGCTGTGCAGTATCATATAATGAACAACCCATCTCATCAGATGCTTTACAGCCAACTATTGAATAATGACAATCACTATTGCCATCATCTCGCGCAGCATAAAGCTCGCATAGTTGTGTGTTACAATTGTCAAATCCTGCGTCAACATCGCACCTGCTACATTCTTGTTTTGCAATATCTGTTGGCCTACAAACACCTGCTCCTAACTCGTCTAATGCTGAATTGTCAGTTACTGTTTGCCATTCGCACTCGCCAGCACTAAAACCACATTTGTTATTGTCGTTTTGACAAGCGTATTCTGTTTTGAAATCATAGCAAGAATCTATTTGCACTCCGCCAACTTTACATTCTTGAAAATAGTTATTAACACTGTTTCCTAAATCAAAATAGCATGTTGGAACGTCTTCACTAAAACAAAAATCATCATGTATTTGTAATCCTAATTGTCCTGTTACAGCACCAAAAAGTCCTATTGGTATGTTACAACCTGCACAGCTTGATTGAGGTTCACAACTTGCACTGTTATCTTGTTCTACACATACGTCACCACCACAGTCTAATGCTGTGCTGCCATCACAATAATTAATAGCATTGCTTGCACAATAGCTACCTTGGCCGCCAGCACAATCGTTTACATCTGAGCTTGTACAATTTTTTTCACTAAATATAGCGCTTGTTGCACTGCTAACTTGTGCTGCTATTTGATAACAATAACTAGTTCCTGGCATTATTTGATTATCTGTATAACTATCAGTGTTAGCGTTTAATTCTGGAGATATTATCATACCACTTTGTGAAGGTAAACAATCAATTGTTTGACATCGGTAAACATATTGTTTTGTTGTTTGATCGCAATCATTAGTCCAATCTAATCTTACTTCATCAATACTAGGTGTTAGTCCAAGGTTTGTAGGTCCTACAGGGCACAAATCTTCACAAGCGCAATCATCTGTACATTCAATGCCAAAAGTTTCGCTTTGTTGTTGTACACATTGTGGTGTTGGTTTGCAACGACACTCTCCTGGAAACCCTGCTGGTGTGCACAAGTCTTCTGACGTGCAAGTTCCAGTGTAATCAACAATTCCAAGGTACGGGTCCCATAACGCGTCGCATTCTTCTCCTGGATCGTCTGCATAATCGCCATCTCCACAAGCTGATGGCACTACACATTCTCCATTATCACAAACTTGTCCTTGTGAACAATCACTATCAACAGTGCACTGTACTACTCTTGCACAAGTGCAATCATTAAGACATGCTGCTCCACCACAACTTGACGCGTCCACACCATCACATTCCTCGCGTATTTCTGACTCCCACAAATCATTACCACAACATAGTGCGTCTCCCACTTGACAGGTTGGGGGTGTTGGCGGTTGTTCTACTGTTGTATAAACACAAACTTCATTGATGCAATTGTCTGTTGTTGTATCATCATTGTCATTACAGTCAATATCTACAATGCAAGCTGTTCGCAATTCCATGTTAAAATTAAGATTTTGAACTAGTGGTAATTGTGCTACTTGAGAGTTTTGCGCATATAAATTGTGAGTCGCATAAACTGTAATGCTATTCTCTGTATCTAACACTGATACTGTTATAGTATAAAATCCATCAACGTTTGTTAATGTGCTGGCAACTCCTGTAGCGTCTACTTGTCCACCACTAACTGTTGCACCTTCTAATGGTTGATTAGTCTCATCGTAGACTCTTCCTGTGATTGTGTAATCGATTGTTTGAACTGTTGGTCCTGGGCCAGCAATTGCTACATCACAATATGTGCTGCACTCATCAGAGTTTAGAATTAGCGGTGTCACACTATCAGCATTAGTTGTTGAGCTAGCGGGATAATCAATATCGCAAGTATAAACATCACTTTGTCCTTCAATATATGCTGATTGATTTTGTTCGTCAACATCAGTATAACAACAACAATAATCTGCGCCTAGTGCTAGTGGTATAATTATTAGAATAAAAGCTAGTGTTATGAGCGTCAAAAACCTCTTTTTGTTCATTGTTGCACCAGTGCAGTGTTTAGTCTTTATAATAAGATTTTTTGGACTGTACACCTTTAAAAAACTTTCTAATTTATCGTCGAATGTCATGTGCAAGGACCTCCAAGGCTTGTGTCATAACAACTCACATAGCTTGATGGCACTCTAGCGCAACTCCAACCGTTAGTGTTGCACTCAAACCCGTCACTGCTAGCACCAGAATATACTCTACTACCAAGAGAACACGATGTTGGCATAGTGCTTGTTATGACAGTGCAACCGCTCGCTCCATCGCATACATTGCTCACGCCAACTGGCAGGTGATAACAAGTGTTTGTTATGTTTGTTGCAACAGTATTGCATACTTGGGTGTTTAAAATGCAATTTCCTGCACTGTTACAGTTTTGAGTTCCATAATAACATGTTTGGCTTGCAGCGTTAAAAGTTCCTGGGCTTGGACAATACTCGCCTGTTTGTACTGCCCCGCCACTTGCAGGAGGACATTGAACATCATAATAACAATAATTTCCGCTTAAACAATAGTTTTGAGAGTTTTGGCAAACTGTTGAAGTAGTTCTATAATTGCAATTGCTAGTACACCCATAATTGCAAGTTGTTCCAACGCGATAATAATCTTCAGGACCATCACAACTAGCACCACAAGCAATTCCTTGACCATTGCCATCTAACACGTCACTATCTGCGCATTGACTGTTCGCTGGAGTAGTACAACCACTATTTGTTCCGCTACAAGTAGCTTGCGCAGCATATACACCGCCATCATTATATGTACTTGCTGAGCACTCCCAGTTTTCATTACAAACTGTTGATTCTGATTGGTATAAACTTTCAAAAGTTTGACCAGTATAATAAGTACATTGTAATGCTGAATTTGTTGTAGCACTATTTGCCAATAAATAATTTGTTGGTGGCCCAGCACATCGCCTTGTTTGCCCTGGCAATTCTAAATCATCACAATCTTCAATGTTTTCTCGTGTGTCAATTGCATTACCATCGCACACGTTACCGCGTTGTCCTGAACAATCACGCTCAAAGTATCTCCTATAAATATCATTTTTTGCATCTTCAATATTTGCGAGCGGCATATTAGTATAAATTAAATTGTAAGGGTTTGGTGCTAAACCGGTACTTCGAAATTTGTTTTCATCAAAACTCATGTTGCCACCGTAAACTGTATAATTATAACAGTTAGTGTCAACACTTTCATAAGTGTAATCGTCAGCGCAACAATTATGATCTGCTTGAAACCCGTCACTTGTATTATAAGGATATGGCGCTCTTGTAGGATTGCGATGAGGTAAACATTGTTCAACTTCCACTATAAGAGTTGCGGTGCTTGTGACAAAACCTGTCCTGTAACCAACACTTAATTCATGTCCGCTGTCAGGTTGTGTTGATAAAAATCCTTGCTGTGTTTTTATTCTTTCAATATCAGGCTGTGGCGGAAGTTGATAAGTTGCAATCGGGTGTTCTAAACAATTACTAAGTGGAGGTGACGGACCGTCATTATCACAGTAAAGATAACTTATAACTTGTGAAATATACGCAAAACTTTGAGTAGCGTCAAGCAAGTAAAAATCTTCAACACTACCTTTAGTTGACGGAATGTCAGGGTAAGGGTTTGAGCCGTTCAAAAAAGCACTTGGAACATCAAAAACTAGTATGCTAACATCTTGCCAATCACACAATCCACTATCATCACAAACTAATACTTTTGTATAATGTAATCCTAAATCATTTTTTGTTATAGTGTATGTCGCGTTTTGTTGAGTATTTTGGTATTGTTGTGAACCAGTCCAATTATAAGGTCTTACTAAACTATTTGTGAGCGTGCAAGCTCCCGGGTCACTAGTGCAATCAACACTATCACAACATAATTTATCAAAAACATCATTCCAGGTTTCTTTCCACCCAGAATAATTATATGTTATGTTATCTTCATCAGGATCAATACCATATGGTTCTAAGTGTAATGTATCATTTTCCATTGCTATAATATCATAAAATCCTAATGTGTGAATATAATCAAGTGCTGGGTAACGGTTTTCTAGTGCTGCTTGAAATACTAGTTTTTGACCGTTAATGTTTGACGCGTTGTCAATTATTTGTATTATGTCAGCGTGCCTGTAGTGTTCTGGAACACAATTAGTGCATGGTTTGTTGTAACGCCTAACTATCATTTGACCGTCCCAGCCAAGATTAACATCTTCGTACTCTGTGTTAGTATTAAATTCTATATCTCGCATGTCTTTTTTTGATAAGTAGTAAGCGTAAGAATACACTTTTTTTAGTCGTGCATCAATAACTGTTGAGAATTCTGCCAGTCTAATGACTGGTTTATAACCTTTTTTTTCAAAGTGTATTGGAAAAACTAGTTTTACAATTATGTCTTCATCACCAAGTGTTACTTGCGCGCTGGCATTGCCTTCTGTAATATTATAAGTTGATTTTATAGTGCTAATACTGTCAAAGTCTACACAGTATTGTGTTCTATTGGCAATGTAATACGCTAGTTGTTGTTGTACTGTGCTTTGATTATTATACAGTTCGTGATCGCATCCCGGGTAGCGAAGTGTTGCTAAATACTTGTTCGGTCCTTGATCATCGCACAAGTCCGGTAATCCCTGCCATCCTAATGCTTGTTGGTATAAACCATCAACTACTGCCCAAGGTCTTTTTCTTAAAATATTTGAAAGGTTTGTTTGTGGTAACGGATATTCTGGAACTTTATAAGTAGTTATATTATCATAAGTTGCAGGATTTTTTATTGCATAACTGACATTGTATGTTTTATTATTGTAATTAAATGGTATGTAATCATAACCTTTAAACCCTTGATTCATTAATCCTCCTTGATGAACGTATAGTTTTCCGCCTTGCAATCCAATAAGTGTTATTGCTTCAGCGCTTGTTTGTTCAACACATTGTGTTATGTATTCTTTTAGTGCTGTTGTTTGTATTAGGTCTTCGAATGCTTTGTCAACTTGTCGTTGTACACGATTTTTTGATACTATCGTAGCAGTAAAAAACAAGAATCCGAACACTATCACTAGAACTATTCCTATAAGAACAAATGCTGTGAGTTGTGACCTTTTATCATATAACATTTCATAGTACTAAGATTTATTTTATTCGTAAATTAGTAGTTAGTAATGGCCAATTATTGATTGATGTTCCATCATCAGTTATTGTTGTGATACTGCTTGTTGTAGTATCATCACAGGTTATTGCTTCTTTGTTTGCGAGCAATTCACAAATTCCTGTGTTAAAACCATAATAAGTAACATTTATTTGACCACCAGTCGTAGAATGCCCTACAATTCTTTTAGTGTCTTTTTTATTGATGTAAAACTTGTCAAAGTCTTCTGGCATTTCTGCAGGGTAATCAATACCTGTCAATGCAAATTCTGCTTTATTGTAAAAGTAAAGTATTGGATTAGTAAACAAGTCAAGTAGTGTTCCTACAGCTGTTGAATCTGCAAGTCCAACATCACTGTTTGCCACCATAAAGATTTTTGTTGCTGAATCATAATACAATACTTTGTTAATATCTAATAAACCGCCATCATTGTAATCAGTGCAAATTCTAAAACCAGTAATACCAGGAGTCATCAATCTTGCAAAGCAAACGTTTTCAAAAGGATAGCCAAAACCAATAGGATTGATTGAAGTGTTCTGATTTGTCGCTATTACTATTGCTGATGAAAGATCTTCTGCGTAAAAGCCTAAACCAACGCGTCCGTCATCAAATACTATTGTACAAACTTTTTGTCCTGTAGCAAAATAATCATCAGGCACTCCAGCGCCTGCAACTTGATAGTTGCGCTGGTTGGCAACTTCGTCATAAGTATCACAGTATAATGTGAAATCAGTGCTCGCGTCGTTTATTGTTTCAAGCAATTCTATCGCCACTAAAGTGCTCATGTCAGTCCACACACCAGCATTACAATAACTGTTTTCATAGCTTTGGCCGTTTTCTAAGCATTGTGCTTGACTGCCATTTTCTAAAATATAATTTTGTTCATAATCACCGTTTGGATTAATTAAACAATCAGTTGTTCTAGGACAATATCCTGTTGAACCGTCAGGTGTTGTTCGCTCAATGGCTTCTTCCCACTCTCCACTAATACAACGCACTGTTGTACTGCCATTATTGTAAGCTGCTTCTAATGGATCTTTTTGTTGGCTGTACTGACAATTCTGTCCTAATCCGTACCAGCAAAAGCTTTCTGGGCAACAACCTTCGCCACCTGAAGAACCTCTCCATGTTTTGGTCTCTGTTCTGTTCATTGCAGGATAATAAATGTCTTCTATTGTGTCTTGTACTCCTTCTTGGCTCCACTGGTTACCATCACAAAAGTGTGTTCCTACAGCATCACAAGTGTTTCTATTATCAACATCGCCACGTGCTAAGCCATTAGCTTCGAACTCGTCACGAATGCTTTCTAATGTGTCTTCTTGGTTGCAACTCAAAAATCCTCCACCATAATACAATAGGTTAGTGCGTGTTCCAAACTTACAGCAGACTTTCACATCATAATCATCTCCAATTGCTCCGTGAGCATTTGTTTCATCATTTATTGATAGCATATGTTCTTCTTGTGGTGTGCAAGCGTCTCTTGTTGTGCGACAAACTACTGGATTTTCGGCTCCAGCACTAAGACCTATTGGCACTGGGTAGTGTTCTGCTTGGTTTGGATAATCTCCTGCTTGCAAGTGGGCATTTGTAGCACTTGATAATCTTATGAAAGGATTTAAGTCTGTAACATTTAATGTTACACCATCAGCTTTACAACATAAACTGTTCGGGTAATTGCTTTGACATGTTGAAGCTTGAGCATTAAAAGTATCTGATAATTTCAATACGCACAGTTCATCTGCTTGGCAAAGAATATTATTTTGGGTAAAAGAACAATCTAGTAATCTATTAGGGTCTTCGTCAATATCACCATTACAATTATCATCAATACCGTTGCCTTGTAGTTCGCGAACTGCAGGGTTAATGTTTATATTACTATCATCACAATCAATTGTTGCGTTAAAACCATCGTTATCAAGGTCAACGTGACAATCAAGGTCTTGAAAGTCAATTAGGCCGTCACAGTCATTGTCTATGAAGTCCATACAACTTTCACCGCTTGGAATTAATCGGTCTTGATCATTACAATCGTTTTGTCCTCTAGTACAAGTTGCAGCATCACCATCATAGGTTATTAAATCATCACAGTAATTATCATTATCATCATCACAGGTTTCGTCAACTGTACGATCACAATCATTATCTAGACCGTCACATATTTCTGGCTCGCTTGAAGGATAAGTAGTTCTTTGCACGTTGAAAACTTCTGTTCTATCATTTACATTGATTGAACCATCGTTGTTCAAGTCATACCTATTATAGCCGCTTGAATAAGTTATTCCTGTTCTACCATAATACCTTTCTAAATACCAAAGGTCTGAATATCTGTCATCATAACAAGTACATTGCAAGTATGAAATATAAGGGTCTAATGAACAACCCCAAGGGCTGTCAGATCCTTGAATACAGTCCATTGCTCTAGCGCCATCGTAGCCCATGCCAACACATTGAGTATTGCAAAAAGCTACAGTATCTTCACTGCCACAATTTAACCATTTATTGCGCTCATCACCCCACCCATTATAACATCGCGGGTAAGTATCGAATAATCGCTCAACGTCTACTTCACCATTATTATTAAAATCTGCACACCCGCCCGCAGCTGTTACAAAACTTGATAGTATAATCATTAGTAGTAAAACTAATAGTGAACTTGTTACCAGTTTTAATATTATTTTTTTGTTCATTGTCTTAGTATTATTGGAATTATTGTATCTTCAGCTACATAGTTGTTATTCCAACAACCGCCATAATCTCCGCCTGAAGAATACTCTTTGGTATTGAAATCTCCATCATCACCACAGCAAGCGTCTTGTCCTGTTAGTCCTGTGTGACCAAAACTTGTTACGCCGTTGCAGGCCCAAGCGTCCTGGTCTAAATCATTTGTAATCCAGTTAAGATTAGTATCTCCTGCACAAATTTGCGTGTCAACATTTGTTAGTATTAGTCTGTCAAGGCCTATCACATTTATTATATTAACTCCTGTTTCTGACTGAAATGGTCTATCATTGCCAAAGGTTTGTTCAACATTTGATCGCAGAACATTGTTATCCACGCTCAATGATAAAAAAGCTATTGGTTCTGCAGTGTCTATCAAACTTAAAGGTATTTTAATATGATGCCATCGTCCAAGTTCATTACCGTTTGTCGAATAAGCTATTAGTTTATCATTAAACACAATGTTTGGGTTAGTGTCTCCTCCTTGAACATAAGAGTTAATATCATCCAAAAAGTCATGTGTGCCATCATCTTTGTAAATCATCAATTTTAATTCATTGCTTGTTAGCAAGAAAATATCAAATTCTAGGTTTTGATAGTCTTGCCAGTTAGTGATTCTTAGTGATGGAATACTATTAGCATTTTGGTAGTTAACACCTTCCCAATAATGTGGAATGCTAAAAGCGTACGGTCCAGAAGTATAATCACTATTAAATAATAATTGCAGTACTGCATTCTCTGTTGCTCCACCATAATAATCTTGTAGTATTTGTGGTGTCATTCCTGAGCGGCGTATTTTAGTGTTAGGGTTTAATTGTGTGTATTGAGTGTTCGATTGGGTGCAATCATCAAAACTGTCACCGCAACATTCTGCTATCACTCCTTTTGGTGTTATAACATTATTTTCTATGCCATCTTCATAGTAACAATTAAAGCGATTTTTCACATCGTTAAAGTCTGTTGAAGCATCAGGCAATATTTCATCAAGTTGTCGTGGGTTTGTTTCGCTTTCTTGGCCTGTATCTGTTTGATTATCATCAAGTGTTGGGTCGACAGGTTCTGTGGCTTGTTCTGTTGTTAAAATATTATCTAACAATGAGTTAGAACTGACCACTTGTATGCTTGTGGGTGTTTGTCCGCCTCCTAGACTTCCTTGATTGTTTTGAGAACTTCCTATAAAAAAGGCATTATCACAGTTTATTGCACAATCAGGTATGGCGTTTGTTGAAGGTCCGCCAGGGCTTGTTGTTGAATCTTGGTGCACCCAAGTTGTTGTTCTATCAGTGTTAGCTATGCATTTGTGCCAGTTAGCACCGTCACTTATAGCATCAAAAACATTGACGTTTGTGCTGTCAACTGATGATTTGGTACTAAATAATCCTTGTGTTCCTGCCGGAAAATAATTGAAAATGTTAGAGTATAATTCTTCTTCTGCACAAATTTTGCCCCCTGCAAAAAAACTTCCGGCTTCTGCTAGAGCACAAGTGGCAACGCATTGTCCATCATCAAGGCTATCGCTTGTTGCAGTATCACAATCATTATCTATAGTATCTTCGCATATTTCAACATTATTTTTTGCGCTATCACTATCATCACAATCGCAAGTGACACGCTCGTTTATTGGCTTTGCTAGTTCTTCAGCAGTACATGCTAAAAGACCATCATTATCTAAGTCTACATCTGCTACTTTGTAAGCCCAACAATTAATGCCATTGTTTGAATCACTTGTGTCTCCCATTCTGATTGTGGTATCTGGGTCGTAGTTAGTTGCGAGTAAAGTTCTAGTTACCCAACCATAGGTTGAACAAGAAACTAATCCATCAGAATCAGTTGATGTAGCAGTACACTCGTATCTTGCAAATCTCACACTTTGAATTGTTCCTATTTCATCTTTTAAGTGGACCGGCTTATACTGTAACGCCCTATTTGATAAAAAGTGTACATCGCATGTTGGCTCACAGTCAAAACGGTAACCTCCGCTTCTATCACATTCATCACCACCAGTGTATTCAGCAGTGTTCTCTAGCGGTCCAATAACATAAGTTTCTTCTAATGGCAATGGCACAAACGCGATTTTTGCTGTTGCGCTGGTAGCAATTAATAGTGTTAGTATTGTTAGAAGTATTACTATTTTTTTTGTCTGTGAGCGCATTGTTTATCCTCTTTTGTTGCTTGTGTTTTGTTGTGATGGTTGTAGTATTTAAAGATTTCCACTTTTTGCCGTCTAAAACTAATCAAAAAGTATTTAAGCAAGCGCCATTCAATAGAAAACTTCATGACAAGTAAAATTTTGCTCGAATACGCTAGAACTGGCTTACAAAAGGGTTTTAGTCCACAAAAACTTCGCAGTGCAATGCTGGCATTAGATCATGATACTAAAAATGTTGATAATATAATCAAGAAAGCCTTTAAGGAACAATCAATTGTTAATAAAAATCTTATAGTACACCATCATAGTAGTTTGTTTGATAATTTTTTGTTCAATAATAAGCACATTGCAATGGTGTATTCTACTTTGATGATTTTGTTGGTTGTCGTATTATTTTATGTTTTCTAAAGATTTTTTTGCTTCTCCTGGCGACATACCTAATGAAATGAACAGGCTTATCAAATCTTTTGGCGCTCTCATAGAATAAGGGTTGCTTGCAAAACTTGCTATTTTTGTTTTGAACTGAAATTTTCGTGCGAATTTGATGTTTTGACTTATCCGACCCAAGAGTTGTGATTGCTTATCACTTTCAAAAATGTCTGCTAGTGAAAAGATTAAGCCTTTGTTTTTTTGTTTTAATAGTTTTGCTAGCACTTGATTGATGCCACTATGGCGGTGGTGCATTGCGTCATTGCGCTCTACTTGTTCAATTCCCACTATGTAGTTTGCTTTTGACTTTTCTATTACTTGACGATTCTTATCACTATTTTTTACTATAATCAAAGTTTTGTGCTTTTGTGCTTTTTGCAAGTCTTTTTGCTCGCATATAATGCAGGCTTGACAGTTCAAGTCTTTGATTTTTTTTGCAGTGTCTTTTTTTCCCTCATAATCTTTTATGCTATAAGCTAGCCATAACTTGTCATATCCTAGTTTTTTTGCCATGCTGGCAAGCTCTTGTTCATTGTCTTGTGGCAGTACTATGTCTTCAAACATACTATTAGAACTAGAATTTTTTTATTTAAAGGTTTGTGAAAAAAACTATTTTACAGAACAACAATAAACTTGGACGGAGTCTAAGTGGGTTTCTCCCGAGCTTACGTGTCGAACTCCCGCAACGTATTCTCCAGCGCCACAAAAATATTCTCTTACACATTGATTACATCTTGATTCTGTAGTCCACGCACAATTATTTCTACCGAGTTCTATGTTGTCTATCACTCCGTCACCATCACTGTCGGCACCTTGTAACTCGTTTAAAGTATGACCTACATAATCTGCTGTGTGACCGCTACCATAAGCAATTGTTAGAACTCCAGCCGCCAAAAGAGCCATAATTGTAGCTATCAAGAAAAAATGCGTTTTTGTAATGTTAAT
>JAAOYA010000005.1 GCA_018221105.1 Candidatus Woesearchaeota archaeon | reverse complement strand
TATGATCGTGATCGTGGAACATTGGCAATGTCTGATAATTCTCCTGCTGTCGAAACACCACGCGATAATAAAGCAGTCCAAATCTTTGCTTCGTAGGAGTTCAGTCCAAAGTCACGTATTTTTTTTAAAAAGTTGTTATCAACTATCATATTTTTTAAGCCTCTGATAAGTATTATTGTTATGCTTTTTTAGACGAAAAGTGTTATTTTATATAAAAAGCTTTCGGTTTTTTAACTACTGGTTGATAGTAAAAGATTTTTTATGTTTATTAATGAAAAAAGTGTATATTTTTGGCTTTGACAGACACCTTTGTTTCGTTTGGAGGTTGAAATTGAAAAAAAAACACTTTTTTGAAAAAAACACTCTACTGTCATTGTTTAGCGTGATAGAATCCTATTCTTTTACTTTACTTTAATATATATAATATAAATATATATTTATATAATATATAATATAATATATATAATATAATATTATATTTTCTATATTGAAAAAATATTTTTCAGTCAAAAAAATAGAAAGTTAAATAATATATATAATATAAAATATATTATTAATAATTTATTAAACATTATATAATATCAAAAAGTTATTTTCGAGTTTTGCATTTTTTTAACTAAAATAACAAAACACCGATTTTTTTTTGTATGAAAATTTCCAAAAGAAACAATAGGGTGTGTATTTTATAAAACAACAAAATTTAAATACCTATGTTTCTCATGGAATTCACTTTTAAAAAAATGATAACACTTTATTGAGGGGGTAGAGGTTAATGAAAACAAAAGGACTAACAGGATTTTTTGAAAAATTTATAGCATCGGATAGCTTATTCGAAAATAAAAAAGTATTACAATCAAGCTACATTCCAGAAAACATCAGTCATCGTGACGAACAAATAGAACAAATAGCAAAAATTCTAGCACCATCACTAAAAACAGAAAAACCATCAAATTTATTTGTTTATGGAAAAACAGGCACTGGAAAAACACTCTCAATAAAACACACGACTGAAAAAATAACAGAAATAGCAGGTGATAACAACATCCCTGTTGAAATATATTATATTAATTGCAAACTAAAAAAAGTTGCTGACACAGAATACCGCCTTATAGCACAACTAGCCCGCGAGTTTGGAAAAGAAATACCTCCGACAGGCCTTCCAACAGACGAGGTTTACAATATATTTTTTAACACTGTTGACAGCAAAGAACGCGTTGTAATACTAATACTTGATGAGATTGATCAACTAGTAAAAAAAGCAGGCGATGAAATATTATACAATTTAACGCGTGTCAATTCAGAACTTAAAAAAGCTCAAATATCAATCATTGGAATATCTAATGATCTGATTTTTTCTGACGGATTAGATCCTCGCGTCAAAAGCTCGCTCTCCGAGGAAGAAATAATATTTCCACCATACAACGCCCTACAAATACAAAATATTTTGCGCGACAGAGCAAAAAACGCTTTCAAAAAAGAAGTATTAGAAGAAGGAGTACTAGAAAAATGTGCAGCGTACGCCGCAAGAGAACATGGCGATGCGCGGAGAGCTTTAGAATTGTTGCGTGTTGCAGGTGAGATAGCAGAGCGTGACGGCAAAGAAAAAGTAACAATCGCCAATATTGATGACGCAGAAGAAAAAATAGAGCGTGACAGAATACAAGATATTGTACGATTGCAGCCAAAACAATTTCAAGCAACACTTTATAGCATTTCAGCAGTAAAAAGTAAAGGCAACAGAACAATTTTCACAGGGGACGTATACGAGCATTACAAAGCACTTTGTAAAAAAATAGGTCTGCGACCATTAACACAAAGGCGTTTATCAGACATTATCGCTGAGATGGACATGCTTGGAATAATAACCGCTAAAGTCATCTCAAAAGGACGCTATGGTAGGACTCGAGAAATAAACTTTAATGTTGGTAAAAGCGTTGAATCAAAAATTAAAGAATTATTAGATACTAGTTTGGGATTGTAACATGAGCCAAGAAATAGTACTTTTTGAAAAAAAGAAAAAAATCGTCAACTTACTATTAAAAAATAATTTGTTGATAAACAAAGAATTATTAGATAAGATTGACGACGAACAAAAAGCTAGTGTAATCTATGATAAAATTTTAGAAAAAACTGACACCTCACAAGTAACAGTATTAAATGAGGATGTTGAAAAACTCTTAGATGGGGGTATTGACGATTTTAATTGGCAAGAGCTTGAAAAAAATCGTGTACAACTAGAAAAAAAGGGCAGTGCTCCGGTCTATGACAAAATGCTTGATTATGCGAGTACACCAGAGCCAAAAAAACCGGAAACTCTTGTTAATAGCAATTTAAGACCAGTAAATATTATTTTTAATTATGCTGAAAAAAGTCGCAAGCGAGACGTTAGCGATTTTGTCGGGTATTTTACTGTTCGCTATAAAGCACTAAAAAATATATTGATGAACCGTCAAGAATTACAAAGCTCTATTAGTATTAATAAAATATTAAACAAAAAAGACCGTGAAAGTGTAGCATGCATAGGACTGATCAAAGAAAAAAACATAACAAAAAACAATAACATTAGATTGGTAATTGAAGATCCAACAGGCGAGATAGGTGTTATTGTAAACAAAAACAAACCAGACATTTTTGACATGGTAAACAATTGTGTTGAAGACGAAGTCATTGGAATAAGTGGTACTAGCGGAGAAAAAATCATTTTCGCAAATAATGTTTTTTTGCCAGACATCCCAATCCACAAAGAACTAAAAAAAAGTCCAGTAGAAGAATACGCACTATTTTTGAGTGATTTGCATGTTGGTAGCGGTTTATTTTTAGAAGAAGATTTTCTAAAATTTATCAAATGGCTTCGTGGCGAGGTTGGCAGTGACGAACAAAAAAGTATTGCTAGTAAAGTAAGCTATATTTTTATTGCTGGAGATTTAGTTGCGGGAATAGGAATTTATCCTGGAATGGAAGACGATTTGAAAATAGACGATATTTACAAACAATACCAAAAATGCACTGAATTATTGGCTTTGATTCCAAAAAATATTCAAATTATTGTTCAAGCAGGCAATCACGATCCTATGAGAATGTCAGAGCCACAACCAGTACTTAATGAAAGTTTCGCACCAGAACTTTTTAAAATGTCAAATCTTACTTTTGTTAGTAATCCAGCAATTATTAATTTTGGTGGCACAAAAGATTTTTCAGGTTTCAATATGTTAATGTATCATGGTTATAGTCTTGTATATTACGTAAATAATGTTGCAACGCTGCGACAAAATGGCGGGTATGAAAGGGCTGACTTGGTAATGAAATATTTATTGCAACGTCGTCATCTAGCACCTACGCACTCTTCAACACTTTACGTGCCAGACCCAAAAAACGATAATTTAGTAATCAGCCAGGTACCGGACTTTTTTTTAACTGGTCATATTCATTATACCTCGGCGGCTAATTATCGAAATGTTACAATGATTTGTGGTAGTTGTTGGGAGCCAATGACTGATTTTCAAATAAAAACAGGCCATGAAAAAATTCAACCCTCACGTGTTCCAATAGTTAATTTACAAACTCGCGACGTCAAAATTTTGAAGTTTGGAAGTGATTAAAATAGTGCAAGCAAGCCCTCAAATGATTGAATATTTTAAAGAGTTAACGAGTAAAACGCAGAGCGCTTTTGTGCACGCCAAAAAAGCTCGCGCTAAAGGTTACGATCCGGTGCCTGATGTTGAAATCGTGCTTGCAAAAAACATGGCAGAGCGTGTTGTTGGAATAATTTCTGTTGTCGCCCCACAACTTGCCCAAAGTGATGGTGCTGTAAAGCGCATTATAGAATTAGAAAAACAGTACGGTATTTTGGATTGGCGCGTGGCATTGCAAATAGCTTTAGAAGTAGCACAAGAAAAATTTTGCAAGTTTAAAGACAAAATCGAAGCTATGGAAATGGGCATTAAAACAGGCTTTGCGTACGTCACTGTAGGAGTTGTTAGCAGTCCGCTTGACGGATTTGTGAATTTAGAGCTTAAAAATCGTCGTGATGGTACAGGGCAATACTTTTGTCTGAATTATTCTGGACCAATACGTAATGCTGGTGGCACGGCAGCGTCAGTTAGTGTGATAATTGCAGATTTTATAAGAAAAAAAATGGGTTATAAAACATACGATCCTGATGATAAAGAAATAGCTCGTTGTTTTACTGAACTGACAGATTATCATGAGCGTGTTACTAACTTGCAATATTTTCCATCAAAAGAAGAAGCAGACTTTATTGTTGTAAACTTGCCTGTTGAAATTGCAGGAGACCCATCTGAAAAAATTGAAGTTTCAAACTATAAAGACTTGCCACGTGTTAGCACTAATCGTATTAGAAATGGTTTTTGCTTGATGCACTCGAGTTGTATTCCGCTAAAAGCTCCAAAATTATGGCGCCAAATTGAAGAGTGGGGTGAAGATTTTGAGATGGGACATTGGAGTTTTCTAAAAGATTTTTTGAAAATTCAAAAAAAAGTTAAGTCTCATGGTGAAAAAACAAAAGGGGCAAGTGAGAAAGTAACTCCTGATTATACTTTTATTGCAGACTTGGTTGCTGGCAGGCCAGTTTTAGGCTATCCGATGCGCCCAGGAGGGTTTCGCTTGCGCTACGGTCGCTCTCGAACTAGTGGTTATTCTGGTGATAGTATCAGCCCGGCGACAATGCAAGTGTTAGATGATTATATTGCTACAGGAACACAATTAAAAATTGAGCGCCCGGGTAAAGGAACAACATTTACTCCATGCGATAGCATCGAAGGACCAATAGTAAAACTTGTTGATGGTAGCGTAAAAAAATTTAATAATGCGCAAATAGCTAAACAGTACAAAAAACAAGTCAGTAAAATATTGTATTTGGGAGATGTGCTTGTAAATTATGGTGATTTTTTAAACAGGGCGCACGTTTTAGTGCCTCCAGGGTATGTCGAGGAATGGTGGATTTTAGAGTTTAAAAAAGCAGCAAAAGAACTTTTTAGTGAGTATACTACACAGCAACTAGCAGGGTTTTTAGGCCTTGATGTTGACACTTTACAATTAATGCTTGACAAACCATTAAGAGCTTGGCCTGACGCTAAAACCGCTATACTATTTTGTGAAAAACTAAAAATTCCATTGCACCCATCACACACTTATTTTTTTAAGCTTATTAGTTCACAACAATTACTAACATTAAAAGACTCTTTACTGAAAGCTCCTTCGCAACCAAGCAGTGATTTGACAAAAATTGTGATGCCACTTGACAAAGAATTAAAAGAAATACTCGAAGTTTTGGGAGTTGAACACACCGTGGCAACTAATGAGTTTATAGTTTTAAAAGATGATCCTGCAATAATACTAAAATATTTGTTAACAAACGAATTGTTAACACCAAAGACGTTAGTGCAAGAAAACAGTGCTGACGCATTAGATTTTTTAAACAAGCACTCAAAAATAGTGTTGCGCGATAAAGCCGGAATTTTTGTTGGTTCTAGAATGGGAAGGCCAGAAAAGGCCAAGATGCGAAAACTTATAGGCAGCCCGCACGTATTATTTCCTGTTGGTGAAGAAGGAGGACGACTGAGGTGTTTTCAATCAGCACTTGACGTTGGCAAAATAACCAGCAGTTTTCCAATCTATAAATGCGAAAAATGTGCTAAGCAAACCATCAACACGATTTGTGAAGATTGCGAAACAAAAACAATAAAACAATACCATTGTCTTGATTGCAGGGCAATTTCTGATTTACCATGTGATAAAACAGGAGTGAATAAAAATACTGGAGAAAAAGAAGTGCACATTTCTTTGCCGTATGTTTCTAGAGAGATTGACATTAAATATCATTTCAATCAAGCATTAAAAAAGCTTAAAATGAAACAATATCCTGATTTAATAAAGGGTGTTAGGGGAACTAGTAATGTAGAGCACTCTCAAGAACATTTAGCAAAAGGCATACTGAGAGCTGTTCACGATGTTCACGTTAACAAAGATGGTACTGTGCGCTATGATGCTAGCGAGCTTGCAATAACACATTTTAAACCAAAAGAAATACGTGTTAGCGTACAGAAATTACAAGAGTTAGGCTACACTATTGATGTTTTTGGCAAAGCATTAGATTCTGAGGATCAAGTGTTAGAATTAAAACCTCAAGATGTTTTACTTCCTTGCTGTCCTGATAGCCCAGACAAGCCTGCTGATGAAGTGTTGTTCAAAATTACTCGTTTTATAGATGAAGAACTAGTAAAATTGTATGGTCAAAAACCGTTTTATAATTTAAAATCTCCGGATGATTTAGTAGGACATTTAATCATTGGTCTTGCGCCGCACACTAGTGCGGGGAGTGTTGGAAGAATCATAGGGTTTACAAAAACACAAGGTTTTTTTGCGCACCCATTATATCATGCTGCAATGCGTCGCGACGTTGATGGCGATGAGAGCTGTTTTATTTTACTTATGGACGCTTTTGTAAACTTTAGTCGCAAGTACCTGCCATCACATCGTGGCGGTACAATGGACGCTCCACTGGTTTTGACTACTGTCTTAACACCTGCAGAAGTTGATGACATGGCTTTTGATGTTGATAGAGTTTGGAATTATCCTTTGGAGTTTTACGAGGCAGCACTCGATTATAAGAACCCTTGGGATGTTAAAATTAACACTATAAAAGATGAGTTGAACAAAGTTTCACAGTACGAAGGCATGGGCTATACTCATGATACTACAAACTTAAATGATGGTGTTTTATGCTCTGCTTATAAGTTGCTTCCCACAATGGAGGAAAAACTAAAAGGTCAAATGATTTTAGCAGAAAAAATTAATGCTGTTGACGAAGCCGGAGTTGCAAAACTTGTAATTGAAAAACATTTCTTGCGCGATATTAAAGGAAATTTAAGAAAGTTTTCAATGCAAAAATTTCGATGTGTGGCGTGTAATGACAAGTATCGTCGCCCGCCACTAGTTGGAAAATGCACCAATTGTGGCGGCAGAATTATTTTTACAATTTCAGAGGGCAGTATTGCAAAATATTTAGAGCCTTCAATTTCATTAGCTAAACAATATAATGTAGGAGCATACCTGCGGCAATCTTTGGAGTTGACAAAAGTTCGGTTTGAGGATAATTTTGGCAAAGAAGTAGACAAACAAGTAGGACTCGGAAGCTGGTTTGGCTAAAAAACCTTTTTTTTCAAGTAATTATTTTCAATATAGAAAAGAAATAGTGAAAAAAAGAAGCCAAAATACAAAAGGCTTCTTATTTTTTTTCACGACAGTTCACACAAAGCCGCTCAAAGGTGTTAAGATCGCCCCAACTAACTTTAAACTCAGTTTTAGCTCCACAATCTGTACAGCGATCATAGAACGTTTTTATAGTATCGCGATTTAGACCACCAGCACCAGCATAAATGCTAGGGTCACTTCGAAACCTTGGACTGTCACAATCTGTATCATGATGACCCATTAGTTTTCCTCCTTTTTTTGTTTTCAGCGATTTTTCTCAAACGAGCGGTGGTACCGCCAGCGACGTCATTCCAACAGAGAGGCAGCGAGTTCCTTTCTGCTTTTTTTCTCTGGCGACACCACCACACCTTTAATCGAATGAGCGGCCACCCCGCCACAAAGGAAGGTGTAGACCTCGAGTTCCCAATAACAGGAGGGTGTGTCTTTTAACCGTTCACCAGTCAAAAGATCGGAAGAAGGGACTAGTGACAGCTTCGCCTCACAAGAAGGAGAATGTTAAGACACAAAACCCGTATGACGGGATGGCCACTCTTTCAAAATTGCATAAAAAAAACTTTTTTTTAAGGTGCGAGCTTACAGGCACGGGTGGCCGCTTGGTAAGGGGGTGTGCCTGTAAGCCCGCAAATAAACCACTACCAAAAACTTGCAACGCTTTTGTTGGGGGCCAAAAACATAGCAAGTAATGGCTAGAAAAACGCGCTGACACCCCGGCGAAGAAATCGGCAGAAAAATTCCGAGGTGTCAGCGCTGGACCAGGAGAGACTTCTCAAGATCTCAAGCAGAATAGGAGAGGTCAAGGACTCCTTTTTCTTGAGAACTGAGAAATCACCCTTTCTCTTAAGAGCCTTTGGCCATCCACAAGGGTGCCAGCTAGGAGAGATGGTGGAAGAAGCAGCCTCCTTGCTAGCTAAAGCTTTGGTAAGGGATTCGAACCCTATTAGTAAGAGGGTATGAACCTCTTATAGCACCAAGCACCAAAAACTTTTTTTTCTGCTGGCCCGAAAGCTCTCAAAAGCAAGTGTTGACCCGGAGCACAATGCACTTTGCTTTATGCTCCGGGTCTGGGGGTGCTGCTGGGGGTAATTGGAGAGGTGACTGGCGAGTTAGTATAGTTCTTTGGCAACGCGTTGGGCTGTCAAGACCGAGCGCCTTTTTTTTATTTTTATGTTACTTCCCACAAGACTGTCATCCCCAGATAACCCCCTATGTTTCGAAGGCTCCAGAAGAAGGGCATAAAGGCCTTTTTTCTGTTGGGAAGTCACAGTTTAATATGGCTCGGTTATCACCTTATGGCAGGCGATTGCAGCGCTTTATTTCGCAAGCCAACTGGTTGGTTGGCGGGTGCGAGAAGAACGAATTGCTAAGATCTTTTAACTGCCAGCCACCTCATAAGATTATTGTTCCCTATCAGACTCTTCGATCCACCAAGACTTATCCTCTTTTCTCCCTTGTAGAGGGCCCGCGAGGTTCAGGTGGTCTGATCGGTCAAAGGGTATAAACAGGTGCTGTACGGAACAGTCTCAGGTCAGGATGCAGACCTGACAGGCTAAGCCCAGGAAAGAATTTCACAACATATTATTTTTTTAAGAGGCCGTCTCCAGTCCTCTGCAAACTAACGGAAACCCTTTCACATTATATTAGATTCCGCACAGCACCCATAACTTATTTTGTGTTGGGTGAAGGGAGAGCCCTGCCTTGGAGGAATCATGAAAAGCAAGGCTTTCCCGACACCCTCAACCCGGAGTGGTCGCAACCGAACTTTTCCTATCAACAACTTAAGGAGGAAAAGCCCCTTTCAAAACACTTTTTGCTTGTAAGGAGTTGAACCTTTAACAAGAGCCCGCAACTCTCATCGCACCAAGCTCACAAAGAGTGTTAGAAAGCAACACAAGAAAAAAAGAAGCATCCCAAAAAGTTTTGAGACGCGTCAAAAGTAGTTTTTACAATATTTAAAGCACAAAAAAGCCGTGCTAATTTTTAATTTCACAATTAATTAAGAGTTCAAAGTTTTTCCAAAAACAAAAAAATAATTATTTTATTTGTCCTTAACATTGCCGACGATGTCGCCACGAGAGTCTGTTACATTACCGCTTTCGTGATGAATTGTCTGACTTGTGGACTCATTGGTATTGCCTGCTTCATCTTTTGGATACTGGCGAGTGGTTCCATCTATGGGATTATTGTACTGGACATATCCGCCCATGTCTTCTCTTTTACCCATTGTTTTTCACCTCCTCTCTGCAGAATTAGTTTTTTTGGGTAGTATCACCTCCTAAAAAAAGGGCGCTCCCAACACTCCATTTCTGGTAGTTATTAGGAGCGCCCTTAAGTGTTACAGTGCCTTTTCAACACTCCAGGATGATCTTCCTTTAGGAGGTGTCAAAGGCCATCTCGGCGGTGCCTGCCATGACATTACGAAGGGTGTTCACTGCAAGAGTACAGGCCGGCAACACCTCCGAGGTTGCTTGGGGTAGAGCGCCGTAAAGGAGGCCGTCAATGGCGATGACGTCGGAACCAGAGGCGAAAAACACTTCGGTAACAGGCGACAACACCTCCAAGGTTGCTTGGATTCGTCCGGTGTCGAGGATTTCCTCTTCAGCCAGTACCACTTCTTTGACGAGCGGATTAATGGCTTCATATGAGGGTGCGATCATATCGCGGGAGATCTCCGCGCTCATTCCGATGTCGAGGGCTTCTTGCGCGGTCAGGAGGGCCGTGCCACTGGCAGTCGGACCTCTGATCATGTCCTGGGTCATGGCTGCCATCGCGGGTATCGTCATCACAAGTGCGAGGGCAAGCGCCAACAAGATAATGGACAACTTTTTCATGTCCATTACCTCCTTTCTCTTTAGCCCAGAAAAAAACAGTTACTGGGGCAAGGTTGAGAAAAGTAGAGCCTTTTTTTCTTTGGTGTATTTTTCCTTGATGTTGTGGGTTATGGTTTAGGTAATAGGAGAGGTCTTGTTGTTCAAGGCAATCTCTCCTAGTGAGTTGGTGTCTACTCTTTGCAGCGGAAAGCGCTGACATCTTTCATGCAAGGCCTAGGATATCTGCGTTAGGCATGTGGAGTAGTAGAATTCTTCGCACCTCATTCCCCCTTTCAAATGTTTAGTCCTTGTTTGACCTTTTTGGATTGCAGGCCGCTTCGGAGATCTTCTAATACTGTACTCTTTTACGGGTTTAGAGCCCGTTTAAACAGGAGACCATTTGAAAAATCCTCCGGGTTTTCACGTCGAATTGATCACTGGCGCTGCCCCTTCTCGGCATTGTTTGCCTGGGCAATGGCGTCATGGCGCCGCATCTTCATCCTTGAACTGGCGTTGGAGACAGGACTGCCGCGGCAGGCCATCACGAGTGTCTTGTCCATTTGTTTCCTCCTTGTCTCATGTTAAGGAGTTGTTTCTCTGTTCTTTCTTGCGCCGTGCTTTCACGGTCCAACACACCAGACACGAGCGTCCGCTTTGAACTACTCGCTATTGTCCCGGCGTTTAGGTGCTTTGAAGGACCGACCCTTTTTTTAGTGACTGCTTTAGGGCTAGGACTGTCACTGGCTAATTTTTTGTTTTGACTGGCCAAAGTCAACTTTTAGTTGAACAGTACTTCGTTCCATCTCGTTTCTGGCGAGATTTGCCGGGTTTATCCGGTTTTGGTAGGGTTAGTCCATAATTTTTTAGGTAGCTAGGTAAATCCTGCAAAAAACACGTCGAATATCCTCAGAGCAGGACGGTGGCGAACGCCGCCATCGCAGGCACCATTGCCAACATGATAATGTAGAATTTTTTCAATATTCTATCCTCCTTTTAGCTCTCGTGAGCTGGTCTGGTGAAAGACTATGACCGAGCACTTGGCCGGCGCCATCGATGCACACTCTTGCCTGCTGTTGAAATACAGGGTCGTGGCGTGGACGCATATGGGGACGATCCTTGATTCTTTTTCCGTTCCCCCCGCCAGTATCAGTAGTCATAGCCTCTCTATTGTCCGCCATTGAACACTCCTTTCTCTGTTGTTGCTTGCAGGACTATCCCGCATGCAAGGTTTGTATTTTGAAGAGCTTGAAAAGCTCTTATTTGTAAGCGGAGCTCACAACCCAATGTTATGAGCCCCTAAAAGGAGGTACTACTGTTTTAACAAGATGTTGTGAAAAAGACCATGTTGTACTGGCAGTACTATTTCTAAGCGCTGACTTTTACTAGTTTGGAGCGACCACAAAACTTAAGTGTTTGTTTTTGGTCCGACAGCTCACAAAAAAGTTTTAGTCATCGCGCTATTGTTATTTTGCTGAAGGGGTTTTTTTAAAGCTCCGGCTTAGGATGTAGATTGCTACGAGTAGTAATATGATGAACGCTGTGCACTCAATGTACTTAAGAAAGTCCCAGTTGCTTACTGCTTTTTTTAATGCGTTCATTTCAAAGCTCATGTCCCCCATCACTCACCTCCGTCTTTTTTGTTTTTACCTCCCATAGTTATCATGATTAAAATGTAAGCGCCGTATGAAAAGACTGTTGGAAAAATCCATGTTACAGAATTCGGATCTGCCATCACCCTCTCCTTATTTCTTAATTAAATATAGGGCCTAGATAAAAAAAATAGAAGCTGGCAAACATAGCAAAAACAACGATTCCCCGCTTTGTCATTTCCTCCCTCCTTTTTGTTTTGGTGAAAAAAAGTGAAGGCTCCTTTTCACATTTGATTAATAATAGATTTTTTCGAGGTCTTCTGGTGTTAATCGATTTATTTTTTCGCTGTGCTCTCGCGCTTCGGCCATTTTTTGTGCTGATTCTGATAGTCGCCTGTTTGCTTCTTCTAGTGATACTTTGGTGAATTTTATTTGTTTCACTTCTTTTTTCATAACTGCCTCCAAAAACAAATTTTGGGTTTTTCAGCGTTTTCCAAGGTTTTCCGCATGTTTTTAATTTGCGCGTTCTATTGTTTTTCTAGAATTTGTACTCCGATTTCGGTTAGTGAAAGTTTTTTCTTCCAACCGCTCGCGGTTTTTTCGACCACTTCTTCTACCTTGCCTTGTTCGATAAGTTTTTTCTTTATCGTGTTGGCTTTGCGTGTTGATAGACTGTTTAGTTTTTGGTATAGTAGTGTCGTTGGAAGACCTTCGGTCTCACCTTGTAGGGTTGAGAGGAAGAGTTCTTCTTCTATTGATATTTTATTTGTAAGTATACTATTGTCGATAGGATATTTATAAACGTTATCATTTTCTAGTTCTAATTCGTCACTTATTGGTTCTTTTGGTGTTGTTTTGATGGGATTTTGGCTTATTTTGTCGACTATTTTTCCTATCATGTCATTACCTAGTTCAAAAGTGAGTGGTTTTTGTGTTATGCTTTGTTGTGCTAGCATTGTGTTGCTTTCTGTCTCTAAGAATTCGTTTGTTGGTTTGATGCCTTGACTTTTTAGTATTCCGTCTAATTTTTTCGTGTTTTCTACTAGTTTTTCTGGTTTTACACTTTGATCAAATAATACCATTCTGCGAGCAAATTTCATTCGCTCGCTCATTAAACTTTCTAGTTCTTCGTCCGAATATCTGTTTTTTTTGATGTCGATGAACGGTACTTTGATTAAGAATGGTCTGTAATAACGCTCTGCTAGTTTTACTATTGCTGTTCCTACTGGCAGCATTGAAAAGTATTTTTTGTGATCTTTTAATTGCATTATGCCACTGACTGTTTCTATGTCTTGTGGTAGCATTTGCTGAAATGCTATGTTGCAAGCGCTGTTTCCAGCGACGACTTCTGATAGTTTGCTTATGTGTTGGTCTAAACAAATGAGTCCTATGCCGTACTCTCGTAGTTCTCGATAGATCATGTCTGTGATTGTTTCTGTTAGAAATGATGGTCTTTCTTTTAAGAATATGTTGTGTGCTTCGTCTACTATTATAGCGCTTTCAAAAGTGTTTGTTAGTGCTTTTGGATTGCTTTTTTTTGCTTTGTAAATATAAGTTAGAATGAATTCACAAAAGAATTTTTTCTCACTAGTTGAGAGCGAGTCTAGTTCGAAGACTACTTGATTTGTTAGTAGGTCTTCAACACCTATCAAATCTTTTCCTTTGTAGCTTGTGCTCTCGCCAAAAGCGCCAAAAGTTAGTGAATGAGCTATCCTTAACGCCGAAGCTAACCATTCGTTTTCACGGTTTGGCCGGCCTTTTGTGTTGTTGGCTTTTTCTTCTAAGCGATCTTTTATTTGTAGCCATGTTGGATAGTTTTCACTGCCTTTGTATATTCCAAAATCTGTGAATGCTTGATCGAGTGTTTCTGATAATATCTTATGAACTCCAAAGTTTGCAAAGTAGCTTTCGTTGATGATGTCACAAAGTATTCCTATCCATTCTTTTGGTCCAACACCTGTTGGTGGTTTGTTAATGTTTAGTTTGAAAAAATTTGTTACTCGTTCGTTGCCTACAGTAAAAAATAGCATTTTTTCATTTGTTTTTAGTAGTGGCCTAAAACTTTTTTTCCAATCGAAAACTATGAATGGTTTCTTTTTTAGCACGAAAGCCCCTAACACATTATAGGCGAATGTTGTTTTTCCACTGCCGCTCATTCCACTGACGCAAACGTGTCGAACCCAATCTTTTTCTCGCAGATAAAAGGGGTACAAGTTTTTTTTGGCGTAATGAATGACGCCTAAAGGGTATTGGCCGTCACTGATGTCCTTAGAAGGGGGTTCAAGAAGTACTTTTTCTGTTATCATCTCTTCGTTGATGTGCTTGTGATATAACGCGTTTAATGCTTGTTCTATTTCTGTGCGCTCTTCACGATCAACGCTTAAAGAATACTTTAGGTATAACTTGTCTATTTTGTCGCCAAAAACAGGTTTTAGTTTTCGACATAGTTCTTCGACTGTTAGGCTTGATTGCATCGTGCTTATTTTTCTAATAGGCTGTCAATTAATTGTGAGCGACTTTCAGCTCCCCTAAATTCTTTGCTGGCCTCGCGTAGTTCGCGTTTTAATAGTGCTATGTCGCGCCAACAATTGAGTTTTTCTTGCAGTTTAAGTTCTTCTAGCTCGATTTTTTTTTGTTCAAGTTTTAAGTGTTCTGGTGTTGGCTGCACTGCGCGAGCGTTTACTAATACGCTGTTGACAGCCATAGAAATCTTTTCTATTTCATCAAGTAATGTTTTCGAGAGATGTTGTCTTTCACTTACTAATGTGTTGATTTCGCCGATTAATTCTTTTAATGTGATTGTTTTAGCTTCTTGAATGTCTTTTAAGATGTCGGTCATTTTGCTATTACCTCTAGTGTTTTGTTATTAGTAAGAGCTTATAATATATAAAACTAACGCGTTTACAACCAAACAGTAATAAACCGATTCGATGTTTTTTCATGGTATTCCAACTTCTTCCGCACAAAAACCGATTTTTGAATGTTTTTATTTTCAATATAGAAAACAAAAAACGAAAAAAGAAGCCAAACATACAAAGCTTCTTTTTATCGATAGATTATTCTTGATTTTGTTTAGTAGCTCTGGAAAATGTAATTACTAACAACTCTGCTACACGCTTTTTCCCCTCATCTGATAATCCGCAACAGTCTAGGGTGCACTTCAACTTATCAAAGACATGGTTCTCAAGACCCTGGCTCATGGCTTTTTTTCCTTTCTCTCACAAAAGTGAGTTGTTAATAGTGAAAAGGCCTTAGCTGATCGATAGGATCTGGTTGAATACCCAAAAACCACACGATAGCACTAAAAAGCATCACACTGGTAAAAAGTTCATAACCCACAACGTAGTTGTAGGGTGTATAGACGAGCCCGATGCCAATGATAAGTGATAAAATGGCCCCGATAAATAAACCGGCAGAAGTTAGAAAGCAGCCAGCAAGCCAGGTTATTCGCCTTGCCAAGCTTACCTCTTCTTCTTCATAATAGTTGACAGGGCTAAAAGAGCCGAAAACCAGAAAAGCAAAAAATATCCACGCACAAGCAAAGGATGCTGTTTGAATGATTAACAATTCCTTCATAACAAAGTCCTTTCTTTTAAACGAGTTTTAGTTGACTTGGCAACGCTTTGATGGTGTCTTCTTGCTTTGAAGGTTGTGATGACTCTTGTTCTATGGTGATCACTCCAACATCGATACAATAACCCAAAACTGCAAGTTCCGCAGCAGCCCAGAAAAGTGTTGCCAGTAAAAAGCCTGCAATTAAATCTTTAAACGTCATAATTCACCCCCATCATTAAAATCTAAGGATTATTATTTGACTTTTACCCTGACATACTTGAGCACTTTAATATAAGCACTTATGCTTTTTGGCCTCCAACAATCCCAAAACTCATCGTGTGACAGCCGAGCGTTTAAGAAAAGAAAGCATGATAGACTGCCAGGTATTAATATGATGGCATACTGGCTTTTTTCTATTAGAATGTTGGCTGTCAAGTACAAAAGTAATAGGTTGCTGGCGGGAGCGACAAGCATGACGAGTAACAATGCAGCCAAAGCCAATAATCGAATAATTAATCCCATAATATAATACCTCCCTTATGCGTAAGCGCAATTAACGCAATACATCCCATTGTTTTTGCGCGTTTTCTTGCACGCCTTAGAGCCTGGCTCATTAGAACACTTTTTAGGTCTTCCAGGCCACCCCTTTTTTCCCTCTAGCCATAGGTAACACCCCCACAAAAAATGGTTATTGGTTCTAGTCAGTTTTACGCTCCTTCGCCAACTATTATTGGCATAACAGGCAGGAAGGCACAAACAATTGTTGAAATTATAAGAAGAGAAGGGTCTTTAAAAATGAACATTGCGCCAACACCCGTCACTAGTGCGACAAGCCATACGATGCCACAAACGCTTAGAACACTATCTTCTGGTCCTCCCCTTTCACTTTTTAATGAAAATGCCATTGTAAACATCAAAATAACTGATACTGCAAATTGTCCAATAATAAAATTATTCATGATTTTACCCTCCATAAAAAGTGTAATTATTATTTTTTATTTGTAAAAAAAGCATTTGCTTTTGAATTTTCAAAGTTGGAGAGCGCAGCACACGCTGTTTTGTGAGTGCGCTCATAAAATTAGAGTGATGAAGCATTATTTTTTTGTTCTAACTTGAGAAAAAATATGTAGAGTGTAATAGTTATTATCAAGCCAAGGATGTAGCACTCTGTCAACCAGAAAAAAGCCGTGAAAGTAGGAAGTGGTTTGGCAGTACTAATAGCCATAGCCATTATTGAAAAGCTAAACAAACCAGCGCTGCAGAACACGCCTAAAGTAAAAGGTGTTTTATAGCCAGTGTAAGGAGACTCTTTTATTGTACCCCGACACATAACTACGCCAATAAATATTATGAAAAGATGTATTAAAGCTGTGATTAAAATATTGTCTGAAAACAAATTTAACACCTCCTTTTGTTAGAAGTCTTTTTTGAGATCTTGGGCAGTCGTCATACTCGTAAGCCCCGCAAATGAACAGCACTACGAATACGAAGGTCCACCAAACGATAACTGTTAGCTCCCACAATCCAAGTAAAATCCTCTTTAGAATACGAAACTTTTGCATGACACTCCCCTCCTTTTTATCCTTCTTCATATTCACAACGATCATCAGGATCTTCTCGAAAAAGGCGAATAAACGGTAGAACCGACAACACGCTTATAATGTCGCGTGCGCGCCTGAAAAACTTTTTGATGTTTTCTTCAAAGAGCAGGCCAACAAAAAACACCACTCCCACTACCAAAAGAAACAGTGCTTGTACCAGTTTGCTTTCCATAGTCTCCCCTCCATTTCTTTTTTTTTACTCGCCTGTTATTCTTTTGTGCCATCCTGGAAAGAATGTTTTGATTAATGGGTCGATGCAAAACACAAGCCCCATTAATGCTATCGCGCCAATAACCCAGAGTGCCCAGTCAGGGGTTGAAGGTTTTTTTGGCAAGAAAAACAAAATACCAAAAATTATGAAAGTAAGCAGTCCTAAAATTCCGTTAGCACCAAGTTTTTCCATAACTCAACCCTCCATTTGCTGGTTTTGTTTTGCTTGGCGACGAAGCTTATGTTTTGCTCGGTGTTGATTACGAGACGCGATCATGATGCCTGCAAAAACACCCAATCCTACTATTGCAATGTATGCCATGGCCTGAAATGTTGGAAACCAAAGGCCTATAACGCCCCAAGTTGTGAGTCCGCCACCAACAAACCAAAACACTGACCAACCTTTTATTTCAAAGATTTTGGCCTCGAAAATTGGTGTACGAGCGTAGGATTTGTAAGCTCTCGCGGTTTGTATGCCTATGAAGATGAGAAACAGACTAAAAAAGTACCCTGACCATAGCATCACACCCTCCTTTTATTTTGGAATTGCATGAAACATTGCTACAGCCCCTATGGCTGCGCCACCAAATAGCATAGTGAATCCAGCATAAAACAAGAAGCTATAAAATAGATCAATAGGGCCCGCATGACCATCAAAGACAAGAAAGGGAGCCCTCATATAGTCGAAGTTTTTGTAAACTAACAATCCGCCAATAACGATAAGAATCAGGCTAACAATTACCCGTTCCATTGTATAACCTCCTTTTATCCTGGACTGCCACGAACTATTATAGGAGTTTTCGATGAAGGTTTAATGGCAGTCTTTGGTTTTTGTGTTGCGCTAAGATCCTTTGCTTTTAGCATTGGACCAGCCCGGTAAGGTACGCCATTGTTTACTCTGACAAAGACAACGTACAAGATACCTTCTTGGGCATCTGAAAACCCTAAAGATTGAACCTCGTGAGGTATTGGCGGATTGCTTACCATTAATTGATCAACAGATAACATTCCGCCAAGCAATGCTAATATTCCCATGGCAAGACCGACGCTGACAGCAAAACACTTTTGTAACTTGCTTTGGTAATGCCGACTCATGATGACAGCACAACAAGCCATCAAAAAAACAGTCGTTACCATAAGATAAATAGGTAGAATAGAATTTGCTGTTTCAATAAATGATAACATAACAAAACCCTCCTTTATTTTAATAAATTTTTTTTGATATTTGAAAAAAAAGCTGTTGCTTTCGTGTTTTCAAAGTTAGGTGCGAAGCACGCCCCAATTTTTTAGGTTGAGGCGCGCTTCGCTTTTGCGGGGGTAAACCCTTAACAGCTTCTAGCTGTTATTGTCTACAGGTTTACGGCGTCTACCACGTGAATGTTGGGTGGTTCTATGCGCCATCCTGTTGCGTGCTGTTGGACGATGACCTTTGGACTTGCGAGTTGCAGTGGACTCTCGATTTTTGCGCGTCATAAAACATGACTCCTTTCAAAAAACAGCTGTTGACAGCTCTCTTTTTATGACTGGACAAGAGCTAGAAGGGTTTGCTCTGCAAACTGTGCCCTTTCATATCTTCCCAGTCTTTCTTGACGCCGACGAACCACAAGTTTCTGACCGGCCCAATCCCTAATCGTTTTGACAGGACAGGATTCGTGAATTGACAATAGTAGGGAATTTTCAGGATCACTGGTAAAATGCGTCAAAAAATTCCACAATTCTATAATTGTATCATCACTATAATCTTGGCATGTGAGAAACTCTTCAAACAACTCGTAATAATAATCCACTTCACTTTTGATAACCTGATACTCGCAAGCCCTCCTATAATGAAATTTTCGAAAGGCTGCCAGTCGAACACTGCTCACATCACAGTACTTGCTGATTAAAAGCAGTGACTGGTTTGAGAGTTGTGAAAAGTCAACACTCAAAGAGTTCCACTTAATAAGTTTTGCCTCCGCACAAAGCCCCCCAAGTTTAAGCAAGGCCATCACATGACGCCCGCCAACAACTTCTAAGAGTTTGGCGCGCACCGCTGCAGGAATACTTTGATCTTTGAGCAGCTCTGTAGGATTGGTCTGCAATCCCAAAAGCGCTCCAGGTTTTGAGATCAGAGTATTAAGCATCTTAGTCAACCGCGAAAAGTTTTTTCTTAACTCGCAGTTTTCCAACATATGACGGATTCTATCTTCCAAGAATACTTTTTGCATTGTTCACTCCCTCCTTATAACAATATTTTAAATTCGCGAATTGCAAGTTGTAAATAGTATATTTTTATGAGCTAGAACGAGTTTCAATTTTTTTATCTTAAGTTATTCTCGTTGAAGAAATTCAACAAGTTCCAACTCTTGAAGCTCAGATTCTGACAGCAAACCTTTTCCTTTGCGAAAGCACAAAAGATTAGTTGCCGCCTTGCAAACTTTCAAGCATGTACAGTTTCTGGATATCATCAAAAGGTTTTTTGTTGACAGATCATGGTTCTCCAAGTCATTCCACACCCGATCCAGAAAATCTGATGGCAGATCTCCTAAGAATAAGTCAACAAGAGGGTTGAGATATTCTTGGTCTTTTGATGATGATATTAGACCAGAACTTACGACTTTATTTTTCCAGGTTTGCATTAACAATCCTGAAAAATTTCCCTCGCCCCTTTTTTCTTCTGCAAAATGCATGATGTCTTCGAATACTGCTTCAATAGGCGTCATAGTGTTTGCTGTTTTGCTTGGCATTTTCTTGCTCCTTTGCTGTTTGCTAGAAAAAACGTTATTGCTTGCTGTTTGCTGTGTTCTTTACTGACAGACTACTCTGGCGTTTTTTGCCCGTGCTCCTTTTTTATGAATAAGAACATTTCGGACAACAACAGGCTGGCCTGCTTTAGTAGGATAACCTCCTTCTCCACCATCCCAACTTTCGGAAGTTAGTGAAACAGTAACAGAAGTTCCTTGGATGCTATTACAGTGAACTACCACGTAATTACGTAGCAGTTTTGTAACAATGCCATTGAAAGGCCCAAATTCAATATCTGAAACATTGAATGGTCCTTCTCGTTCGTTGGCAATATTCATAACGTCAATCCTCCTTTATCTTTCGAATATGGCTCCTGGTTGTTTGAGAAAGTGCCTAACACTTCTTTCTCCAATTGCACTGACAAAATCCATTCCATCAGGTTCAATAACAATACATCTTTTACCATTTTCTCTGGTATCGGTGTGGGCGGAAAGACCTTCTGTCTTTAGGTTTTCGATGAAAAGAGCAACATCAGTTTCATCCGATACGAGAAGATCGATCTTTTTTATTTCACGTAAGTCCACTTTTGCCATTGTTTGTTTCCTCCTTAAAATTATTGTTTTTTTTAGTAGCGTCTATCGTGCAAGTTTTTTGTTATAGCACCTCCTCCTAAATTATTTTGTAAGCTTTTGTTGTAAGGGCAAGTTTTGCAACGACTGGCAGGACCAAGCCCTTCTTCGTACATTCTTTTACTGTTGCAACCACTTTGATCATGTGTCCTGTAGAATGGGCAGGTTTTCCAATGTTGTGTCATTGTCATCTCCTACAAGAGTTAAAAGGTTGTTAAAAGTAGTTTGTTCCTCCTTTCTTAGACTCTTACAGACAAAGGTTTTTTCTGCGTGGCTATATCGAACTCTCTTTGATGAATTTCAGCACACGCAGGACACCGTCGCAAGTCATCATTTGAAACGACAAAACAAGCGGTGCAACCTTGTTTTTGACAAATAAGCGACTGGCACTCTACTGGTTTGGCGTTTTCTGTTTTACAGGCCTTGCAGTTATAACCAGTCATCAACTTCACCCCCTTTCACATTGGTTTACCGCACTGTTTGAAAAGTCAGGACCGTTTTTCTCAACGTACTTGTGACATGAGTTACAGCGAAGCCTTTCATCATCGCTAAATTTTCTGACACAGTCAGGACATACCTTTCTATTACAGCGATCGCAATTACTTGCGGTGCTCTTGGACTGACCACAATCTGTACAAACAATTCCCCCAATCATAAGACTTTACCTCCTTCTTCTATCCCAGTCAACCTTTGAGGGAATGTAGGGGTGTGTGTTAGCAATAATCACTAACACTTCTTTAGCAGCGTAATCCTCTGCCACTTGTTTTGTGATAACATCTGACACTCTTTGTTGTTTGCCATCTCTCATCACCACTGCGTGATTGCCAACAGCAACAGTGCGCAAGCCAGCACTTTCAAAATCATGAGCTTTAGCCTGCACGTTTACATCAGTTGGATAAACCAACACTACTGCACTCGCGTTCATTAAAGTCTACCTCCTTTGTTTTGGGTAGCGCTTAGCACGACAAAGGCATTCCAAAAGGTCAGGTGGGGACTCTCCTATGGAAGGGGAGAGAAAGTGGCCGGACCTTGGGGAGTTTGAAAGGTTCCTTTAGGAAAAGACCTTTGGGTCATAGAAAACCCATCAAGGAAACCATTGCCTATGAAATGTTGCCGTGCTAAGCGCACAAAAACTACTTGAGAAAAAAACCATAAGGTATTGCCAGAACCACCAAGATAGCAAACAACAATATTGCTGTCGCTTTACCTTGCTCGCTCCAGTACTCCAAAGCACCAACCTTGAACTTTTTAATCGAGCTTTTCAAAATATAAACCTCCTTTCATAGTATTAACTATTAGAATTCATACAACGTTTTTCGGGTTTTCCGCATTGTTTACAAGTCTTGCTTTTGACAACAACAGTTTAGTTTGAAGCTACTAACAAGGGTTTTGTTCTGCTATAAAGCAATGAGGCGATTGGCAGGCTTTTGCTCAAGCGCGAGAGTTCATTGCAATTGCAGAAAACAGTTTTTTATTAAGTGAATATTATAGGGCAATTAGTACTCATGAAGTAATATAAAAAACTTACGCGAAAAAAGAGCGCATAGATTATTATTGACAAAAAATGAAAGTACACATTGGCATGTGCACTTCTTTGCCGTTTTCATCGATAAAACAAACGTACGGAAGCTTCCTAGGTGGAGGATTTGTTGATTTTGAAGTACTTGTTTTAACAACTTTAAAAGGTCCTTCACCATGCTTTTTTTTCAAGCGATCCAACTCCTCATCAGGCAGTTGACCACTCCAATAAACCTTACGTTCTTTTTTCATGGCCAACCTCCAAATAAAAAGTTAGTAACGCGCGACAAACAAAATGTCATGTTTGCCGCGCGCGCTAGGGATTTTATTGTGAATTATATTGCTTACGCGTAACTCTTCTCTTCTGCCATCGATACTTCTTCTTGGCGAGCCGAAAAAGCTCCAAAGACAGTGGTGGAAAAACATATTGCCAGGCCTATGCCGACAGCGATGGCTTTGTGCTCAAAACCCATAGGCTTGCTAAAGAAGTATTGGTTAAGAAAGGTGATGACGCACGAGATAGAAAGGATGATAAAAGCAGTGCTGCAAAGAGATATCAAGCAGCGAATCAGCACGTGCTGGTCTCTAAGGCGGCGCTGAGGAAAGTAGGCCAGAAATATTCCGATGCCAAAAAAGGCGATGACGCCGGCGATGATAGAAATTGCGATTAAAGGGTTATTGATGATTTTCTCTAACAAATGCATGATATAATCTCCTTTCAGTTAAACGAGTTTTTTTCTTAGGCTTTTTCGCGGCCTAGAAACTTTTCGATGTTGGCAGCTGCTTTGCAGGCGCTCGCAAAGTCCAAGGCCAGGGTTTCGAGTTGTACAATGTCTAACTTGTAGATCTCGCCGTTAAGGTAAGGCCTTGCAGCTTCAGCTTCTTCATCAGCTTCTCGTACTTGGCCAGTAGAAACTACAAGAGTGCTGGCAATTTTCATGTCCTTGCCTGGAAACTGGCCTATTGCCTTGACCACGTAAGTGCGACCGCGACCAGTAAGGTACGGGTACTCGACCCAGTAATAGCGAGCGTGACGCCAAAAATCATCACCATGCTCTTTGAGCTCGGCGAAAAACTCTTTGATGGCCTCAGCGTTATCACGCGCAATCACCTTATATTCGAGTTGATGCGTCAAAAAGTCATTGATCCACTCGCGCTTGGCCTTTGTAGTCACCAATAACAAGTCACTGGCAACTTTTTTTCCCGTGCTTAACGAACAGTCAGGCCATGATAGGATGTTAACGATTAGCTTTGAAGAATCATCTTCTACAACCTCGACAATTCTAGCAAAGCTGCTCATATTGGGAAAACTACTGCCAACAAAACACAATGTGTCAACAGGAAAATTAGTGGCAATAGCTTCCCAAGGAGCAGGCACTCTACACTTCATAATAACGCTCCTTTCATTGTTTTTGCAAATTGTTGTTAAAGTTTAAAGGCCGCCAAGACCCGCCCGGCGCTTTAAGTGTTCGATGAGCTCTGGCGGAATGCCAAGGCCCTGTTCTCCTATTACAATGACACCATCACCTTCTTCGTCGTCGTCTTCGAAGAGGCCCTTGATGATGTGGCTGATCCCGACTTTGACATGGTCTTTTTTGAACTGTGCCATTTCCTTCAAAGCCATTGTCATGAACATGCCTTTCTCAACAGGACTTTTGAATTCCTCATTGGCAAAAGCAAAGAACACCCCGATTGCTGTAGGAATATTATTTTCTACCATTGGAGATCTGAGGATCCTGCGTATCAGAGCACCATATTTTTCGCTGAGCTTTCCGTGCTCGAACACCAGGTTAAGCTCTTTGTCTGGCTTGAGAAAACGGGCCGCTTCATGGGGAATTTGAACGTACGGGAAAAAGTGCTGTCCATTCAAAAAGATGTGAGCGAACATGGCCCACTTTTCAGTCTTGAGCCCCGCGCCGTTGATGGCGTTGTTGACCATTTCACCAACTTCTTCAGGATGATACGAATAACCAGCTCTCTCGAGATCCTTACAAAGCCCCATGTAGACCATTGAAGTATGCGCGAGAGCAAATTTCCAACGCTCAGAAACCACGACATCATGATCGTTGCGTGCTGGCGAAGAACAACTGCTAATATCATAATGCAAAAGCAGGTGCGTGTAGAGCAGTGGGCGAAAAGCATCTTTCTGGGCTTCGATATACTCTACCATCTTTCGAGCAACAGCGTCCGTGTAGTGGTACCTCATGCTCATGATGTTCTTGAGCCCGATCAGAGCATCATGGTAAAGCTCCGATTCATCGATAAAATCTTCAGGCTTTTCACGCAAGCAATGCCTGCAATTTTCCGGCTCGAATTCGCCCAGGATGTACTCGTGCTCGCACTTGATCACGCTGCACCGGTCACAGATTCTGGTCTGGATCTCTAAAGGAGTGCAAACGCCGCTATTACAGTGCGTGCAATGGCCAGTGATCAAATGAATGACCGGCCCTTCACCAGGACTGTTGCCAGCGTATATGGCCTTTTTATCGGCCGCGCGAATAGCCAAGTGTAGATCGCCAACCATTCGATGATTTTCACTATCATCACCAGGCTTTGCTTTGATGGTGAGCTTTTTACCATAAGCGAAAGTAAAGCGCAGAGCCAACACCTCGCCCGTTAAAATGTCATGGCCTACGTAAGTGAGAGAGTTTCCCATTGACATGTTTGCGATTACATTGTGCAAATCGCGCGCTTCCCTACCGTCAGTGGCTTCAACAACCCAACGTCCCATACTTGTTTTAACTTTCATGATTGACTCCTTAAAGAAAAAGTTCGATGTCACACTACACCAGTAATGTTGAGTGACACCGAATAGTTCAATGTTAATTTCTTCACCTTAAAAAAGACAACATTTTTTTATCTGTTATGATCCTCCCCCGCCCCCGCCTGAGCTTCCACCGCCACCTGCGCTTGCTTGTGGAGTTGGACAAATGGGCAAGGTAATGGTTTCAGGGCCTGTAGTGTCGTAGACTGTGAGCGTTGACTGATAACAATTGCCGGGACTTGGTGGTTCGCTGATGACCAACTCGAAACCGTAATAACTGTGAGGGTCCTCAATAACAAAGCCGCCTTCTTGCTCGTAAGTGAAAGTGACAGTGCCAGCATCAATATCAACGGCAGTGATTGAAAGCGTGCCGTTATACGTTGGTATTGGCGGCATTCCAGCAACAGGCCAGACATAGTAGTCGCCGTCAAAGCGCAGCCAACCATCTTCTTCGTACTTAACGTAAAAATCGTAGTCATTGCTAAACCAGCCAGTCTGACCACTTGACAGCGTAACAGGTTCTGTACTACTACTAACAGGTTGTTTTACAGAGTGACCTTTGATCATTTCACCAGTTACGATGATACTTGTATCATAAACACTGATGTCCTGGCCGAAAAAGTGCACCACATAATCTTCAGAGTTGTTACTGTCAACCCACTGCCCCCAGTGCGCTCCAACAGCAACATCGTAGGGATTGTCAGTGTACTGGCTGGTGCTCACGTAAAAGCTCACGTGTTCTGACTCATGATCCCAATTACCAGGGCCGTCCCAGTCATAACCAGTGAAAGGATCGTTGAGCATGACTAGATTAGTGAACATATCTGGCTCTAAAAGCCTGACAACATAAGTTGTAAGGACTTCACCATCATCAAAGATGAGTTCTCCAACCCAGCCATCAGCGTAACGGTGTTCTTCAAGTACCAGACTCACGACTTCACCGTTAGGCCCGGCGGCAGTCAGTGAATTGTCAGAGCCCCAAAACTCCAGAACAAAAGACTCGATTTTGGAGTATTCAGGATCCCAGTTGACAACCAAATACTCGAATTCCTCGTCAACAACAGAGCCGTTAACCAGCAAGCTGTCAATGTGACCATAAAGGGTCTTTGAAGCAGAATTAACCTGCGCGAAAAACTCGCTAGTCACTGGAACCATAGGAACCTCGTCAATCTTTGACTGACTAGAACTACCACCACAACCAGTGATAATCAGAACGAACGCTGCTAGTATCACAATCATTAACCTTTTCATTTTCTCACCCTCCGCATTCTTTGTTAAGGTTTAAGCTTTCAAAATCTTGTACAACCGATTTTACTAGTGGATAACGATTGGTGTGTCGTCTTCTGTTTCTTCTTCAGAGTTGAAGGCGTTAGTTATCGCCTCAAAAATTGTTAGCGCGACAGTTGTTTCTAAGGCGCTGCTAACAGACTGCTCGAAAGTCATACTAATGCGTTTTGAAGCCAGCAAAGCCTTAAGAAATGATAGTTGTTCCTCAAAAGAGCCATTAAACGACTCTAAAGCTTTGAGAAAGTCAACAACCATTTCAGTGTGAGATTCCAACGAAGGACTGTTATCAGCAAAAGAATCAATAACTGTCCATGCAATCTCGTTGTCGGACTCGAAACTTTGTGGCGCTACCAAACCATTAACATAGTAAACCATAAAAAAATCATTCACGAGCGACACCCATTGTGAGTGATCAGCTTTTAAAATAAAAGCCAGGCACTCGCGAACACCAAAACCTAAATCAGGACCCCGCAAAAAACCCTCGAACAATTCAATAGTAGATTCTGAATTCATTATAGTATCACCTCCTTTTTTTATTCTTCAAAGAGCATGATTTTCAAGACGTCGATGACGTCCCAGACTGCCAACACATAAATGTCTACTAAGAGATGGTCGAGAGCTTTTTTGTTTACTTGCTGGCGAACTTGAACAGTGACTTTATTACCTTGAACGCCAACGACATCGTGATCGCTAAAAACTAGCAGTACGCCGCCATTTTTTAAGCGCTTGCTCTTGGAACGTTCGTAAACTGTAGTTGCATAATCATCGATGTCTTCTTCAAAAAGCCCAGGCTCGAAAACAACGAAGATTGGGAGGTCGCCAATTGTGACTTTGATGTCATACTTGTCAAGAGGATCAACAAGCATTTCTTGCTGGTCATAAAATACTTGATCATCAACAATAATGGCGAGTTGTGGACCTGTAGCAAAGGTTATTGAAGGAAGGATTAGCACCGTAAGCATCACTATTGCTAGCGCAGATATTAAAGTCTTACTTCTTTGCGCTGCTTCGTGTCGCCTACTATGGATATCGTGGCGGGTACTCTTGTGACATTTGTTGCAGTGCGTATCAAGGTAACCTTGTTCATGTTGCTGGTAGGCCGTCGCACGACCACCCTTTTTATTGCCGCACTCATTACACACAAGCCAAACATACTGTTTTTTTGCCATAACAACACACCTCCTTTTAATTATAGAATGAATGCCAGAAAACACGTTATTACTATGATTGCAAGGTTGCGCTTGAAAACAACCTTTTTGATAATAATTCTATCGCCAGAAAACACATCTTTTTTGGCAAAAGACTTGTCAAACTTTTTCGACAAACTTCTATCTATAGAAAGCCAAAAAAGAATTGCCACAACAGCCAAAACAACTGTTGTCAATTTTGATAGTATAGGGTCGGCTTTTACTTGTTCATAATTTTTCGCTAACGACCAACCCCAATCAATAAACAAAAAAGCCATGATTCCAGCAAAAATTGACGCTGCAAAACCGGGTAATTGTATTGTAAATGTGAAAATTGAAAGTTCTCGGTTGAGAGTTATATCAGCAAAAAATACTATTGTAGAAGCACAGATAAACATCAACCACGCGCCAACAAAAAGATTGTATAAATCATTGATTGTGACAGTGTAAAAAAGTGTTATTGAAAACCAAGCAACAAAAGTCCAAATGGTAATATAACAAGTAAGAAAAATAAAGGACTTGCCAGGAGATTTCACGTTCTTTAACTGTCTGAAAACTTCAGTGCTGATAAAAAACAACACCATGATGAACAACAAACTAAAAGCAATAGCCATAACAAAACCTCCTTTTCCTAAAAAGTTTTATTTAATGGTGCGACGCTCCACTTGAGGCTTCTAAAACTTTTTCTTCGATAACGTGCTGGCAAGGATTATCATGAAATGCCTTGCAAAGATGATACAGTAACACAACTTGCACGGGAGGATCGGCAGATTTCATGATAAGTTTCAAGTACTTGAGACCTACATCTTGCTTTGTTACAACAACAGAACAGTCCAATTCTCCAATTACTGCTTTTTCGATTTTGGTAATGGTATCAGAGTGCTGCTCCGCTATACTTGTCCATTGTGAATCAGTAATTTGTTTCATTGTTGAATCTCCTTTTAATATTATATTGTTCGTTGGATTGATCTTTTGCGAGCAATCAATCACCCAGCAGGACTTTTAAGGAGGGGAGAAAGGGTTACCGCTGCCAGTCAATGACCGAGAGCTCGCAAGAGACCAACCCAGTTGGTCTCTTAGGTTCAACAGTTAAGAAGTGGCTTCTTTGGCCTGCTTTTTGAAGTGATCAGAAAGAAATATCCTCATTAAACCAACAGCTATGAGAGTGAAAAAAGCAGCTCCCGGGAGTAATTCTTCAGCAGGAGTGAAGCTTTTCGGACCAAAGCCGACAACCTCAAGCAATGGCACGCTCAACATACCCAGACCTGTAAGGACTGTTCCGCCCAGGTATAGAGCGAAGCTGAGCTTGTGATCTTTTTTGGCCTTGAAAGAGCTCTCAACTGCGAGCTTTATCAGCTGATAACCAGCCCAGAAAACAGTACAGATACCGATGAGCGCGAAAAAACCTATAAGTAATTGTTCCATAATTCTCCTCCTTTGTTATTGTAAAGAGTTAGGGCAGCAATACTGCAGCGCCAAAAAAACCCATTGCAGCATATATTACAGTATGTAACTTGTTGCTTCGCCTTGAGGGTTGCAACGATTGTTCTGCTTCTTGATCATCTTCGTGTGATGCTGAAGGTATTTGTGATGCTGCAATAAGACCCAAGGTTATTGTTACGTACTTGAAACTGCCAAGCTTTACTGAAAAATAAATTCCTAAGATGAACAGTCCAAGTATTAAAACTAGCTGAGCTAAACCGAGAATTATATGTTCCTGCTCGGCCTTGTTTTTATCGGCTAGCTCGCCAACAGTTTCTTGTAATTTAACAGAAACGTAAAACGAGCAAATCGAGATGATGATAGCGGCAATTAAAGAAAAGAAAGTGAAAATCCACAAAGTTTTCATGATATTCTCCTTTATTTTTGGGCGAAGACTTGTTAACTTTTTTCTTGAAGCATCATTGTGTAATCAGTAATAAATTGATAAGACCAAGCAATCTCACGAGAAAGTTTTGACTCAAAAAAACCAGGTGGGAGAACTTTTCGCCCTTCAAGTTCGATAACCACTAGTCTTTCTAAAGCAATGAAAAGCTCTGTTGTCCTTTTGGCATACTCCGGTAGTAAAGTCTGATAGTCAGGGTGATTGCGCTCAAACAATATCTTTCTACTGTCAAGCTCTACCAGGCTTGTCTCAAGACCTTCAAGCTTTTCAGTCCACCAGGCGACTTTTACAGCGTCATCTTTGAGGTCTTTGTTATAATCATTAAGTAGCCCAAAGACAATATCTTCATAGACTTTAAGGTTCTTATCGTACTTGGAAAAGCTTGCCTGTGCCGATATTATCTTGGTTTTTTGCTCGAGGACTTCGATAGCTTGGTAGTTTTCGAACTCGAAGACCTTATACGAGACAATACCAAGCAGGATTAGCATTGTAAGCATTACCAGTGTTACTTCAAACAATCTTGGTCTCATAATAAACCTCCTTGAAATAAGTTTTATTTTCGACTTGTCGAATCCTCCCAACCTGAAAGAAGTAACGGATTGGGAGTTGTTCGAAAAGCCGAATATGTTTATTGGCAGTTTATCGGACGCGATCTTGGCACTGAGTCCTGGCCAATCTTTGTGTAATTGATAATCCAATACCAGAAGGCATTGCCTATAAAGCTGGTCAGCATTGGAATAACGATTATGAGAAGCCAGTGAGTGAGAGAATCGTTTACAATAGCGTTGTTGTTGTAATCCAGCCAGACTTGGTAGGTCAGCAGTGCAAAGATGCCAATCCATAGCGCGAAGTTGAAGACATGTTGAAATAGCTTCTGGCCTTTGCCGGCGTTGACGTAGTGTTGCCACCAGCGCACAGGACCGATGAACATTATGGTTGATATGATGATGGAGCAAACGATAGTATCATTTAACATGTTAAACCTCCTTTATTTTTCTTTTTGTGTCTAGCACAACTGCATTTTTTTACTGTGCTGTTGAACGCAAATGCTTAAACGAATCACGAAATGTAACACTAATTATCGCGATTAACACGCCGGTAAACATTGCTTCAGCAATAAATAATTCGTAAGGGCTGGTTATTTTCTTGCCCAGCACAGCCCAGTCTAAGACTTGAAAAATGCAGTGAAACGTTCCAATAAACCAAACGATCATAAAACCTATGGTGCAGATGGTGCCGAGCAATTGTTTAGTATTGGCTTTTTTGCTAGTCCCCATCTTAAAAAATACTGGGAACATTCCGATGATGATGGCGGCAATTGAAATAATTACAAAAGCCAGTTGTGCTCGAGCGAATAAAGTTGAAGGTAGTGGTCTGGACCATACTATTTTTGCCCAGATATTCCACGCGTTGTAGTACGTTGCCATTATTACGGCAGACATAAAAGCAAGAGCGAGTAGTATAATAAACTTTTTCATTACTTCCTCCTTTTTTGTTGTTGTGATTCGTCACAACAGTTCTTGTTTTATGTTGTCAGCACTCTTTTGGCTAGCTGAAAAAGACTTTTGATAGTAGAGCGCACAAGACAGAGAATTGCTATAGAAATAAAGATCAATCCTATAGCTGCGAAGAAACTGAAGAAAATCATCCCTTGCATGAAAACCTCCTTTTTTGTAGAACATAGTTTGTACTAGTTAATTTCGTGAGTTAGTTTGTTGTTATTTCACGTTTTCCAGGCCTTAATTTCAATCAATCTTTTGGGATTTGACTGTTTTTTGTAAGGTTTTGTTCGAATAGCCTTTGAGAGCGGGCTTTTTAGCTCTTAATGTTCTCGTGGGTGTTATCGAATGCGCGTAATGTGTTTATGACGGTGAAAGTACGCTAATATATAAAACTTTCTACTATTTCGTTACTTTATAGTAACAACAATATTTACGCGTACGAAAACCATAACAAGCCAAAAAACTATAGAATTTCGGGTTTTCCAGGCTTCTCCGTAGGTTTTCCGCTTGAATTAGTGTTTTTCCATCAGGCATTGGGCGCACTTAACACCATCAATCATTAACACATTAGAACTATCAACAAAACCATTATTAACCAAAAGCCCAACACACTCATTACCAACAGCATTAATCATATAAGCTTGAGATAATAACTTCAAAAATTCATCAACTGAGACTTCATCGCCGCCGTAAAAACTAGCAGATACATCAACAACTTTAGAACCTTCACTAAACTTCTTACCCAAAATTTCAGAATCACACACCGCGAGCAACAACTTACCACTAGATGTATGCTTTTTGACAATCATCTTAAATTTTTGTTTTCACGTGATGCTTGGCACCACAAGCAGTGCATTTGATAAAAGTGAGTGTTTTATCCTTTTCAAGTACTGTATCAGGTTTTCCACAATCACTACATAGAACAAATTCATTAGCGTACTGGCGAATTTTTTCATTAATCCTGGCCGCAGGAATTTTAGTATTCAAAATCAGCGCAGTAGATGTCAAATTACCAGGAGCTGCCAATTCACGCGAAAGATACTTTTGTAAGTGTATCACGTCACGGTGCAAGTACTGTGCAATTTGCGAAAAATTGTTAATCACAGTTTTATTGCCTTGAATGTGACCGCTAACTTTTGGAATTTCAAAGCGCTCACGCTCAAAAACAACTTTTGGTAATTTGTCGCGTCCACGCTTTAACATTTTTTCATAATCCATAAATTTTGCAAATCCAGCGCTATATTTAAGCTTTTGTACAATAAAACTATTAAATAAACAAACAAAACGCAACTTAAAATGAACAAAAAGGCAAACTTGCACGTTTACTGGGTAGAACTATCATTTGCATTACTTTTAGCAATAGGATTGATTTTTTCAGTGAGCGCGCAAAACATGTTAGTATCATACATATTACTAATCTTGTTTGCTTTTATGGCAGGAGTGCTATTAGCAGAGCAAAAAAGCAAGAAAACGCCACTAAGAATCATAATATTAGGGTTTCTGATAGGTTTTATGATGGGTCATTATACTCATTCAATACCATTTCTGATAATATTTTTAGTAGTAAGTTCTCTTTCATACAAAGCGGTTGACGCGGGGTTGATATTATCAAAAAAATAGTCGCAAAACTAGCTGACGGAGTCTACAAAATAAGTTTGAATGCTAACCTGTACTACATAAAAAAATGTCAATTATTAATTGATACTGGAGATCGCAAAGACCGCCAAGAAATCATGAGATTTCTAGCCCCACTAGTCAACCCAAAAGACATAAAATCTGTGGTTTTCACACATTTACACTACGATCACATTGGTAATTGGGATTTGTTTGAAAACGCGACATTTTACGCACACGAAAAAGAAATCAAAGATTGGCAAGAGGATTCAAAATTATCAATACTAAAAGAAGAAACAGCAAACCACTTCAAACCAAAAAAAATCGAGCCATTACAAGACGAAATTTGCAATTTACAAGTCATTCACACTCCAGGCCACACTGGCGGGTGCATTTGTTTATACGATAAAGAAAACAAGATATTGTTCAGCGGAGACACAATTTTTGACAAGAAAATTCTTGGCAGAACAGACCTGCCTTTTTCACAACCACAAAAACAACAAGAGAGCATACTAAAACTAGTAGAATTAGATCACAAAATACTAGCTCCAGGACATGATTATTGACTCCACAATTCTTCTAACTCTTTTAATGTGTAAATCTTATTTTTTTCATAAACTATCTCTTTTTTTTGCTTGAATTTTTTATTAACGTTATAACCTTCACTTGAACGCAAATGCAGTGCTTTAGCAAGCGATATTGGACCGCAATTGGAACAAACAAAAAAAGCTCCCCATTTTGAAGTTTTGGCTTCAAGCCAAGAGCCACAAACACAACGAATATCTTCTACTGGCTTATTTTTGTGCTCTTGGCACACTATAAAACCCTGCGTGTTACGCTCAAAAGACAATTTATTGCAAAAATAGCATTTTTCATTTTTGCTCTGCCCATAAACCTTTCTAGCCATAAATCACACAAAATTAGAGTTTTATAAAAGGTTTTCTCACTGGTCAAGCGCACGCCAAGTTTTTAAATAAAAAAACACTACTACAATATTCATGAAATTAGAGCCACGATTATATCAACAAACAATTTTTGCAACTACCACAACAAAAAACACTTTAGTTGTGCTGCCTACAGGACTGGGAAAAACACTTATTGCATTAATGCTGGCAAAACATCGTCTAAAACAATACCCTAATAGCAAAATACTATTTTTGGCTCCAACAAAACCACTTGTGCAGCAACATTATCAAACATTTTTGCAAACCTTCAAAGAAGATGACTTAACAGTTTTCACTGGTGGCGTGCCACCACTAAAAAGACAAGAAATTTGGAGTGAAGCCAAAATCTTTTTCTCTACTCCTCAAGGCTTAGAAAATGACATCATAAATGAAAGAATTAATCTAAAAGAAGTCTCGCTAATAGTTTTTGATGAAGCACACCGCGCAGTAGGCGATTACGCTTATGTTTTTGTAGCTCGTCAATACCACAAAATAGCTAATTATGAGCGAATACTAGCATTAAGCGCTAGTCCCGGAAGCGACAACCAAACAATACAAGAAGTCATTGACAATTTATTAATTGAAGCAATAGAAGTTCGAGATTCTGACAGTCCTGACGTAAAATCATACATTCAAAAAGTTGACATTAATTGGGAGCCTGTAGAATTAACGCCAACACTAAAAAGAATTCAAAAAACTTTGCAAGATTGTTATAATAAAAAAGTCAGGGAAATAAAAAAAACAGGTTTGACAATCAATGGTTCTGGGAAACTAGAATTATTAAAACTTCAAGGACAAATTCAGGCAAAAATACGTTCTGGAGAGAAAAACTTTGAAGAAATGCAAGTATTATCTATTAGTGCACAAGCACTAAAAATACAGCACGCCCTAGAACTAATAGAAACACAAGGCATCACACCACTCTACGAGTACATCAAAAAAATTCAAGGTGAAGCGCTAACAACCAGCACAAAAGCCACAAAAAACCTTGCAAGTGACATTGATTGGAAAACAGCTTACGCTTACACAACAAAATTATATGATGCTAATGTAGAGCACCCGAAATTTCAAAAACTCAAAAGCTTACTAGAAAACACTAACCAAAAAACAATTATTTTCACACAATACCGTGACACTGCTAAAAAAATAAAAGAAACACTAGATAATGTCAATATAACTTCAAAAATTTTTGTTGGACAAGCAAAAAAAAAGGGTACAGGGCTAACACAAAAAGAACAAAAAAAAATTATTGAAGAATTCAAAAATAATGAATTTGATGCGTTAATAGCCACAAGCGTTGCAGAAGAAGGACTTGACATCCCAGCAGTTGATAACGTGATTTTTTTCGAGCCAGTACCATCAGCCATAAGAACAGTGCAAAGACGTGGGCGTACAGGTCGATTAGAAAAAGGCATTGTGACAATGATTTACACTAAAGGCACACGTGACGAAGCTTATAAGTGGAGCAGTCACCACAAAGAAAAAAGAATGCACCGCAGCCTAAGCGAGCTAAAAAATAAATTAGTGTTAACAAAAAAAAGCACTCCAACAACTTTAGAAAAGTACACTAAAACAACAACTAACCCGAAAATAATTGTTGATTATAGAGAAAAAAGCAGTGCGATAGTAAAAGAACTATTAAACATGGATTGCAAAGTAAAACTAGAACAATTAATTGTTGGAGATTACGTAGTATCTGAGGATTGTGCTATAGAGTTTAAAACAAAAAAAGATTTTGTAGACTCTATTGTTGACGGGCGATTACTCGAGCAAGTCAAACAATTAAAAAAACATTATCGCAAGCCATTGTTCATTATAGAGGGTGAAGAGGACCTTTACTCACTAAGAAATATTAACTCTCAAGCAATAAGGGGAGCGTTAGCAGCAATAACTGTAAGTTTTAATGTTCCATTAATCACCACAAAAAATTCTTTTGATACTGCAGCGTTAATAGCAATGATTGCAAAAAGAGAGCAAACCAGCAAATTCAAAGAAGTGGCATTGCACTCTCAAAAACCAACCATAACAGACGCACAATTGCAAGAGTACATAATAGCATCTCTTCCAGGAGTTGGGCCAACACTAGCAAAACCATTATTAGAGAAGTTTAAAACAATAAAAAATATTGTTAACGCTTCACTAGAACAATTGCAAGAAGTCGAAAAGATAGGATTAAAAAAAGCTAAACTGATAAAAGACATTTTAGAAAAAGATTACACCCCATAAAATTAGATTTTCATATTGTGCAATTTTTTAATTCTCTCATCAAGCGGCGGGTGCGTTGAAAACCAGTGCAGCATGCCTTTATCGCGAAAAGGATTTGCTATAAACAAAGCGCTTGTTGCAGGACTGCCAAAACGCATAGGATTTCTAACAACTCCTGTCTTTAATTTTTGCAGTGCACTAGCAAGACCGTATGGCTCGTGTAAAGTTTTAGCAGCACTCTCATCAGCCAAGTATTCACGAGAGCGACTAATAGCTAATTGTAAAATTGTTGCTATAAGAGGAGTCACTATAGCTAAAACCAAAAGCCCTATTAGTCCTCCGCCATCATCATCGCGACCACTGCCAAAACCGCCAAAAATTGCAGCCCATCGAGCCATAAAAGCAACATACGATATTACTCCTGCAATAGTCGCAGCAATTGTTTGAATTAAAACATCGCGATTTTTAATATGGCTGATCTCGTGTGCTATAACACCTTTAAGTTCTGAATAACTAAGTAAATCTATAATTCCAGTGGTGACTGCTATTGCAGAATGCTTTGGGTTGCGCCCCGTGGCAAAAGCATTAGGGTTTGCTGATGGAATAACATAAACTTTAGGCATTTCAATACCTGCCAAATGTACTACTTCACGAACTGCCTTGAAAAGTTGCGGGTGCTCAGTTTGACTTGCTGGCTTTGCACGATACATCTTAAGAACAACTTTATCACTAAAAAAATAACTTCCAAAATTCATAACCAAAACAAACACTCCGGCAAAAATCAAGCCACTATAACCGCCTAATAATTGTCCAACTCCCAAAAGCAGCGCTGAAAGTGTTGCAAGCAGCACAAATGTTTTTAATCGATTCATTGACATAGAAAAAAACTATTTTTTTACTCTTTAAAAACTTTATTGGTTGTAAACTATTTCTTTGACTTTTCGAGTAAAGCCTGGACTGACGCGCAGCATTAAATGATAAGTCGTCAAAATTGGCGAGACAAAAAAACTAATCAAAGGCTTAATTTTTAATAAAAACTTGTGACGTTTTTTGTTAACATACAAATTATCTAAAAAACGCTCAACTCGTCTAAACCTGCCAAAGCGCTGGTAAAGCCGTGCAAATATCACAAAGTATTCGTAAGCAAAATGAATTTCTTGCTTTGAGATTGTTGGCAATTTCAGCACCGACTCGCCAAAAAAAGTGCTTACTTGTTTTGTTTTTTTCATATAACCTTTTCTTACACTGTAATTATACAAGTCAGTGTGAGGGTATGGTTGCAAAATAGAGACGTGCATGTCATCAGCCTCACTTGCAACATTTAATTTTATAGTTTCCAAACAATTATGAATTGTCTCTTCTGGAATCCCCACCATGTTATAAGTTGTTGTTTTAATACCGTGCTTTTTGCAAAGTTTCAAAGCTTCAATAATTTTTTCATTATTCATTGAACGTTTTAATATATTAGAGCGAATTTTTTCATTACCAGACTCCAAGCCAAGAGCCAATCGCTGACAACCAGCACTTTTTAATGCTTTAATCTTAGCTTCATCAAGCAAGTCAACACGCACGTTTGCACGCAGCGGCATCTTAATTTCTTTCTTGTAACGCTTGCAAAACTCTATTAGCCAGTCTTTTCGAATAGCAAAAGTATCATCTAAAGGTTCAACATAGCGCAAAAACGGATAATCTTTTTTGTGCTGTTTAATCTCTCGAATCACGTTATCAACACTTCGAAAGCGAACAAAACTCTGATTAGAATAAATTTTTTGTAATTGGTGATTAACACAATAAGTGCACCTGTAAGGACAACCTCTGGTAGCAATAATAGATAAGAGCCCCATCGTGCCATCTGTAATGTTTTTAATATCAAATATTGACTTGTCAGTAAATGGCAAATCGTCAAGGTTTTGTACTAGTTTTCTTACAGGATTTCTTATTATTTTATATCCTTTGCGAACAATCAAGTTTTTTATTTTAGTAGTGTCCTGCTTTTTTCCTATACTATCAGCTAACTCTACAATTGCTTCTTCTCCTTCACCAACACAAACAAAGTCAACACTTTTCAAATTTATCACACTATTAGGGTCGATTGTTGAGTGAATGCCGCCACAAACAATTGGAATGTTAGAATATTGTTTAATCCAAAAAGACCATTTTTTTACAGCGCTAAACTGGTGTGTAAAAAAACTAAAACCTATGAGGTCAGGATTGTGTTTTTTTAAAATATCAACAAATTCTTTTTTCGTGATTTTTTCATTGCTTATGTGCGCTAGCGCGGTGCTATGTCCTGCTTTTTTTAGGCAAGCCGACAAATAACCAACTCCTAGAGAGCTGTGACCTTTATAGTCTGGCATGTATTCTCCAACATAATTAAAGTCAGGCATTACAAATAATACTTTCATAAAAAAACTCACCATCTCTTTTTTTAAAAAGCTTGTTATAATTCAACAAAATACAAGTAAGCAGCCCACGCTACAATACTGACAACGAACGCCAGAATTAAAGTAATTATTGTAGAATAAAATGTTAAAAAAAGCCACACGCTAGTCACAAACCCCAAAAGCAAAAAGTATAACGTTCTAGAATAATATATCACGTTAAAACCAACAAGTGGTGGTAATGGCAGCATGTTAAAGAGTGCGTAAGTAAGATTGAAAACTATCAATGTTTCAATAGCTGTTGGATTTAAAAAAATTAAAGGTTTCAAAAGTAGTGCCAGTGCAATGTTTGATAGTGGGCCTGCAAAGGCAACGAGTGCAATAGCGCGTTGGTTTACTTGATAGCGAAAACGACCAAGTCGCAATCCCTCGTGATGGTGCAATACTACTCCTCCAACTATTGGAGCCCAAAGTGTTCCACGTGTCACTATTGTAAAAGCTAGAATTATCAAAATGCCATAAAACCATTTTTTAAATTCTACAATGTAGCCACGCTTAAAACCAACGATTTTTTGTCCAGCAATGCTGACAAGTACAACAATAGTTGACAAAACAATAGCCAGAAAAAAGTTTTTAAGTCCCTCTAAAAAATTAAATGTTGCATCGCCCCAATCATTAAAACTAGCAATAAAACCCAGAAATATTACAGCAAGTATTATATCGATTAACTCGTCTTTGCTTTTTACAAATTTTTGAGTGAAAAAATCTTTAAAACTTAATTTCATAAACAATTAGTGCTACTAGCGTTATAAATACTTTTCTAATAATTTTTTAACACTGTCCTCGTGACCAGCACCCATCACAGCTAAGATTTTGTCATCGCCAAATTCTTGTATAATTTTTTCTAAATTATTGGCCATGATGTGGTCGCGCTCATAAACTAATACTTTGTAAATTGTAGGGTACTTGCTCTTTAGCGCGAGCATTAATTTTTTAATAACAGTTTTTGGCGGAACCTTGCTCAAATCAAGTGTTTCAACTCCTGCCGCTCGCAATTGTTTTTTTATTGTGAAAACACCAAAAAACAAGTCTTTGAAAACTCGTAGTTTTTCACGCCAAGTAATACTTTGTGATAAGCGGCGTAAAGTAATAGCGATGTCACGATCAATAAAAAAAACTTTCAATTTATTTTTTCTAGCAAGGAGCAATGCTTGCTTCATTTCATCACCAGGGTTCAGACCAGTCTTTTTTGCTAGTCTGCGCTGAACCCACGAGGCAATAACACCAAACAAATAGCCCTGCAATCCAACTTGTTTAATAGCTCTAAAACCAAAACCAGAACTTTTCTGTTTAGACAGCAAAGCTTGAGCCCTGTTAACATCTAACTCTAAAGCTAATATTGTAGGCTCAAAACTATTAAAAGCATTCTTTATCTCATTAATGCTCTCTCGTGATATATGGCTCGTGCCAATGATTTTTAAAGCAGTCATTTCTAAAGAGAAAATTATATAAACTTAAAAAGTTTTGTTCTCAACACAGGTTTTTTGGAGGATACTAAAAAAATGCTTAAGATGCAAAGAATAACGGACACTTACGACATGCAAGTCTACACCGACGGAGGAGACTATTTTGGTGATGTTGAAGAAGCACTACTTACAAAAAATAAGATTAACGGTTGGAGAGTTAAAGCAGCAAAAAACTCTTATTTGAACAAAGTTTTGGGAAGTGCTAAAGGCGTCATCGTGCCACACCAATTAGTCAAAGCAATTGGCAACATCATGATTATCGCAAAAAGTGCGGTGCCAAGCTACAATCCAGAAGAAGAAGACTAATTTTTTTTATTTTTTTGAATGTTTATTTAACGATTTTTTAACACTTGCTTTTTGATGCTCTCTTTTTATGTGACGGTGTGTATGATAAGTTTTTATCCACAAAAATAGAGCTATTAAAGGCATCATGATGAGCAATATGTTAAAGCCTATAAAAAAAGAGATAAACAACCATAAGCCTATTATTATCCAGCTCATAGAGTGATAAAATTTTTTTTTGTGGTGCAACCATTCAAAATCAATAGCAATATGTTCTATGATGAAAATGAATGCCATTCCTAGAAGAATTGTAAGCAAGAATTCTATTGTAAAACTATAAGGGCTTTCACCAACAAATTTTTTGTAATCAATCATTGTCTTGACAGTTTTGAATAATACTATCAAAAAAACAAACAACACTAAAAGTCCTGTTATTGGCTTGTGTCTAGATTTGTATACCATGAAATCACCCTTTTTGCAGTATTTGTTCTAATAATTGGAACAATATCTTTTTAATCTTTCCCCTTTCTTCTTTAATATCGTTGTTTAACGAGTCAATATTATCAATTAATTGTTTTACCCTGACTTCTTTTTCTTCGACACTAGTGTTTAATGATTTTATCAAGTCAAGTTGTGCATCCAAAACTTTTTGTCTCTCGTCAATCTGGCCTGAAAGAGTTGTCAAATCTGTCAATTGCGTTTGCAAGTTTTCATCAGCCTTTTTTTCGCGCACTGGCCCAATACTAGCATCAAAAACTAATAATACAATAACTGCGATTGTTAAAATTGTTATCAAAGACCATTTTAGCCAGTCAACACGACTTTTTTTTGGTGTTGTTGGCTTGTAAAAAGAATCAAGTGATCGCACTTCTTCTTCGCTTTTTGAACTTTTACCTCTAGTAGCAACTTCCAAGGCCATTTTCACTCTAAGAGCATTATAACCTTTTTTTAGGAGTGTTGACTTTATGTATTCTTCATCAAAGCCACGTTCTATCCCAGTCTTAAAATACTGTACTAGTTTTTGATCAACCATAACACATTAAAAAAGGCTTTTCTACGTTTATAAGGTTTTCGAAAACTATGCTGGTGGCACACTCTCAAAAAGTGATTGCAAGCCCAAATAAAACATTGCAACGGATATAAATTTTTCCAATAATTATAAAAACACCAAAGCAAGAGTACTTATTATGAATAAAATCATCGTTGGACGCTTAGAGGCCCAGCGACAAAAAGAGGGTGATGCTGGAACAATATTTCTTGGCAAGCACTACGTAAAAATGGGTCAGACCACTAGCCTTGCAAACCCTGTGCTATTAGATGTTGCCCGCTCACACGTAATTTTTGTGTGTGGCAAGCGCGGAAGCGGGAAAAGTTATACTTTGGGAGTTTTAGCAGAGGGCGTCAGCGACCTGCCACAAGAAATAAAAGACAATGTTTCAATAATACTTCTTGATACAATGGGCGTTTATTGGACTATGAAATACGCCAACCAAAAAGACATGCTACTTTTAGACGAGTGGGGATTACAATCTAAAGGTTTGGATGTTCAAATTTACACTCCGACAGGCTATCATAATGCATACAAAGAAAAAGGTATTCCAACAGATTTTGGTTTTGCAATAAAACCATCAGAGTTAAACGGTCGTGATTGGTGTATGACTTTTGAAGTTGACGAAAATGACGAGTTAGGAGTTTTTATCACAAGAATAATTAACCAATTAAAAAAGAATTCTAAAGATTATAATATTGACGACATATTAAAAGCTACAAAAACTGATGATCACACAACACAAAAAGTCAAAGATGCAGCAATAAATCGTTTTGACAATGCAAAAACTTGGGGTTTGTTTGACGATAATGCAACGCCACTGCGCGACATCGCTCGCGGGGGACAAGTAACAGTATTAGACTTGAGCTGTTACGCCACAATTGCTGGCAGTTGGGGTATCAAAGCATTAGTTGTCGGATTAATCAGTCAAAAATTGTTTGTTGAGCGAATGATAGCAAGAAAAAACGAAGAGTACGAACAAGTACATTCTAGCACGCACTTTTTTGGCGATGCACAAAAAACAAAAAAGCAAAGTTTTCCACTAGTATGGCTTGTAATTGATGAAGCTCACGAGTTCTTGCCAAAAACTGGCAAAACACTCGCGACAGAACCATTAGTCACTATCCTGCGAGAGGGACGCCAACCAGGAATAAGTCTTGTTCTTGCAACACAACAACCAGGCAAAATTCACACTGATGTGATGACACAATCTGACACTGTGATAGCGCACCGTATAACTGCAAAACCAGATGTTGAAGCATTAGGAATGTTGATGCAATCGTACATGCGCGAAGGACTTGTTGAACAACTTGATAACCTGCCACGCGTTAAAGGTGCAGCATTAATATTTGATGATAGTAATGAGAAAATGTATCCAATGCGGGTGCGACCACGATTCACGTGGCATGGTGGTGAAAGTCCTACGGCACTAACTCACGAAAAAAAGATTTTCAAGTTTGAACAAGAAAATCAAAAAAATTAATAAACTTAATAAATAGTACAATCTAAACGTTTCTTTATGGCTTTTAGCAAAAGTTTTCCGCGCAATATTGAAGGTAGTAATTATCCGCGTTGGGAAGAAATATTTTTAACAGATGATGAAGAGAAAAAAATAGAAGAAGTTGCGCACGAGACAAACCTTGAATTGTTAAAAGAGTGCGTTAGTGACGCAAAAAAAATTATTAGTGACAAAGGACTCAAAGATTTTCAAAGTGATATGATAACTTTGGTGTTAGCACTTTTTGAAAAGCGCGCAAGTCATGTTGTGTACTGGAAAGAAAACAGGTGCAAAGAAAAATTTGACGAGTTATTTAACAAACAATAAAACAAATTATTTTTTCTTGACAAAATCAAGTTTTAAGTGTAATTCTTTAAGTTGTTTATCATCGACAACATTCGGAGCCCCGTCCATTAAACTCATAGCAGTCTTATTTTTTGGAAATGCTATTACTTCTCGAATACTATCATTTTTTGTTATGATGGCTGCTAAGCGGTCAAGGCCAAAGGCTATGCCGCCGTGTGGCGGAGCTCCGTATTTGAAAGCGTCAAGCAAAAAGCCAAACTTTGCTTGTGCTTCATCGGGAGTGATTCCTAATAGTTCAAACATTTTTTGTTGAATTTCTCGTTTGTGAATTCTGATACTGCCACCGCCAATTTCAGTGCCGTTTAATACCATGTCATAGGCTTTTGCTAAAACTTTTTTCGGGTCTGAGTGCATAAGATTGATGTGGTCATCTTTTGGGCTGGTAAAAGGATGGTGCAATGCCATGAAGCGTTGTTCTTCTTCCTCCCAACCAACTAGTGGAAAGTCAACAACCCATAAGAATTCAAACTTGTTATCATCTATGAGGTTTTGGCGTTTTGCAATTTCTAGTCTTAAATTTGCTAACGCGTCATTGACTACTTGCTCGTTTTTGTCTGCTACAAAAAATATTATGTCGCCTTTTTTCGCGTTTGTTATTTTTATTATACTATTTTGTTGCTCTTCTGATAAAAACTTTGCAACAGTACCCTCAAGTTTGTCAGTCATTTTAGCCCATGCTAGTCCTTTAGCGCCATAAATACGTGCGAGTTCTGTTAGTTCATCAATGTCTTTTCTTGAAAAACCTGCGCCGCCTACAGTGTTTAAGCATTTTACTAATCCACCTTCAATTGCAGCGTTTTTGAAAACACTAAAATCGCATTTTGCGCTCATTTGTGTTATGTCAATTAATTCTAGGCCGAATCGAGTGTCTGGCCTGTCAGTGCCAAAACGGTTGAGTGATTCTTGATAACTAATACGATTAAAAGGAGTTTTAATGTTAATGCCTAGAACTTCTTTCCAAATTTTCACTATCATGCCTTCCATAATAGAATAAATGTCGTTTTCGTCTACAAAACTCATTTCTAAATCGATTTGTGTGAATTCTGGTTGGCGGTCAGCCCTGAGGTCTTCATCACGAAAACACTTGACTATTTGAACGTAACGGTCCATCCCTGCAACCATTAATAATTGCTTAAATAGTTGTGGTGATTGTGGCAGTGCAAAAAACTTTCCTTGTTGCACACGGCTTGGAACTAGGTAATCGCGTGCTCCCTCAGGTGTGCTTTTTGCAAGCATTGGGGTTTCAACTTCTATAAAACCGTTTTTGTAAAAGTATTCTCTGGCTGATTGTATGATTTTATGACGTGTTATAAGATTATAATGCATTTGTGGGCGTCGCAGGTCAAGATAACGGTATTTTAATCTCATATCCTCGTTTGCGACTTTTCTGTCATCAATTTCAATAGGTACTACCTCGCTTGTGTTTAAAATGTTTAATTCGTCAACTAATAGTTCTACTTGGCCTGTTTGTAATTTCGGATTTTCCATGCCTTTTTTGCGAGCTCGAACAACCCCAGTGACTTGTATTACGAATTCACGGCGCAGGCTTTCGCTTTGAGAATGAACTTTTTTTCCGTGTTTTGGCTCAAAAACTATTTGTGTTATCCCATAGCGGTCGCGCAGGTCAATAAATATTACTCCTCCGTGGTCTCTGCGCGAGTGTACCCACCCGGCGAGTGTTACTTTTTTGCCACTAAGTTTTGTTGTTGCTTGTGCGCAAGTGTGTGTTCGCATCATAGTAATTAGTGTTGGTTAACACTTATTTAAAAGCTTTACTCGTGAGAATTAACTGTTTTTTTGTGGTATTATTACTGTTGTTTGATTGCCACTTCGCTCTACAACATTTTTGAAAGCTTTTGCGTCACTCTCATCGCCTACAACACTGCCAAAGTGCATTGGAATGGCAATTTTTGGCTTTAAGTGCAGTGCTAGTGTTGCTGCTTCTTTTGCATCCATGGTGTAGGTGCCGCTAACTGGCAAAAATGCAACAGTCAGGTTTTGCAAGTGTGCAATTTCAGGTATCACATCACTGTCTCCTGCGTGATAGTATCGACTGCCATCAAACTCTATTATGTAGCCTACCCACGCGTTGTCTTTTGGGTGAAAACTTTTATTAGAATTATAAGCTGCAACAGTTTTAATTTTTATATCATCAACTGAGTATTCTTTGTTCGGCTCTACAAGTTGTGTCCTGCCACCGCCAACTTTGCCAGAAAGTTTACTTGTGCAATCTGCTGGCATGAAAATTATAGTATCATCTTTTACAATTTTTTGAATATCTGAAATACTGTAATGATCATAGTGTGAGTGTGTGATGAGCAAAATGTCAGCTTTCTCATCGGTTTCAATTTGGTACGGGTCAATAAACAATAATTTACTGCCAAGAGTTAGTTTAAAGCCTGCATGGCCAAGCCAATTAACATTTTCTAAACCTTGCATAGTATCACCTAATACTAATATCATAATTTATTTCTTCAAGCTTTTTAAGATTGTACTTTATAGAATCAAATTTTTTCCTAAGCTCTGAATTGCGAAAGTCAAATTCCATCATTAAACCATAAATTGTTTGCACAAAATCAAGAACTTTTTTTGGCGTGTCCAAGTCTTTTCGCGTGATGCTATTGACGGCGTAACGTGTTAGTTCTCCTACTAAGTCACAAATGCCCAGTAAATAACTTTCAGTGTCAACACCTAAACTAATTTTGTTTGTAAGAGTGCCATTTTTTACGTACTCATAAAAAGCTATTGCTTCAACATACTCTTGCAGTGCTACTTTGTAAGCGCCAACATTTTTTAAACCATCAGTTTTCACAGCTTGTTTTTTCAGGCTTGCAATGTTTTTTTTAATGTTAACAATGAATTTTTTAGCGTTGGTCATGTCAGAGCGATGAGTTGAATAAATAATTTTTTTTGAAAGCACAACAACATCGCGAGAATCCTTGATTAATTGCTCTCTTTTAGCATCATTTGCAGCAATTTCTTGTTGCATTGCCCTAAATTCTTTAACATCTACCATATTAAGTGATGTTTTCTTGCAATTTATTAAAAACTATTGTTTTTATTCGAAAACTTTATATACGTTCAAAGGACATTTTTTGTCTATGGTATCAATGTTTCGTGGCGTGATAGGATTTTTAGATAAATTAGGGATTTACGACGTAGTACTGCCGTTCTTGTTGGTTTTCACTGTTGTGTACGCAATACTTGAAAAAACAAAAATTTTCGGAACAGAAAGAATTGACGGTACTGACTACCCGAAAAAGAATCTTAATTCAATAACTGCCTTTGTAATGGCATTCTTTGTCGTGGCAAGCACAAAACTAGTCGCTATAATTTCAGCAGCACTTGCAAACTTTGTACTATTATTATTGCTTATTGTTACCTTTTTGATGGCTGTAGGAGCAATGTACTCAGGCAAAGACGAATTCGACATTGAAAAAGCAGGAATGTGGAAACACGTCTTCATAGCCATTGCAGCAGTATCAGTTTTAGCAATCTTTTTAAACCAGTTAGGCTATTTAACATTAATATACAATTTTGTAATGCAGAACTTTCAAGCACAATGGTTTGGAGCAATAGTATTTGTTGCATTAATCATTTTGTTTATGATGTGGATCACAGGATCATTCGATAAAAAAGATCACAAAGAAACAAAACCAGAAGGAGAAGATAACTCATAATAAAGGAGGAATAAAAAAATGGCATTTTTAGAACAAGGATTGAACACACTCATTAATTGGGGGTTAACAGATATTATCATTCCATTTATGCTTATATTTACAATAGTATTTGTTGTGCTAAAAAAAGTACAAATTTTTAGAGAAGATAAAAAATCACAAATTGTTATAGCATTAGTTATGGCATTAGCAGTCATTATTCCTCACGTTACAAACAGTTATCCAAGAGGAAAAGACGTAGTAGATATTATCAACACTGCACTGCCAAGCGTTTCAGTAGTTTTAGTCGCAATAGTAATGTTATTGATAATGGTAGGCATTATAGGATTTGAGCTTGATGCTAATCTTGGAACTTGGGGTTCTTGGTGGGTCTTAGCAGCAGTAGGCATTATTGTTTATATTTTTGGAGTTTCAGCAGGATGGTTCGGCGATAGATTACCAAGATGGCTTAGCTTTAGTAAAGACCCTGCAACGCAAGCAGCACTAATAATAATTTTAGTGTTTGGACTTATTGTGTGGTTTGTCACAAAAGATTCTTCTGAAAAATACCTCCGAGAAATTGATGAGCATGGAAAAAGACATTATCATGAACCTAAAGATTATCCTCCTCCTGGATCCAGAGCGAGAGAATTTTTTAGAAGAAAATATCCTTAAAACCACACTTATAAAAAATGGCGTCAATCCTTGATTTTAGTTTATTTGGAGCTCTTAATGGGCTGATGGTATTCTTGTTCGTTTGGACAATAGTTTACGCTATTTTAACAAAGACGAAATTTCCAAGCGATCACCCATCAGTAAATGCTATGATAGCTTTTACTGCTGGCATCATGGTGGTTGCTGTTCCAAACATGAGCGAAGTTGTAGCATTGTTAGTCCCATGGTTTACACTGATATTTATTTTTGCTTTACTAGTAATATTGCTTTTGATGATGTTTGGAGCGACAGAAGAAAACATCAAAAGTCCAGTGGTTGGATCTAACGGTCAAGTACTACTTTATTGGATAATCATTATCAGCGTGTTAATATTTTTGGGAGTTTTAGGAAAAGTCTTTTTTACAGGACAAGAAGCAATAAGTGTTGAAGGTGCTGTGGAGCAAGCAAGCATTGAAAATGGTGTTGATGACGGTGCTGTTGGCGGACAAGGAACAAGCGCTTTGTTTGCAACACTTTTCCACCCTAAAGTCTTGGGCGCAATACTGATTTTTTTGATTGCTGCACTAACAATAAAATTTATAGCAAGAGAATAAAAAAATATTCTTTTATGGTTTTTTCATGTTATCAGTAATACGCGATAATTCACTAACATTATCTGTTAGTGTTGGCAAAACCTTAGTAAAAACTTTCTCCATTGCCTTAATATTAGAGCCGACTTCTTTGACGCTCTCATCATAATCATTAATTTTTGCGAGTAATGCTTGGTGTAATTTATCAAAATCAGCTTTTAAGATTACAAAATTATCTTCTAAACGTTGAACACGTCCTTCAACACGATCCTTCCACTCTGCAATTTTGCCAACACTATTCACTAACTCGTTCCATTTTTCTTCAATAATGGCTTCTGCAACTTCACTAACGTGCTCTCGCATGCTAATACTTTCAGAACCCATAGTTGGAGTTGGCGAAAATTCTTGTGGTTTTGGCGGGCCTTCAAAACTTGGAAGTGGTGGTGGTTGATCAGTCATGGTTTCACCTGGTAGTGGAGTGCTAGTGACTCCTTTTTTTATATCTGCAAGGTTAAAAGCATTATAAATGCTTGTTTGGTCAACGCCTGAGCGTTGAAGGTTTTGAATTATTTGATTGTCACTTAGCCCTTGCGAGCGCATTTGAAGCACTTGGTCAACAACTGACGCACTTGGTTGTTGTGTTGTGTTTTGAGTTTTTTTAATGCCAAGTTTTTCTAAAAACTCCATAAAACATTGGAGTTTGAAGCTTATTTAAAGTTTTTCTTTTTCTGATAGTATTTGTTTTACTATTCTTTGTACTTCTTGTCTTGTGACAAAATTTATAGGCTCCCACAATTCAACATATTTTTTTAATACTTGAAAATCTTCTTTTTTTGCAGTTGAGACGAATTCTGTTGCCATAAGTTTGAATTTGTCTTTAACATCGCTCATATCTAAGCGCAATTCTCTGATTTCTTCAACTAAAGTGCTGACCTCGCTTGAATTTGAGCGAGCGTTTGATATCATGTTTTCTTCAATAACTTGTAGTTTTTGGCGCGTTGAACTAAAACGTTCTTCAAGCATTCTTAGGCGCCTATTAAAACTATTAAATTGTGCGTGTAAATCATCAATTGCTACGCCGTAAGTGCCAACTCCTTTTTGTTGTTGCACATTTGAATTTTTTTGTGTGTTTGCGCTCACCACTTTTAAACTCTTATTATTGCATAAGTTTTATATACACCCATAATTCTTATTGTTCTATAAATAATTTTGCATTAAAATGATGGGTGGTATGCAAGTAAAAGGGGTGTGCGATTACACTATTGTACGTGAAGGCGAAGACAATGTCCTAAAAGCTAATTGTGAACATTGCCCTTTTGCGCCTTCGCTAGAAGACAGTCCTATTTGCATGGCTAGAACTATTGACAAGCTTGCAGAAAGTCCTAACATTACAAAAATTGTTTTCTCACAAAAGCGAGATTTCGAGTATGATTTCGCACAAACACAACTTGTTGTTGAAATAGCAAAAGTTTACAATCAAGCATTAAAAGAGAAAATTTTAGAGTATAAACGTTTTGCTGGTGACTCTTGCGCTAATTATTTAGAGCCAAAATATGCTCAATTGCAAAATCTTGTTTATAACATGTTAAAAAGTGATCCTATTGGTGCTTTTGTAGAATTAAAAAGGTTTTTGCGTGATGAAAATATTGCAGCAACAAAAGTTTTGCCAGGTGAGCTTGTTGACTGCTCAAAAAAGTTTTCTGCACTATTGATTTATTTAATAGATCAGCTTGATAAAACAAAATTGATAACAATTGCAAAACCTTACCTTGCAGGTTATCATGTTGGTGATCGCGAAGTTTACCGTAATTTGTTTCAGCCTACTATAAAGCCAGATTTCATGTTTACCAAGTTAATGGCGCAGTACCCTAGTAATGGCCAAGAATTAGAGCATTATAAGCTTGGCGAGACTGAAGTCACAATTTTCAAATTTGATGATACTGTACAATACTTGTATCATTTAGTTCCCCCAGAGTTTAGGCTTGAAGAAGAAGAATACGAGATTTTGGATATGGCAAGAAAAATTTTGGCAGAGCACAAGCCAAAACGCTCCGACTTTGTAGATCCTGAGCGAATGAGAGAAGTTTTTTACAATGTTGGCAATGATCTGATAACAGAACTCGTAGAGTACAAAGGTTATAACTTAGGTCGAAAAAAAATTGATTTATTAACAAATATTTTAGTGCGATACACTGTTGGTTTTGGACTTGTTGAAGTGTTATTGCAAGATGATAGAATTCAAGATATTAGTGTTAACAGCCCGCCAGGTCAGACACCCATATTTATCGTACACCAAGATTTTGGCGACTGTTACACTAATATCGTTCCAACACGGACTGAGACAGAAAGTTGGGCTTCAAAACTGCGCCTTATCAGTGGCAGGCCATTAGATGAAGCTAACCCAATACTTGATACTGAACTGCAACTGCCAGGGGCTAATGCTAGAGTGTCAGCTATCAGTGAACCGTTAAATCCTAGCGGTCTAGCTTTTAGTTTTAGACGTCACCGTGATAGGCCTTGGACACTGCCACTTTTTATTAAATTTGGAATGTTATCGCCTTTGGCTGCTGGCCTGATCAGTTTTTTAGTTGATGGCAATAGAACTATTATAATTGCTGGAACTCGCAGCAGTGGAAAATCATCACTTTTGTCTGCTTTGATGATAGAATTAATGCGTCGTTATCGTGTTATAACAATTGAGGACACGCTAGAATTACCAACTGCTAGTATGAGAAAATTAGGTTATAACATACAATCAATGCGTGTTGCTAGCGCTTTAGGTTCTAGTAGTAGTGAAGTAAACGCCAGTATTGGCATTAGGAGCACTTTGCGACTTGGCGATTCATCTTTGATAATTGGAGAGGTTAGAAGTGATGAAGCAAAAGCATTGTATGAAGCGATGCGTGTTGGAGCTGCAGCAAATGTTGTTGCAGGAACAATTCATGGTGATAGCCCGTATGGAGTTTTTGACAGGGTAGTCAATGATATTGGAGTTCCAAAAACAAGCTTTAAAGCAACAGACATAATAATAGTTGCCAATCCTGTTCGCTCTGCCGATGGGCTTAGTCGTAATCGTAGGGTTACACAAATAACTGAAGTTAGAAAACAGTGGAGTGACGATCCACTGCTCGAAGGGGCTTTTATTGATTTGATGAAGTATGATTCAAAAAAAGATGTTATAGAGCCAACGAGTAATTTAATAGATGGTGATAGTGAAATCATTAAAGCTGTCGCCGGCAACATTAAAGAATTTGCAGGTGATTGGGATGCAGTATGGAAAAATATTGAATTGCGCGCTAAAATTAAAGAAGCAATAGTTGAGGCTAGCAAAAAAGAAAAAGATCCTGAAATTTTAGAAGCACAATTTGTCATAAAGTGCAATGACATGTTTCACTTGTTTAGTGATCAAGTAAAAAAAACACATAAAAAACTTGATAGCCAAAAAATTTTTGAAGTGTGGGATGAGTGGTTAGAGCACGAGCTAAAAAAGCATCGTCGTGCAAAAAAGACTGATAGTTTATTCGAATAAAAAAACAAAATTAAACATTAAAAAAGGGGTAAAGGTATGGATTTATTGATAATAGCAATAACATTGTTTTTAGCTTACGTGTTTGGAGAATTATTTTTTCGCTTGCAATACCCTCGTGTTTTAGGACAATTGGTTGCCGGATTTCTAATAGGCATTCCATTTATAAAAAAATTATTGTTTGCAAATGGCACTCCAGCAACTTTTAACGTGTTATCCGAGCTTGGAATAATTTTTTTGCTTTTGCTGGCTGGAATGGAAGTTAATTATTGGCGTTTGTCAAAAACAAAAAAGGAAAGTTTGCTAGTGGCAATTTTTTCAGCATTGGTCCCGGCACTACTAGGTTTTGGCTTGATGGTGGTGCTTGGTTATTCTTATCTTACGGCTTTTATTGTTGGCGGAGCATTAGCGGTGACCGCAGAAGGCATCACAATAAAGATTTTGATGGACTTAAAAAAGCTTAACACAAAACTTGGCAGTATAATGGTTGGCGCTAGCATATTAGATAATATTTTAGAGCTTTTTATTTTATCAATTATTTTGATTTTTGTTCATAATGACGTTTTTGCACTAGCATTATTTCCAATAAAAATAAGTTTGTTTGCAGTGATGACATACTTGCTTTTCAAAATAGTTCCAGCAATATTGCATGCTCTTGACAACGAGCCATCAGAGATGCGTGCTCTCAGCACTGCAATAATAGTTGGATTGTTTATTGCTTCGATTACTAGTTTTTTGGGTTTTGGAACTATCATTGGAGCTTTTATTGGAGGAATGCTATTGAAGTTTTCTGTAAAAAAGCGTGCTGAAGAAAAAAAATTGTTAAAAAACACGCGTCTCATCGCTTTTAGTTTCGTAGTGCCATTCTTTTTTGTAAGTGTTGGACTAAACTTTGATTTTGGTGCTATAGTGGCGAGTCCATTATTGTTTTTTTTAATAACAGTTGTTGCTATTGTTGGAAAAATTGGCGGGGTTTTTTTGGTAAAACCTTTTACAAAGCTTTCATTTGACCAATTGCATTTTTTAGGTTGGGGTCTTAATGCTCGAGGGGCAGTAGAGTTGATAATAGCGCAAATAGCATTGACTAATAATCTTATTGATGTTCAAGTTTATAGCGCGATTGTTTTTATGGCAATACTAACCACTTTATTATTTCCATTGATGGTGAAACATTTCATTAAAAAAAAGCCGCAATTATTACACTAAAAAAATGGTTGATGATGACAAAATACGGGAGTTGAAAGGGCGTTATCGAAGGCGCTTGGATAAAAGCGTAGAAGATAAACCGCTAAAAGTTGATGATATGCAAGCGCAAGCAGCAGATAAAGGTTTTACTAGCGAGTATAAACAATTCAAAAATGATGCTATGCCTGCACATTACTCATTGTATGAAAAACTTTGTAATTGGTCAGAGAAAATTTTCAAGATAAAAATCAAAGAAGAACAAAAAATTGCTTTGTTAAAAAACATTAATGTAACACATTTGAACATTACCCCTGAAGGAGCTCGTAGTTTTGCAATAATATTTCCTGTGATGATGCTAGTTCTTGGCCTTGGCGCATCACTGATGATTCCTTTGATTGCTGGCAGTGATCCTTCATTTTTTTTCATGTTCTTTTTTGTTATTGCAAGCTTGGTATTCATTCCAGCTTTTATTAAAATCCCGGAATTTTTAGCTAATGGTTGGCGAATGCGCGCGAGCAATCAAATGGTATTATCAGTTTTTTACATTGTTACTTACATGCGCCACACGTCAAACTTAGAGCGTGCTATGGAATTTGCATCGAGCCATTTAAGCCCTCCACTGTCACTTGATTTTAAAAAATTGTTGTGGGATGTTGAAAGCGGTGTTTTTGAAAGCATCAAAGAAGCATTGGATTTTTATTTGGAGACTTGGCGCGATTACAACTTAGAATTTATTGAAGCAATACACTTAATCGAATCAAGTCTTTTTGAATCATCAAACGATAGAAGACTAGAATTATTGGACAAAGCATTGGAAGTAATACTTGATGAAACTTATGAAAAAATGCTCCATTACGCTCAAGACCTAAAAAGCCCTATTACAATGCTTCACATGCTTGGTGTCATACTGCCAATTTTAGGACTTGTGATTTTGCCTTTAGTAGTTAGTTTTATGACACAAGTCAAATGGTATCACCTAGTTTTACTTTACAATGTTACACTGCCAGTACTAGTGTATTTTCTATCAAAAAGCATACTTTCTCGTAGGCCGACAGGCTATGGCGAGACCGATATTGCAAGTCTTGTAAGCGCTGGCGACAATCAAAAAAAAGGTTTTAATATTGCTGGTTTGGTAATCAAAGCAACACCAATGACTTTAGCAGCGTCTATTGGAGGAATTCTGTTCTTTATTGGTTTGATGCCGATGATTTTGTTTAAAGCTGGCTTTGCAGACTTCTCACTTTTTGGTTCATACTTTAGCTCTATTGAATTTATTGGTTATAAAACATCATTAGATGGTTTGAAGATTGGACCTTATGGTTTGGGTGCTGCGATTATCTCGCTTGCTGTACCATTAAGTTTCGCGCTTAGTATTGGATTGTATTATCGTATGCGCTCAAAAAACGTTATCAAGATTCGAAATGACGCAAAAAAACTCGAGACAGAGTTTTCTAGTGCATTATTTCAGCTTGGCAGTCGCTTGGGTGATGGTTTGGCTGCTGAAGTGGCTTTTGGAAAAGTTGCTGACGTGATGGGGGAAACCATTAGTGGAAACTTTTTTGCAACAGTCAGTAGTAATATCACCCGTATGGGTATGGGGGTCGAGCAAGCGATTTTTGATCCTCAAAATGGGGCTGCACGTTATTTTCCAAGTAATTTGATTGAGAGCAGTATGAAAGTTTTGGTCGAAAGTGTCAAGAAGGGTCCTAAAATTGCAGCGCAAGCATTGATGAACATATCGCGCTACATTAAACAAATTCATACGGTTGACGAGCGATTAAAAGATTTGCTAGCAGACATTATCAGTAATATGAAAAGCCAGATCAGTTTTATGACCCCTGTCATTAGCGGTATTGTCATAGGAATTACTAGTATGATAACAGCAATTCTGGGACAACTTTCTAAAAACGCTGAGTGTTTTGCTGGAACTGGCGGGGCAAGCGCTAATGTTTTGACGTTATTTGGTGATGGCATTCCAACGTATTACTTTCAAGTAATGGTGGGAATTTATGTTGTGCAAATAGTTTATATTCTAACAATAGTATCAAACGGTGTTGAAAACGGTTCGGATACCCTAAACGAAAGGTTTTTGCTCGGACAAAATCTTATTAGAAGCCCATTATTTTATGCTTTTGTAGCGCTTATTGTAATGCTAGTGTTTAATCTTATTGCAGGACAAATTTTAGAAGGCGCTTTTGCTGGTTGTGGCGGATTATAATAAAATTTTTTAGAATGGGGCCACCGGGATTTGAAGCTCCTTTTTTTAATGCTAAATCTTTGTACAATAATTTTTCAACATATCGACTAATATTAAGGGTCTTTCTCTTTAGAGAAGTATACAAATCCTTATCCAGAGTCAAGCTGATTCTCTTACGGTTTCTTTTCATTGTGTACGTACATTATTTGATGTATTTCCAAATTGGTATTTTTTCATATGCTGAATACTTTGACAATTCTAAATCAACGTCATGTATTGTTTCTTTTAGTTGATAAGGTGTTGTTTTAGTAAGAGTAGATAACAGACCCATGATAAAAAATATGAACGCTATAAAAAATAACAGCATAAGAGAATCAATTATGTAAAAATAAAGTAGAACAAAAAATGATATTTCTGCCAATATTATTCCAGCCCACCATTGACTAACTAACCTATTTCTTTTCTCTTTCAACAATTTTATGGTTTGTTTTTTGCTCATACTAATTTTCTTTAAAGATTCATATATTAAAAAACGAAGTTCTACGTATTTAAATTTTACCATTATGTTACTTTTTAATACAATAATTAGTTTTTTGTTAGGTTTAAAACTTAAAAATTCATTCATATTTTTCTTTAAAATCTTTCCATTTAGTTAAATCTTCATGAAATAAAATCAATCCGAATGCAAAGAAAATTGTACCGATTCTTAATAGTATAACTGGTAACCAATTAACCCATGAAGGAAGAGAATTACCAAATATGATTACGAGTTTAAATAATAAAAATGCCCATATGAATGTCATTGCAGAATCCATAAATAATCTTCCTTCTACTTTATAATCTTTTAATATAAAAGTACCAATTATAAACGGTAATGTAAATAAAGTCAATAATTCTCCAAGATTATTAAAGACAGATTCAGATATAAAAGACATCATAGCAGTACTTAAAAATAATGCGATGATACTATGAAAAATTAACTTTCTTTTTTTAAATGTCATGTTATGTCACGTTCCTTTATTCTTTAAAAATTTTTCTACGCTAATTAGACATATTTATAAATTAAATAAATATTGATATTAATATGAATAAAAAAGTAATTATTGTATCATTTTCAGTAATAGCATTTTTTTTATTTAGTGGTTGTATTCCAACTACTGTTAAATATCAGTGTCAAGATGGTTCATTTGTTGACTCAAGCGAACTCTGTTCTCAATTATCTTATCCTGAACTGACTGAGACGAAAACGATTGAGAAGATAGTAACGAAATATCAATGCGCTAATGGAATAATTGTAGAATCAATTTCTGAATGTCCATCAACATCAATCGAAACTCAAGTATCAACAAATACAAATCCTGATTTATTAATAACTATTAATAGTGCTTCAGATACTTCCAGATATCTTCATAATCCAACAATTACTGTTGCTAATGAAGGAAGTAGTGTTAGCGATTTAGTTTTCGATATTGAATTATACAAAAATTCAAATCTTGTGGCGGTAGATACTGATGTAATATATGAATCGGGTAGTAATTATATAACTAGTGTACCTTCAAACGATGCAGTGAAAGGATATCTTAATGTTATGATATATAATGGTAATACTGAGGGATTTACAAGTGGCATGTATACATTAAAAATAATTGTAAGAAAAGGCATAAGTGCAAAACCTTTAGCAACTGCTGAAAAACAAGTAACTTTTTCTTCATAAGTTTAATTAATCAAATTCTATACTTTAGTCTCTTAGCATAATCCTTCATTTTGCGCCATTAGATAACCAGTGCAATCTATTCCCATACTGCACATATCTTTTAATTCTTGACATTCTTGACTATTTTCGCCACCACTAGCATATTTTACTTGTTCTGTAGGCATAACTTTTGCATCACTTAAATCTATTTGTTTCATTATATTTCCATAGTATGATAGTTTACCAGTAACAGTCATTACATCGCCTTCGCTATACTGTAATAATTTATTTTTTTGATCATTAGTAAATTTCACAGCAGTGTCACTACCAATGTCATATTCTCCTTGTTTTGATGCAGAACCTAAAACTACGAGTGTGCCCCAAATATCTTCATCGACTTTATTAACATAAAATGTCCATTTTACGTATTTTCCATCTACTTCATCCCAATATTTTTCTCTTTGTAAATCTGTCATGCTCCAAAAATCGTTTTTGAATTCTGCAAAATTTTCATTAATAATTTGGACTTGTTCTGTGTTCGTTGTTGAGGAACTATTACTGGTAATTGTAGGAGTATCGACAGATGATAATAACATCCCAAAAGCGAACATAACAATAAGCCATGTTAAAAAAGGATGGTCTAAAAACCAAACCTTTTCTTTAACTTCTTTAATATCTTTTCTTTTTATAAAATAATATATCACGCCTGCAGGCCAAAATAAAATCAGTAATGTTAATAGAATTCTTTTAGAGTTATTTTTGGATTTTCTCTCCATCGTTATACCCTTATTAAATAATTATTAAACTAATTTATAAATTTTGCTTAGAAATAGAAGTTTTTAGCTAATCTTCAAAATTATCAAATTTTAGCTGTAAACTAGCGTTTTTGTACGTACAATTTTGGTTAAGTTCTTTACCAGAATGACTATTAGCGTCTAAAGAACTTAAAGTGTGAATGGGGCCACCGGGATTTGAACCCGGGACACCTACGTTTCAACAACCACTTTGAATGGTTTCTTCAGCGTAGTGCTCTCCCAGTCTGAGCTATAGCCCCAAAAGTAGTATTGGTTTTAGTGCTGTATTTAAAAAATTATTGAAAAATGCACAATGTTTTTGAAAAAATATTAAAAAAAGAAAAAAGTTTTATTCTATTGTTTCTTCTTCTACATCAAGCTTTTCTTCATCTTCTTTAGAAGAATCCTCTGTAGTCGTTTCTGCATCAGCTGTTGGTTGTGCTGCTGCTTCTGCTGAGCCAACAACTTCAAGTGTGCCATTTTTGCCAGTTGTGATTTGCACTTCCGACTGCCACTCTCGAGCGTAACCATTAGTGATTTTTACAGTGTCACCGGCTTTTACTTGGTCAATTTGCTCATTCCAAAGTGTTAACTTGCACTGACCACTACTGTCTTTGACTGTTGCGGTTGCAACTCTTCCTTGTTTTCCAAATTTTTGAAATTCTCTTGGTTCTGCAACATCAACAATGTTGACTGTTACTTCGGTTATTGTTTGTCCTGCGTTTATTTCACTTATTTGCAATTTTTTCACCTACACTTTCAAATTTTACATCTCCCTCTATAAGGTCTCGAATGATGTTTTTTAATTCATTGATTTTAACACGTCGTTGTGTTGTTGTGTCACGGTCCCTGATTGTTACCGCATTATCTTTTAATGTGTCAAAATCTACTGTTATACAATACGGAGTTCCAATTTCGTCCTGGCGGGCGTAACGCCGGCCAACACTGCCGCTTCTGTCGTATTGTACGTTATAGCGTTGTCGTAATTCTTTATAAATCTCTGTAGCAATTTCGGGCAGTCCTTCTTTATTGACTAGTGGAAAGATTGCTGCTTTCACTGGTGATAGTTTTGGGTCGAACTTTAAGACTATGTTGCCGCGTTCTTTGTCATCGTTGTACGCGTCATACATTATTGTCAAAAATGCTCTGTCAACACCTTGTGATGGTTCAATGACATGCCCTACTATTTTAGTTTTTGTTTCTTCATCAAAAAAAGCCAGGTCTTTGCCGCTATGTTTTATGTGCTGGTCTAAATCATATGTTGTCCTGTCAGCCATGCCGTGCAGTTCTGCCCAACCAAAAGGGTATTTGTACTCTATGTCGACACATGCTGCTGCGTAATGCGCTAATTCTTCTTTTAAGTGTACTCTTAAGCGGAAGTTTTCAGCTTTACAACCTACTTTTACAAACCAATCACGTAATTGTATCAACCAGTACGTGTGCCACGGGCTTTTTACTTCTTTTGTGTCAAGTAATTGTTGCATTGTCATTTCTTCGTGGTCCGCTCCACTGTTTTGTGCTTTTTGAGTCCACACTAAAAGCTTGCGATCTTTTACTTCGTTGTGGTACGGGCACTCACCGATTTTTTTTGGGTCAACAAAATATTCTATTTCGAATTGTTCGAACTCGCGCATTCGAAACAAGAAATTTCTAGGGCTTATCTCATTTCTGAATGCTTTTCCTGTTTGTGCAATACCAAATGGCAGTTTCATTCTAGCGTTTTCTTGTACTAGTTTAAAATCTGTAAAAATGACTTGTGCAGTTTCAGGGCGCAAAAACGCAGTGCTTGTCTTTGTCTGTGCTGCTCCAACTTGTGTTGTGAACATTAATAAGAACTTTTGCGCTTTTGAAAAGTCGCCACCACAATTTGGACAAACAAGATTTTCTTTTTTCACGATTTCATCAACTTGCTCTACTGTAATACCGTCAGTTTGCAGTCCTAAATTGTCTGTTATGTGATGATCAGCGCGTATTTTTGCCCTGCACTTTGTGCAATCTATTAGTATGTCGCCAAAGCCTTCTGCGTGACCGCTTGAAACCCACACTTGTGGGTGTGTGATTATACTGCCGTCAATTCCTGCAACGTCATCGCGACCGTGCACGAAGTGCTTCCATAATTCACTTTTTAAATTATTTTTTAGGTCTACTCCTACTGGTCCGTAATCGAATAGTCCTGCGTAACCGCCATAAATTTCACTGTTTTGGTATACAAAGCCTTTGCGTTTGCAAAAACTTGCCATTTCATCTGTTGAATGCTTTAATTCTTCTTCTTTTTTCGTATCTTGTTGTGTCATTATTATCACCTATTGATTATAAATTATGAGAAAGCTTTTAGTTCCCCAGTCCACTCTTGGCTTTCATTGAACAGGTCATCACAAAAGTTTTACTGGCGTTATTTATAAAGATTATGCCTTTAACCATTCTATTTCATCATTTTGCAATTCTAGAGAACTAGCTATTTGCGCTGCTTGTGCTTTGTCGTGTTTAAAAATGTTTTTTAATAGTGGTACTGTGTCTTTAAACGCTCTTCGAGTGCTGGTGTGAGTGTGCTCTGCAAGTTTTTGCGCTACTATTTTTTTCTTATTGTTTTTTTGGTTTGCAATCCAAGTTTTTAGTATTCTGTCTGTTGGAGAGTATTTTGTGAAACCTTGTTGTTTTTCGTCTTTTGCTACTGCCACACCGCCTGTTTGTAGTGCTCCTGCGTAGACCCAAAAACGCCAGTGCTGCCACCGTCTAATCCTGCCCAAAAAAACATCGGCTCTTGATAGTGCATCGTACGCTCTTACTAGGTCTTGTGGTTTTTTGTATTCTAACGGTATGTTGTGCTCTAACCATAACATTATTTCTTGTGGTGTCATATCAACATTTTGCATTGCCTCAAGCGCTATTTTCAAATCACTGGTTTTAAAAATCCTGGCTAGTGCTTGCAAGATGTTTTCTTCTTGTGCTCTGCCGCCTAAATAGTCTAGGTCTTCTGTAGTGATTTTTTTGCCTAGTGTTTGTAAGTCTGTAATGGCGCCTCTGAGATCTCCGCCTGCTCTGCGCGCTAGGCTTTTTAGTGTTGTGTCATCAACTGTGATGTTTTCTTGTGTTACTATTTTTTTTAATTCATTATAGATTGTAATATATTGTAAACTGTGAAATTGTGCTAGTTCACTGCTTTTTCTGATTGTCGAGAGTTTTTTTTCGTAAACGTCGTTTGCTGTGCAAATTATTGGATAAGTTGATGTTTTGATTAATTGGTTTAATGCTTTTGCGCCACCACGATCTTTAGTTCCTGACAAACCATCAATCTCGTCGACAAGAATGAGTTTTTGCTTAAAAAATAGTGATTGTTGTCCTAGTGCATTACCTAGTTTTTGCTCTATTTGATCAGCATTTCTGAAATCTGACGCGTTGACTTCAATTAGTTCTAAGTCTAACTCTGTTGCTATTGCATAAACACTGGCTGTTTTGCCGGTGCCTGTTGGACCGTGCAATATTAAAGAGCGTTTTTTTTGTTTTTTGTAATTTTTAATAAAATCAACAAGTTTTGCTATTGCAACGTGTTGGCCTTTGATTTTTGCAGTACTTGCAGGCTGGTATTTTTTAGTCCAAGGGCTCATAGTAACAATTGTTTTTTTTGTTTTTATTTAATAATTATGTTAGTACTAACATAGTAATAACGCGTTTTTTGTTTTAATTGTTGTTTTTTTCTCTAAAGAAAATAAAAACCTTTATATAGCAAAGCCTGCAGTTAAACTATTTATTGTATTAATTTAGTACTACATTGATTACGTGGTGTTTTTAGGGTGGGCAACAGTAAAAAAAAGAGGTCACTAGTAGCAATAGTCTTGCTAGTCATATTTATTCTTCCTATAGTATTAGCACTTAATTCAACGCCATTAACGTTTAACATTACAACAGACAAAGACAAGTATTCTTTTAGTGAACAAGTAAACTTCAACATCACACCACCTAACGCTAACTTTTCTTTGACAATTGAGCACCCGAACAAAACAGTTATCGTATCACAGCTCGTTTATATTCCAACACTTTATGGCGATTACTTTGTAGAAGCACTACTTTGGGGTGCTGGCTACTCAGAGTTTGTCAACACCACGTTTTCAGTCGCCGATTTAAATTCTAGTGAATTGTTGCCCGCCCAAAACACCACAACAGAGCAACAATCACAAGATAACGTTAACGACACAGCTCCTGCGCCTTTGCAGGAGCCTGTCCTTAACAAGACAAACACAACAATTGTTGATGATAATGCAACAATTGAAGAACCAATAGTTGAAGATAATGTAACAGAACCAGTAATTGAAGCTTTTGATAAACTGCAAGAGTTAACAAAACTTGAAGAAAAGTTCGCAGGCAAGAAAGTATTGTTCAAAAAACTCGAGCGCTTTGCCAACAAGACAGAACTAGTAATTGAAGGAGAAAACTCAAAGACAAAAGCAACAATCAAAGGCGATTACCTGCCAGCTGATATTACAGACTTGTACACTGGAGTGTTAAACGGCAATTTTTACAAAGGAGCTAAACGCTACGAGTACTCAACAGAAGTTTTCGCAATCAACGATATCGTAATCGATAATGCAACAATAGAACTTGAAGCCTTTGATAATGTTGACGAAATTCTTTACTGTAAAAACTTCAATTTTGTTCAAAACAAGTGTCCTGGAAATAAGTGGGTTGAAGCTCAAATGAGTTTTAACATTATAGGCGGCAAGGCAGTCTTTGACGTTGACCATTTTTCAGCTTGGGTCGGCGTCTCTGTTACTGAGAACGCTAGTGATTGGAGTGGTCAAGGCTCGCACAACGACACACAAGTCAACGGAACCTACATCGAGCTCAATCAATCCGGCGGAGCATATGTTTCAACTGGAACATACGAATCAGCAATCTTTAACGCAGGCAAAAACGTCACGTGGAAAAACATAAGCTGGGAGCAAGAAACAAAGCTTTATGAAATAGATGCTGAAGATTCAACAGTTCTTTTACTTCATTTAAATAATGATTCTGATTACAATGAAAACGACACGTTTTTCTATGATTTTAGTGGATATAATAATCATGGTTCATGCACAGTAGGTGATTGCCCAAATTATACCTCTTCTGGAAAAATCTTAGGAGCATACAATTTCACAGGAGTAGAAATAAGTCATGGTACAGGTATTGATTTAGCCAACAAAGATTTTTCACTTGTTGCATGGGCAAAAAGAGACAATATAGATGAATACGATACAATCTTTGGAATAGGAGGCACGCTTACAACAGATGCTATGAGATTCGGATTTATAAATGATAACACAGTTCAATTCGACATAGATGTAGACGGCATTGATGAGGTAACAACTGTTGCAACTTATAATGATACAGACTGGCACTTCTGGACTGGAACATATAACACTTCAAACAAAGAATTAATTATTTATCGAGATGGAGTAAATGTTGCTAATGGAACAATGTTAAACGATTTTCATGGAGAAAACAACACTTACATTGGAAGAAGTTCATATAGTAACTCTGCGCTTGATCACCACGGATTACTTGATGAAGTAGCAATTTATGAAAAAACCTTGTCTTCCCAAGAAATCATAGATTTATATCAAAGAGGCATAAAAAACTATACATATACTGGTCCAAGAAACACAACAACATTCTACGCTCGTTCTTGTGACGACGCTGCTTGCAGCGGGGAGAGTTGGAGTGGTCCTTACACAAACAATACTTTGACAGAGCTTAGTTTGGAGACTAATCAGTATTTTCAATACAAAGCGGTTTTGAGCACGAGTTACAACACGACGAGTCCTAAGCTTTACAACGTCACATTCAACTACTTAAATGAGAGTTTGCTTGTGAGTGGAAGCGTTGTTCCATCAACACAAAACAGTTCTCAAAACATATCTGTGAGCGGATATGTGAATCTGACAAACGGCTCAGCTGTTGAAGCGCCGATAAAGATAACTACAAACGGCGAAGTCTACGTTGATGGAAGCTTCACCCAAACAGATTGGTCAAGCGGTGTCAACACAACAGGGTACGCGAGTAGCACCGGATGGACACAGTACTACAACAATAGCGATGAAGGATTCATAGGTGATTACTTAAACACTTCAAGCGGTTTGTTCTTAAACGTTTTTGACAGCGACACATGGATTACTTTAACTTCTTCATCTACAAGTTTTGCTTATACAGATACACCTGATGAATACGCAAAAGATTACATGTACTTTTTTAGTGGTAATAACAACGCTTATTTCGTAAGATACAACGTCTCAGATAACTCTTGGACAACTTTTAACGAATTAGCAGCGGCTCCATCAAGTATTTACGCTGCAGGTGCAAGCTTAGCCTGGGATGGCGGCGACTTAATATATGGTTTGAGAGGTACAGACTCACAAGAATTCTGGGCGTACAACATCACAAACGATACGTGGAGTGTTCTACCAGACATCCCAATAGTGGCTGATAATGGTGGGAGCCTTAGCTGGGATGGAGGTGAATTAATATATGCATTGCCAATATATAATCAAAAAACTTTTTACGCTTATAACATAACAGATAATAATTGGACTCAACTAGCAAACCTAACAGAAAACATTGCTCAAGGAAGCGACCTTGTAAGCGCAGGAGATTATTTATACACAATTGCCTCAAACTACAAACTAGTAAGATACACAATAGTCACAGACACCTGGGAGACGATTTCAACGGCGTCTGAAAACGTGGGTGCTGGATTGTATTCAAACACCGCTTACAACGCTGACTTAAACAAATTATACTTTATTAGAGGCGCCGCTAATAATCAAGTGTACACAGAGCAATATGCTATAGATACAGATACATGGAGTTCATACACAGATTTACCTGTAGGAAATTATAACGGTGCGACTTTTACTATTAATGAAAACACTGTATATTATACTCGAGGCGGGGGAACCGTTAATTTTTATAGTAAACCCTTAGAAAGCTATTACCCATCAAATTTAATATCAAACCCTTACAACACAGGCTCAAACTTGACAAGGGTTTATTCAGTTGACTTTAGCGGTAGTGGAACTGTAAAGATTCAGATAAGAACAGCTGCTGACAACGCTGGTTCGCCTGGTACTTGGACAGATTGGTACGGGTCAACAAGTACAAATGATTATTATGAAACTAGTGGCGAATTAACAACAAACACTTTGCACAGCGACGCTGTCAATGACACTTGGATACAATACAAAGCAACATTAGACACCGATGGAGACACCGCAGCAACATTATCTAGTTTAAGTGTTAATTACTTAACAACTGCATCTGACTCAAATGGTTATTATGAATATAATGTATCTGTTCCATCTCCTATCGGTAACCGTAGCGTAGTGGTTGAAGCAGAAAACGATGGCATTACTGGAGTGATTAATATTTCTTTGAATGTGACACAAATCGGTACTAGTCCAACAGCTAACAGTTTTAACGGTGTAACAACTGACTTTGACTATGAAGTTAATTTATCCCAAGTCAATAACTTAGTTTTAGAAAACACGGCAACTGGGAAAATAGAGTTTGGAAGCCAACTAATCGATGTAAGTGGTAAAGACTTGGACGCGTATGTCAAGATTCAATCAAACAACATTTCAATAGATAGTGGGAATTTGCCTGAGTTAAACAAAACAGCAACTTTGTCTATGTATGGTTTGTCATGGGCTAACAGAAACAAATTTGTAATTTTAAAAGACAGACAATACTGCGGGGTGCCTTCTTGCAATTTTACCAGTTATTCTTCAGGAAATCTAATCTTTGACGTGGCAAGTTTTTCAAGTTACACAACCAAAGCCAATCTTCAAATGGAGATTTGGGACACAACAGATTTTAACATGGCTGTAGGTACTCACACTGATTTGTGGCGAAATGACTCAGTTGATTTCTTTGCCAACTTAACTTATACTAACGGCACAGTTGCTGACCCAACTAATTACAGTAGCAATTGTTCGATTAGTTTTGAAAAAGAAAGCTACTCAAGTTATTATAGCATGACATGGGACAGCACTAACAACATCTATAATTACACTGATGCAAGTGGCTTTGCAGAATCTGGCCGTAACAATCACACCTTCTTAGTTAATTGCACAGAAGTTTCACTGATTCCCATCAATACTTTTGATGATGTCATGGTTAACTGGAACACAAGTCTAAACATCTTTGATCAAGAAAACGATTCAGAAACTAATCCTTTAAGCAATGAAACCACAGTGGTGATGAATGAGCAAACACGGTTCTACGCGAACTGGTCGTTGTCTGACAATAGCATTATTAGTCCTTTGATTTGGGAAATACTTGTTGGTGGAGGGGACACAGCTTACGCGTTGGAAATAGTTGACTTAGACCACGATGGAGACCAGGAAATTATTGTCTCAACTAACGCTGGAGACTTATACGCTTACTATAATAACGGTTCAAACTACACGAATGGGTGGCCAATATTAACAGCTAACATTACAACATATGAGATTGACAAAGGAGACTTTGATGGTGATGGATACGTTGATGACATAGTGGTTCCATCCTATAATCCGGGAGGATTATTCTTTTACAATGAAACAGGAGGTCAAATAGGTACAATTACAGGTTTATTCTATGCAGTTGACGTTGCTGATTTCAACTATGACGGCGTTGACGACGTAGCAGCAGGAGGAAACAATTTTTTAGGTGTTTATTTATCTAATGGGAGTACCTACTGGAGTGACTCTCACAGCGATGATATCAAGGAAATACACGTAGGAGATGTTGGCAGCGATGGAGAATACGAAATCTTATATGTGGGAGGCTCACCACAAGTTTGGGTTTACAGTTTTAATGGATCACAATTATTCGCGTCAGGAGACAATGGTATTGGTCCATCAACAGGAGCTATATACGACATAGACAATGATGGATTAAACGATGTGTATCTTGGCCGTAGAAGCGGAGGAGCTGCGTGGAACAGCACTTATCAAAGCATCGGCGCGCCTGGTACAGGCGCATTTTACAATTACGACACAGTTATCACTAATCAGGATAAATTGGTTGTGGCGTTTAGAGATAACTCTCCAACAACAACTACAATGGTAGCCCAATTTAACCACTCCGCTGGTGCTGAATGGGTATATGACTTTGCTGAAGGCACAAGTGCTTACGGTTACAGCCTTCACGCAGGAGATGTTAATTATGATGGAACAGACGAGATACTAGTTGGAGGATACGGTGACCCTATTAATCACGCGTTAATACTTGACGAAAACGCAACATTGCTTTACAAACAAGATGTTAAAGCAGCAGTCGGTAGTGCTAGTTACGCATCTCAAGCAGCTGTTAGGGCAGTAGACGCAAACGACGGCTTAAAAGATATGATTGTGGTGTCAACTGCTACCTCTCAAAATAACTTATACGCAATGCAAACAGCACAATGCGAGATAAGCTTTTCTGATAACAAAACAGAGATAACACCTGATTCAAACACTGTGTTGCTTTTGCACTTAAACAACGATTCTAGTATTGGTGAAGATGATAATTACTTTGTTGACTCGGCGCTTGGCATTAATAATGGGAGTTGCACTACTTGCCCGGCTTATGATGTGATTGGGAAACTAAATAGTTCTTTTAGGTTTAATGGAATAGATGATGACATCCAAATCTCTGACCATCCTAGTTTATACGTTAATGACACCTTTGTAATGGCTGCGTGGTTTAACATTGATAGTTTCGCTGATCACAGAGCAATACTTGGAAAAGGATCGTCGGATAATCATAGAGAACACAGGATTACTGTTAGCGCAGATGAAAGAATAAATTTTGTGTTAGGAGATAACACAACTGGTAATTGGGGTCTAGTATGGAGTGATATTGCTTATATCCCAGCACAAACTTGGACTCATGTAGCATTTGTTAGAAACAATTCTAATGTAAGTTTTTATCTAAACGGAGAATATGTAGATAGCACAACTTACACCGAGACAATTCCTGATGGCACCGAAGACTTGGAAATAGGAAATGATTTAAGCGGACACCAATTCAAAGGTTTAATTGATGAAGTAGTGATTTACAATAAAACATTGTCATCAACTGAGATTTTTGATTTGTACAAAAAAGGCGCGTATGCAAACATCACAGATTTCACCGCAGGCATGACTTGGAATTCATCTTTGAACTTGTGGGAGTACAACGCTTCGTTTTCTATAGATGGAATAATTGATTGGGATGTTAATTGCAGTAAAGGAGGATACCAAACACAAATAATTGAGAGCAACGTAACTATTCAGCCAACGCCAGACTTAAACTTGACTTCTGTCACGCACCCCGATATTTGGTCTAATGAAACATTATACACTTACATTAATATTTCCAACAGTGGTACTGCTACAGCAACTGATGCAAACGTATCTTGTTATTTTGATGATACTTTATTCGATTCTTATTTAGTTAATATTAGTGCTGGAGCTTACAATTATTCAAGCTGCACTAGAACAGTACTAACAGGCGAAGGAGGAGACAGTCACACAATAAACGTCACAGTAGACGAAGTTGGAGTTATTGAAGAAGTTTGGGAAAACAACAATCTTTACGATAGTGGAGTTATTAACATCAGCCAATACACTGATTTTAACCTTTCAATAAAAACAGATATTGGCAGCACTTACCCAACATACCTAACAGGCCAAGGTGTAAATTTTTGGACCAATTGGTCAAGAGATGATAACAGCGAACTCATAACCACTTTTAACTCTTGGAATCTTAAGGACAATAATACTGGCGGAGAGCTATATTTTTATATTAACCAGCCAGACGGAATTGCCATAGCAGACCTTACAAATGATGGGTTATTAGACATAGCGGTAGTTGATAGTAGTGCTGGAACAGTACGTATGTTCTTTCAACCTTCAAGTGGAGATTGGTATGAAAAAGCCAATAACAGCGTAAGCGACGCGTATCATCAAACAGGAAGCAGTCCTAGAAGATTAATACTTACAGATTTGAACAATGACACATTTACAGACGTAGGAGTGGTTAACACCGGGTCACAGGTAAGCTTATTATTTGCTCCATCTAGCGGTAATTGGTCAGACAAAGCTAATAACAGTGAGCGAGACGTGTATTACGCGGCTAGCGGAGGGACTAATTATGGGGTGTCAGGCGGGGACTTGAACAATGATGGATTAACAGATATAGTCACAGTATCTTTTAGTGCTACTGAAATAGACTTGTATTTCCAGCCATTAAGCGGTTGGTCAAGTCGTGCTAATGGCAGTTTATCAGACTTGCACTACAACACACATTCAAACCCATACGATGTCGCCACTGGATATTTTAACAATGATAGCTTGTTAGACATAGTAGTAGGATCTCCAGGGTCAAGCGATATAGACTTTTACTTTCAACCATCAAGCGGTGATTGGAGCGATAAAGCAAATGGCAGCAACTACGACCACTGGCGTGATAGTATAGGTGGTGCTTACGCTATTAAAACAGGGGATTTGAATGATGACGGATTAGACGACGTTGCAATAGCGGATAACTCTAACCCAGATCGATTCATGCTATATTTCCAAGACGTTGGAGGTTTTCAAACAAGAAGCAACGGAACAGATTACAATGCACGCTACCAATATGGTGGTACATCAGCATCTGACTTAGCACTCGGAGATTTGAACAATGACGGACTATTAGATGGCGCAATAGCAGACAGTGGAACTGACGACGCGGTTCACTTATGCCTGCAGCCAACAAACGGGTGGGGTGACAAAGCAAACGACACAAGTTGCAACAATTACTACAGTACAGGAGCTCTCACAGGCAACATGGTAGCGATTGCTGATTTGAACAATGATGGATTAATGGATATTGCAACAACAGATAGGAATGCTGACAGGGTAAGCTTGTTTTTCCAACCACTAACTACTTGTTACATTAGCATAAATAACACGTTTAACAAAACATTTACAAAAACAAGTGATTTATACAAATATCAAACCAATTTTTCAACAGTTGGCAATTACACTTACAACATCACATGCGAAAGTAGTTTATTTGAAACGCAAACTTACAACGGTATTATACAAATAACTCCTGACACACTAGCGCCAGTTTATGATTATCAAGAAGTCTACAACTTAGACGATTCTGAAATAGTCAGTGATGCTTCAGCTAGTACAAAACCAAAACCATTGGACAACGTTGAATTCAGACTTAACTGGACAGATAATGGCGAGACAACACTCAATCAGTACAAGTTTTCCTGGAACACAGGCAGTGGTTGGACTAATGACACATGGCAAAACTTTGGTACAGGCATCAACGGCGACTGGTCCAACATAACAAAACAAATCCCCAACGGCACACAAGCAAGAACAATTTACTGGCAAGTTTACGCGTCAGACAATATTGGCAACAACGACACCAGCGGAATCTTTAACTTCACAGTACAAAACACTACAATAGGAATCGGCGTTATTCCAGCAATCGCTGACGCCCTGCAAAGCATTCTAGTAACAGGCCTTGCAGCTTGGGAGGACGGCCTAGCATTCGCATACCAAAAAATCAGTTTGTGGATAGATGGAATCCTAGCAACAATTTTCAATTGGGCGCCATACCAAGCGCAAGTTCCAACAATCAATTACACAGAAGACAGTGATAGTAGTTGGGACAGTGGCGCGCACTCAAGCACGCAAGCAAACACTAACAATCTAACAATAGCTTATGAAGGTGCTTGGACTGACTTTGGAACAGCATCATCACACTACATGGTAAGTATTGATGCAGGCTTTAATTTACATTACGAAAACGGTACAGATAATTTTCACGCTTTCAGTTGTACACTGAACAATTGTTATTATTCAAAGTACAACGGTTCGTGGGGGACTACAATTTTTGACACCAACGTAATATCTTTTAAGGGAATGGTAGATATTAATTCTAGTAATAATTATCCGTATTTATTTGGTCAGAGAAGAACAATACAAAACATGACTTTGCTTGTGTGGAATGGTACTGATTTTGAAGCACAATTTACAAAATACGTTAATCAACAACAAGGCAGAACATCACCTATGGCAATGGTTGGTGATAATGTTTACATGTTGTACCATAATACTACTGGAAGCGTTTTTGCAATTTGGAATGGATCATACTTAAACGAAACACAAGTAGTGTTTACTCACGGTGTAAGACTATACCATGATACTCCAAGAAACAGACTAATAAACATATATAATAATAATCTAGCAATATATAATTTAACTAATAAATCCTGGAGTAATCAAACACTGCCCGGTTCCACGAACGCCTTTTGGAATGATATTGATGTTGATTCAACAGGCAATATTTATTATACCGGAGGACAAAATAGTGATGGGTATCGAGTATTCAAATTTAATGGAACTGATGTTGAACAAATAGGAACAACATATAGTCATTCTTCTTCAGACCAGCGAATGGGTGCAGTAATAATCGATCCATTAACAGATCAACCGGCAGGAATGACTCATATTAGTCGAGTTCCAACAACAGTATACTATTCAAGCTATAATGGAAGTGATTGGAACACACAATTAACAGAAACTTCAGCAGGTAGTGACTACGAAGTATTTACAGATTTAGACGCTAAAAGTGATGGTAAAATAATCTTTGGTTACCCCAATCCTTCAGGATACTTAAACGTAAAAGAATACAATCCGAACGCTTACGCGTCAAGCGCTACTTTCACCTCTCAACTAATTCAGACAGACGCAGCAGCACTGTTGGATTCTGTGACAGTGGATGCTAGTGTTCTAACCAATACTAGTGTTAAATTCCAAATTGCTGGCAGTTACAACTCATCAGATATCGATTCTAACTTTGTTGGTAGTGACGGAACATCAAGCACTTACTACAATTTAGTCAATGGTAGCGGAGTGCAGAATTTTACAATGCTAACAAATATCACAGGAGGATATTTTAAGTACAAATTATTTTTTGAAACTAACGATACAAGTATTACTCCTGAGGTTTACAACGTAACACTAGGTTACAAGCCAGTCGCGACAAACGCTAGCGGTTACTACAATTACACACTTATCGTACCACTAACTGCAGGATGGCACAATGTCACAGTGAACTTCACAGACGAGTTTGGCAACACAGGCCAAAACAGCACGATAATAGCGGTTAACATTAACTTAAGCAATCAAAACGCTACAAGCACAATCACCACAACTAATCACGCTCATATCAATGAGACAATAAACATTTCAGTTTCGATTCCAAGCATTAATATTGGCGGTGACTTAATAGATAGTGTTTGGGCTGTCATCAG
>JAAOYA010000004.1 GCA_018221105.1 Candidatus Woesearchaeota archaeon | reverse complement strand
TCGACAGCAGGAGAATTATCAGACATTGCCAATGTTCCACGATCACGATCATACGACGTTCTTGAAAGCCTAGAAAAAAAAGGCTTTATTATAGTAAAACTAGGAAAACCAATAAAATACATAGCAGTACCACCAGAAGAAGTAGTAGAGCGAGTAAAGAAAAAAATTGATAATGACGCCAAAAAAAACATAGACAACCTAAACACAATAAAAGAATCAGACATACTAAAAGAACTAAAACACCTACATAAAAAAGGAGTAGAACTAGTAGAGCCAACAGACCTAACAGCAGCACTAAAAGGGCGAAACGCAATACACGATCATTTAGACCTATTAATCAACGAATCAGAAAAAAACATTACAATAGTAACAACAAACAGCGGAATCATCAGAAAACTAGAAAATCACAAAAAATCATTAAAAAAAGCTTCAGAGCGAAACGTCAAAATACATATAGCAGCGCCAATAGACACAATAAACCCAAAACAATTAAAAGATATAGAAACAATTAAAAACCTAGAATTAAGAGAACTAAAAAACATTAAATCACGATTCATTATAATAGACTCAAAAGAAATAATTTTCATGCTACTTGACGACGAACAAGTACACCCAACTTACGATGTTGGTATTTGGGTTAACACACCATTTTTTGCAAGCGCGCTAGAACAATTATTCGAGCTCGCCTGGAAAAACCTGCCAAAAATTAAAACAAACTAAAAAAACAGCAACAATTTCTTTTTTTGAAAACCTTTTTATACTAGTATAACAAAAAACCACTATAAAGGAGGTTTGAGTAAAAAATGGCATTTTCAGATCAACAACTACTAGTAGTAATGGCATTGTTTGCAGGCGTACTAGCAGCAATAGTATACAGCCTAAGAGTTCTAGTATTAATGGACCGCAAAATAGAGCGAATCGAAGGACACATGGAAAGCATGGTAGGAGACTTGCTAAAAAAACGCAAAAAATAATTTTTTTGGCAAATTTAATAAAGCAATTACTTCTACTATTTTTTAATGATAAAACACGTCAGTCTAAAACACGGGTGGTTCTACCATTACAGAGTACACGAGCAAAAAACCAAAGATTTAATCAACGGCCAGCACGCAAAACTAAAAAACTATTTATACGACATGTTCACAGATTGCCCAGACGATAAATTTCAAGATGGACCAAGAAGTTCAAGTCTGCAAATGCCGATAACTGTAAACTTACAAGAGCACGATAACCACGAGGTAAGCCAACTAGCAGCACAAGGGCTAGAAAACAATAGTCATTACAAAACAGCACACTCAAAAGTTCAAATGTTCATGCTAGGCTACGATCACAAAACAATAAGTGTTGAGCTGCCAATATGGTTAGAGCAACACGAGCACCCAAAATATTCAAACATTTTTAATACTACAAAACCACTAACAGGACATATAGATATACTAAGAGTAGAAGACAAAAATAAAATATGGGTTTGGGATTATAAACCAAAAGCAAAAAAAGAAAAAAAAGCGGTGACACAAACATACTTTTATGCTCTAATGCTAGCAAAACGCACAGGACTAACACTTAATCAAATAATGTGCGGTTATTTTGACGAGCATAACACCTACACTTTCAGCCCAAAAAACGCAATACTACAATGACACTACAAAAAACTATCAATGACATCAAAGAATTGAAAATTCAAGGAGCAGAAAACATAGCAAAAGTCGCAATAGTGGTATTAAAAGATGAATTGCACAAAATAAAAAAAGACAATCACCATCACATTCTAGAACACTTACAGAAAAGTCGCACACAATTAGAAAATACTAGGCCGACAGAGCCAATGCTAAAAAACACTTTAGAACTACTTTTTAAAAAATTAAACACCACAGATTTTGTAAGTCTGACAAAAACCTTTTGTGACAACGCTGATAAATTACTAGCGAAAATTAGTACTGATGACGAAAAAATCGCGAGTATTGGAGCAAAAAAAATAAAAAATGGTTCGATAATCTACACTCACTGTCATTCAAGCACAGTAATGGCAATATTAAAAAAAGCTAAAGGCCAAGGTAAACGCTTCGAAGTACACTGCACAGAAACAAGACCATTATTTCAAGGCCGCAAAACAGCAAAGGAACTATCAAACAATCACATAAAAACAACACTTTTTATTGATAGTGCGATGAGACTCGCAATAAAACACTGCGACATGGTATTACTAGGCGCTGACGCCATCAGCACAGACAAAGTCTACAACAAAATAGGAAGTGAACTGGCGTCTTTAGTGGCAAAACAATACGACATACCAGTCTACATTTGCACAAGCAGCCTAAAATACGATGTCAATAGCTTATACGGTGACGAAGAACCAATAGAAAAACGCTCAATAAAAGAACTATGGAACAAAGCACCAAAAAACAAAAACCTACAAATACGCAACCCAGCATTCGAAAAAATTAATACAAGCCTAATAACAGCAATAATAAGCGATTTAGGAGTTCTAAGTCACGGATCATTCATAGAGGAATACCTTCGCAAAAACATTTAAAGAACAAAACTTTTTATATACTCAACCACCAACAAGTTCTAAATACAATGGTACAAAAAATTGTTGACTCACTAAACCAACTAGAAAGAACAGTTCTGCCAATAATAAAAAACAATACTGCCTTTGAAGAACTACTAGAAAAAAGTCATTTGCAAGAAGTAGAACTGCAAAGAGCACTACAATGGTTAGAGAACAAAAAATTAATCAGTGGAGCGCTGCAAACAAATGAGTTATTAGAACTTGATGAGAACGGCAAAAAATACCGCAAAGGTGGGCTGCCAGAAAAAAAATTCTTACAAACAATAAAAAATGATTCTCTAACGTACGATCAACTAATAAAAAAGTCAAAATTAGAAAAACAAGAAATAAGCGCGTGCATAGGACTGTTAAAACAGAAAGCTGCAATACAGGTCACAAAAGAAAAAGAACCATTATTTACTATTACAACGGCAGGAAAAGCACTACTGCTAAAAAATAGTTTAGAAGAAGAGTTATTGCAAGAACACTACCCATTAAACGTCAAAGACTTAAAACCCGAGCAACAATTTGCATATGAGAACCTAATAAAAAGAAAAAATATGTTAAAAACTATAATACAAAAAAAACGATCTTACACTCTTACAAGCCTTGGAAAAAAAGCCACGCAAACAAAACTTTCAAGTAAAAACATTATTAATTCATTAACAAGCAAGGAATTAAAAAGTGGTAGTTGGAAAAACAAAAAATTTAGGCGCTACGACGTGACAATAAACGTTCCAGCAATACACGGCGGGAAACGCCACTTTGTCAATCAAGCAACAGAATACATAAAAAAAATCTGGATAGAAATGGGATTCGTGGAAATGACGGGTGATTTAGTACAATCAGCCTTTTGGAACCTAGACACGTTATTTGTACCACAAGACCATCCAGCAAGAGCAATGCAAGATAGTTTTTACATTAAAAATCCTAAAAAAGCAAAACTGCCAGAGTGGCACAAAAAAATCAAAGAAGTGCACGAAAACGGCGCTGACACTGGCAGTAGTGGTTGGGGCACGCCCTGGAGCAGTGAAATTGCCAGTGAAAACATGCTACGAACACACACAACAGTACTAAGCTCACAATTCTTGCGAAAAATTCATGATGGAGAATACACAATGCCAGCAAAATTCTTTTCAGTAAACAAAGTATTTCGAAATGAAGCACTAGACTGGAAACACCTATTCGAATTCAACCAAGTAGAAGGAATAGTAGTAGACCCAAACGGCAACCTAGAACAACTCAAAGGATACCTGGCAGAGTTCTTTGGTAAGATGGGATTTAAAAAAATTCGAATGAAACCAGCACACTTCCCATACACAGAACCATCGGTCGAAGTAGAAGGCTACAATGAAATAAAAAAAGAATGGGTAGAACTAACAGGAGCGGGAATATTTCGGCCAGAGATGACAAAACCATTACTAGGAGTAGAAGTTCCAGTGCTAGCGTGGGGTATTGGAATGGAAAGAGTGATAATGGAATACTTCAACATTGTAGACATTCGAGACTTATATTATAATGACTTAAAACAATTAAGGGAGATGAAAATATTCAACAAGTAAAATGCCAACAATAACACTAAATCGCAAAGTATTCGAAAAACTAGTAGGTAGCAAATTAAGCGAAGAAAAACTAGTTGATAGAATAACATACCTTGGTGCTAGTGTTGAAGAAATTACAGCTGACGAGATTAAACTTGAGATAGAGCCTAACAGGCCAGACTGGCTCTCAGAGCAGGGCTTTGCAAGAGCCTTTAGCAGTTTTATTGGCAAAAAAACAGGGCTTAAAAACTATAAAATCATCCCTTCAGGGCAAAAACTAACCTTGGAGCGCTCATTGCAAGGCATTAGAGAACACACAGCATGCGCAATAGTAAAAGGATTAACCTTTGACGGCGAAAAAATACGTGAACTAATACAAATACAAGAAAAATTACATGTTAGTTTTGGGCGCAATCGCAAAAGAGTAGCTATAGGCATATACCCATTAGAGCACATCACAATGCCAATAACTTTTAAGGCATTGGAGCCAAAAAAAATAAAATTCCAACCATTAGAGCATAGTAGAGAGCTTGACGCTAACCAAATACTAGCACAACACCCGGCTGGACGAGAATACGCGCACTTATTAGAAGGACTAAAAAAATACCCCTTATTTGTTGACGCAAAAAACAAAGTACTGTCAATGCCGCCAATAATCAACAGTCACGACACAGGAAAAATCAGCACAAGCACAAAAGAAGTATTCATTGAATGCAGCGGTCACCATTTTGAAAGTCTATCACAAGCATTAAACATTTTAGTCACTACAATGGCAGAGATGGGAGGACAAGTTTATTCTATGACATTATACTATCCCGGAGGAAAAAAAGTCACAACGCCAAACCTCAAGCCAACAGAGCAAAAAGTCGATATAAATTATATTAACAAATTATTAGGATTACAATTAACAGAAGCACAAACAAAAAAACTTTTAGAGCGAATGGGCTTTGGCTACAACAACAAAAAAGCACAAGTACCAGCTTATCGAGCAGACGTTTTACACATGGTAGACTTAGCAGAAGACATTGCAATAGCCTACGGTTATGAAAATTTTGATGAAATAATACCAAACGTTGCAACACTAGCACAAGAAGACGGATTTGAAGTATTCAAAAAACGAGTTGCGAATCTGTTAGCAGGACTAGGATTTATTGAAACAAACACCTTTTGTATAACATCAAAACACAAGCAAACAAAAAAAACCAATACAAAACTAGAACTAGTAGAATTAGCTAATAGTTTTAGCGCAGACTACGACGTCTTACGCGCTTGGATGCTGCCAAGCCTATTAGACGTGCTAGAACACAACAAAAGCCGAGAATTACCACACAAAATCTTTGAAACCAATTATTGCTTTAAAAAAAACACTAAGACAGAAACAGGAGTAGAAGAATTTCAACGATTAGCAGTACTAATAAGCGATCACAACGCCGATTACACAAAAATACGACAAGTACTAGATTATCTACTAAACGCTCTATCATTAAAAGCAGAAATGATTGAAGCAGAACACCCAACATTCATACCAGGACGTGTTGCCAGGGCAAGCGTAAACAACAAAAAAATAGCGTACATTGGAGAAGTAAACCCTCAAACACTCAACAATTACGAATTAGATTCTCCAGTAGCAGCCCTAGAGTTAAACATGACAGAATTATACCAAATCCTACAAAAAGCTTTATAAATAAACCGCAATTCTCAGCCTTCTACAATGGTACAACCAAGATTTCGCTCAAGAACACACCGCAGGGTAAGCGTTAGAACGCCAGGAGGCACCACAAAAAGAGTTTTTAAAAAGCGCAAGCCACAAAAAGCCAAGTGTGCAGACTGTAAAGTTGTCCTAGCAGGAGTTCCAAGAGAAAGACCCTACAAAATGGAAAACATGGCAAAAACAAAAAAAAGGCCAGAAAGACCATACGGTGGAGTACTTTGTAGCACATGTGCCAGAAAAAAAATTGTCAGTGAAGCTGACGATCTCTTGTGAAAACAAGTTCGAGACTGTTAACGGCGACGTTAATGGTCAATTGTTGAACAAGGAGATACAAACCAAATTCTAAAGTTTGTATCCAGGAGCAAATAAAATGATAGATATTAAAATTATAAATTTTGGGATATCCCAAAAAAATCATAGGAGGTGTTTTTTTTGATAGATATAGGAAGAATCATAGTAAAAATCGCAGGGCGTGATGCACGTCAATCAGGCTGTATTGTAGAAGTCATTGATGACACGTACGTTTTAATAGATGGTAATGTCAGGCGCAAAAAAGTCAATGTTAAACACTTACACTTTAGTGAAAAAACACTCAAAATAAAAAAAGGTGCAAAAACAGAAGAAGTACATAAAGCTATGAAAAGCGCAGGGCTAAAAGTTGTTGAAAAAAAGAAAAGAACAAAAACAAAACAAAAAAGTGACAAACCAACAAAACACAAAAAAATAATAAAAACAGAAACAACAGAGAAAAAGACCTCTAAGAAAGCTGTCAAGAAAACAATAAAAAAAGCCACTAAAAAAACTGTTAAGAAAAAATAAATATTTATTTAAATTTTAATTTATATTTTACATCCACGCCATTTTGTACTGGCACAATGATTAATCTTCCATCCTCAGTTTCTCTTAGTGTAAGATAACCATCCTTAACTGTTTTATGAACAACAGTGTGCGGTCCTCCCGTCACATCACATAACCAACAATCGTAATCCGATTCTTCAACTTTTTCTTCTAAGTCTTCATCAACAGTGTTTTGTGCAAGCATTAAAGGTTGTTCTTCTGGTTTTGCTGAAGCTTGTTCTTGTTGGCCAGGCAGTATTGGCAACTGTTTTAGAACATGAATTGTTCCAGGATTATAACCTGCACAACAACCAGCAACAACAGTAATAGAACTTAATAGTGTAATAGTATAAGCAGCATTTCTAAATAGCCCCATAATACATTTTTGTGATTACTAATATAAATTCTTATCCTTTTAATAGTGTTACAGTGCGTGTTTTAGTGGTTGTATAACCATAGTCTAACTCTACAGTTAGCGGAGTGCTAAAACTTTCTTGATCACTGTCAATACCGTAATCAAAAGAACAACTAACTCTCGCACTGCCATCTTTTAATCTTATAGGATTGTTTGGAGAACAACTCAAAGGCCTGCCGCTCATAGAAGCTTGCAAGTTTATAACATTGAACTCTTTAGCATCACTGTTAGTGTTGCTTGATGCAGAGCATAAAGAATCAATTTGTAAGCGGTCAATGACTGTTCCCCCGCCAACGTTTGATATTTCAATAATAAAATGTGGTTTTAAAAGGCCTTCATCGTCTGATGGCATCATACTAACCTCGATGTTTGTCACTGCTACTGGCGCTCCCTGACTTGACAGGCTAATATCTTGCGCTTGACAAACCTTTTTTGACTCTGTTATATCGTAAGGATCTGTGTCAATACAAACGTTAGGTGTTGCAATGGTCTTATAATCATAACAAGCAGTCAATAACATTATACTTTGATGCTGCTCGCTTTGAGAATCCAAAGCTCTAGTTTGTACTCTAGCATTAAAAATTTCAATATCGCCTTGAGGGTTATTAATTGTTTTACCATTAAGCGCAAAGCGAACTGTTTGACCTGTTGATTGTCCCTCTTGCCAATTATCAAAACTAAAATAATCAGTTTCCAAACCTAAAACTAAATAACCATTAACAATATTGTAAGCGCCGCCATTTTCTAAACGTGCAACAACTTCAATTAGCGAATCAGTAAAAATCTCTGTCGGCGGGGCACCATCAACCATTTCTAAAATAAGACCGTCGCTTCCAACATAAACATCATAAGTTGTTATTTGATTATCGTCACCACCATTACAACCAGCAAACAATACCAAAAATGTAATGATTAACAAGTTTTTTAATTTCATGGGTAACCTCCACAACTATAACCTTTTTGGGGAGCCCCACTTCTCGCACAATAATTCGGGCACACATCACAACTGTCAGTTGCACAAATACTATTGCAAAGACCCCTACTAATGTCTAATATAGTGGTTTTTTTTAATAAATAATCGTATTCTGCGTGAGCCTTAAAATATTTAATAGTAAGTGGTGACTCACCAAGAATTTCTGAAGGAATATTAAACGGACACTTGTAAGTTTTAAAACTTACAATATCTTTAGCACCATTTAGTGAATCAGCACTTAAAGGATAAGTGTTATATTCTTCTTCATTGCTTCCAGCATCAAATAACCTGCACTGAGCTGTAAAACTTAAAGGTTTTGGCAGTGAAACAGTCAACTCATTAAGATTTTTTACCATTCCATCCCAACGCTTCTCAACAGTAACTCCCAAAAGCGGGCTGACAGTGCCCTCGCCAACACCAATTAAAGGATTGGCAGTGTCCATGGCAAGCATTATAGGACCATTAGTAAAAATAGCTTTAGGGTCACGATCACTAATACCGTACTCTTCAAACGGGTCAATACGGTCACGTTGCATTGAACGTTGACGCTCTAAACTCATAAAATAAGTTTTAAGATAAGCGTCAGTTTCAAAATTAAAACTCGCTTCAAAACTAATAGTTTTACTTCCAAACTTTAATGCGTTAGGACCGAAATGACATTGGATATCTGCTTCTTCATAACTATAAACTTCAAACTCTGAAGGCTGTGCAGTTCCTTCCACTTTATTTGCCCCTGTTGAATCTTTGCCGTAACAAGTTAGACTAATCTCTATCGGTTTTTCATTATTTAATGTTTTAGCGCGAAGAGTTCCCCAAACGTAAATATCTTCATCTTCAGTAACTTTAGGGTCAGCGGCTTGTAGGTTTTCAATATACACTCCTAATGGTTCTTGCTGGTTTTTTTCAACTTCTCCAGCATAATATGCTCCAGTAGCGCGAGCTAATTGTTCATCATAGATTGACTGTGTTGTCTGAGTTACTTGTTCTATAGACTGAATTATTTTTGCAACACCTGCCCGTGGAATATCACTGATTGTTTCTGCTTCAAAATATTGCAGTGCAAAAGGAGCTATTGGAAAAACATAAAACAACACAATAATAAGTGCCAACAATATAAGAACTGGAATGAAATGGTGTTTGTTTTGATTAGTGAAAACTTTTATGCCGCCCCACATCTTCTGGCGCGCTAATGCTTTTCGCTCTAAAACGCTTTCCTTACGATCTTTGATTTCTTCATCAAGTAACTTCGCTTTTTGCGCTTCAATATCCATAAACATTACAAAGAAAGTTATCCTTAATAAACTTTAACTGTTTTCGAGACTAATTTCTAAGCTTGTAATCTCTAAAGTGCTCTCAGGAATGATTTTAATACTATTATAATCAGGTCTTACGAATCGGTCAATGTTGCGCTCAAATTCCGCACTTCTCGTGTCAATGCGTAACGCGTCACCGTTAATGTTAATTTCTGCTTCTTTAAATTCGAAGTCATCAGCAAAAAATATTTTTAGTACAACATTGTAATCATCAAGTAATTCTTCTTCAGTATCATCGCTGCTAGTTGTGCTAGCATCACAGTTTGGTTTTTCACCGTCACCTTTATAGCCGCTAATACAATCATCACATTCTGCTGTGCTGACACTAACTTCGCAAACACTTTCAAGACCTGTTATTGGAACGTCATTACACCAGAATCGATCAGCATCAAAGCAACAGTCCTCATCATAAAAAATGCTGCAACCAGTTGGACAAGAGTTATCGTCATCATCACCGCACAATCCTTCACAATCTTCTGGCGGGTCACCATCATCATCTTCATAGCCTGCAGGACACCTATCACAAGTGCTTGAGCTAACGCTTGATACACAACGGTCATCTAACTCATCAGTTTCAACATCACACCAGAAAGCTCCTGGTTCTTCATCAAAGCAACAGTCTTTATCTTCATCAGCATCACAGCCTTGAGGGCAAAAACCATCAATTTCACCACATTCTTTATCGTCAGCATCAAGCTCTGTAAATAAATCTTGGTCAAGCTCAAAAAAGTACACTGGAGAGTGTGATTGTGTAACTTTAGAGTTGACTCGCAAGTTATCAATTAAGTAATCCCCTTGCTCTATTTCAAAGACTAATTTGTTCTGCCCTTTAAGTATTAAATTTGTAACATCGATTGGTCGTTGAAAACTGCCACAGTCCGGAACAGCGCTTACTAACTCAATATTATTAAGCCACACAGTGTATACGCCGCGCTCTGTTGAGACACAATCAACAAAAAATGATAGTTTAGCACTTTCTAGATTAGCGTGCTCTTCACTGTCAAAATCAAAATATTGCACTGCGATTGATGTACTAGCATCAGCAACACTAGCAGTAATTCTTAGATTATTTAATGCTTGTTTGTTAACACCCCAAAACTTATAACCTGTGCTGGCAGCGATAAAGATTAAATTGTTATCATCTGTTAAATATTCTTTTGATAAGTCAAGAGTCAGTGATGGACCACTAACAATTCCATTATAGATTTCTTGACCGTTTAACACAATCACTAAAGGTCCCTTACTAGTAGTTGTCAAAAAAGATAATTGTACACTGTCAGTATTTGACAAATCACCAATTTTAAAATTCAAGTTTTGTGAATTATCTGCAAACCAGCTTTTAGTAGAAATTAAAGAAGTTTTTTGCGCTATAATCTCAGCTTGAGGAGTTTTCACAACACGCACTGATTGCAATTCATGCTCTATACTATCGTCTGGCAAGTATTGCAAAACAACAGGACCTTCACGAAGAACCACTTCTTCACTAACAGTATTGGTCGTGCCAGAACCACTCGATGAACCGCTACCGCTTCCAGTGCCTGACGAGCCACCACTGCCATCGATTGGTGCATCACTTAAAACTTCTTCGCGAACACTCGGCGGCAAGAAAATAATGTATAGTACAATCATCAAACCAATGATTATAAGCAGTGTTGAAGCTCCGCCACCTGTCGGAGACTTTTGAGCCTTTCGCGCGCTAAACATAAATAAAAATAGGAAGGATTATATATAAAAGTCTTTTGTTTTTTTTAGATGATTATTCTCGCTAAAAACTTTGCAAAAAATAATTTTAAAATCTTAACACAAAACAATGACGACTTATGGTATTTAAGCCATATAATAGACCTCGAGGATACAATAACGGCCAAAACGTTTAGAAAAATAAAAATTGAGACTAAAAACGAGTCAAAAGCTAGAGTTGAAAGAAAACCAGTAATGCTAACTATTAAAGTAACAAAAGTAAGTTTTTCAAAATCAACAAACAATCTACGACTATTAGGAACAATAACTGACGGGCCACCAGACGTAAGCCTTGGAGAGCACCATACTATAGAGGTTGACACAAACACAGAGTTAACAATCAACAAAAATAAACTGTTAAGTTATCAAAAAGACAAATTAGAACAAGCAACACAAAACGAGACAACACAAAACCTGATACTAATAATTGATCGTGACCAAGCATTATTTGCAATACTAAAAAAATATGGTTATCAAAAAATAACCACATTAAAAGGTCAAGTGCAAAAAAAACAATTACAAGAAACTCAAAGCACAGACTTTTTTAATATCGCACTAAAACAATTAACAGAGTATGTTGAACGCTATAAAATAAAAAACATTATAGTCGGAGGTCCGAACTTTTGGCTTGGCGAAATAAAAAAACGCTCAGCAAACAACAAAAACATGATATATTGTGTGTTAAATGGTAGTGGCGAGGACGGATTAAAAGAACTATTAAAGCGCAACGAGCTAAAAACAGTACTGCAAAAAGAAAAAGCCTCGCAAGAATTAACACTTGTAGAAGAACTGTTAACAACAATATCAAAAAATGAAAAACTTGCAAGTTACGGCATAGAGTCAACAATACAAGCTGCCAACGCAAGCGCAATAAAAAAATTATTAATCACTGATAAATTCATACAACGTGCAAGAGAGTCAACACAATACGAAAAAGTAGACAAATTACTCTTTGAAGTTGACCAAAACAATGCAGAAATACATATTATAAGCTCAGAGCATGAAGGCGGGGCAAAACTTGACGGTCTTGGCGGTCTTGGAGCACTACTACGATTTGAAATGCTTTAAAAAGAGATTTAAAAACAACTTTTTTCGTCACTCTTCTCGACGAAGTAAGCTTTAAATATAAGCAATGATTATTGCAAATTAAGTAACAAACGAAAACTTTAAAAACAAAAACTTTAATAAGTAGTTTGTTATTTTCAATAAGTAACAAATCAAGGAGGGTTCAAACTAAAATGATTGTTAAAGATGAGTTTTTAAACAAGCTACGACGTTATTTCTCACTCAATCTTTACGAAGTAAAAATTTGGACTGCTTTATTATCGCGTGGTGTTTCGACAGCAGGAGAATTATCAGACATTGCCAATGTTCCACGATCACGATCATA
>JAAOYA010000003.1 GCA_018221105.1 Candidatus Woesearchaeota archaeon | reverse complement strand
TTATGGTGTTTGATAAAAACATGACACACTTATTATTTTTACAGTGGTAGAGTCCATATGTGTGTCCGAGTTCGTGAACGGCTTCAATAATTATTCTGTATTCAAATAGCGCAGTATCCTCTGGTAGATCGTAGAACTTTTGGGTGAGCCTTGTTAAAGAGATAACAGATACTTTCTTTTTTACGTCTGCTCCTCCGAAAACAAATGTACGTTCAGGTACATACAAATCAACATCGACTAGTCCCAATATTCTGTCATATCCTGTTAGTTTTAAATTGTGTATTTTTTTCAGTATCTTTGTTGAATTATACTGCTTCTTATGCTTGTGATATGCATAAGTAGGCTCTTCTAGTTGTCTTCCAATATCTACTGCAACATTAAACCTTTTTTCAAGTTCCATTTGTGTGTATTGTAGGATCTTATTGTCTATATGTCCGATCGGGATTATACAAAATATTTTCTTCATATCGATATTTGCAGCGTAGTTTGTTTTTGTGAATACATTATTTGCGGATAGTAGTATAAGTGTGATAAGAATAGCAAGTCTGCAATTGCATTTTAGAGCTGATATCATATTTTGAAAGTAAAAAAACGACGTGCCCTGCTGGGTAACTTAATTTTGTGCAAAAAAAATTGCTGTTCCACGTCAACAGGTTTAGGTGAAAAAACGGCTTGTCAGCTTCTGGGTGTGGGAAAAACTGAAAAGCGTTTGGTGATGGATCGGTATTAATTGATAGCTTGTGTTTTTGCTGTTGCAAAGAACCGGAAGTTACAATTCGTCGTTCAAATTGCTGTTCAAGCCGGTGCCATGTGCTTTAATTATCTCAAGTGCCTGTGGTTTTGTAAAGCCTTCTTTGCAAAGGGAGGTATAGAAATTATGCATAAGCATTGCCAGCGTCTTTTGTAGATCCACACACTGCGGTAGGATCTCGTTCAAGTGTCGCAGGCCTTGTTCTGCCTCAATTTGTGCCATTAGACGTCTTAAGTTGTCATCCACTTTATGTAACTAGCCTTACCAGTAGAAAATAAACCATTGTTAATAGTACAATCAGACTGAATTGAATTCCTGTATGTCTAAATTCCTGTATTACTAAGCGCATAAGGTTCCTCCTACTATATGTTGTAGAGATTTTCTGGCAATATACAACATTTAGAGAGAAAGTCAAGTGTTTTTTATTTTAATTTTTAGTAGTAGCAATTTTGTTGGGTGTTAGGTGGTAAATTGTCAAATTTCAACTAAGATGCGGATTAAAACATTTTTTTTGTGTTTTTTTAGAGAAAAATACAAGATCTCGCCTCTAATAACTTTTTTTTGTGAGAATTTTGTTATTAAGATCGATAAATAATTATATTAAAATACGATATGATTGGATAAAAGGAGGTATATAGTCTTTTATGGTCTATACTTATAAACGTGTATTAATAAATTTTTTTTTTTTGGATTTTTATTTTCTATTGACAATTTTCTATTTTAGTCTATACTTGTGTTTTATTGTTCATTGAAAATTGACAGCATAAAAGCGTTGGGTGTATAGCTTATAAGTTGCTTTGCTCGTTGCCGTTAGGTCGGCGCGAGAAAGGTAGCGAGAAGTTAAAAGAAGTAAAATGAGCACATTATTAAATTTATGAAGGGTTTGATCTTGGCTCAGAACGAACGCTGGCGGCGTGGATTAGGCATGCAAGTCG
>JAAOYA010000011.1 GCA_018221105.1 Candidatus Woesearchaeota archaeon | reverse complement strand
TCGACAGCAGGAGAATTATCAGACATTGCCAATGTTCCACGATCACGATCATACGACGTTCTTGAAAGCCTAGAAAAAAAAGGTTTTGCAATAACAAAATTAGGAAAGCCAATAAAATACATAGCAGTACAACCAGAAGAAGTAGTAGAGCGAGTAAAGAAAAATATGCGAAATGACGCTGATGAAAAAATTAAACGCTTAGAAAACCTGCAAGAAACTGATGTGCTAACAGAACTACAAAGCTTGCACACTCAAGGAGTAGAACTGGTAGAGCCATCAGACCTATCAGGAAGTCTTCGTGGACGTCACAATTTATACAATCACATTGAATTAACAATTAGAAGCGCCCAAGAAACAGTCACAATTATGACAACTGCTAAAGGGTTGATGCGAAAAGTTGAAGGGTTAAAAGGGACTCTTGAAGAATTAAAAAAACGAGGCGTTACAATACACATTGCAGCGCCAATAACTGACGAGTCAAAAGCAGCAGCAAAAGACATTTCAGAAGTTGCAGAAGTTCGACACTTAGACAATATTAAAAGCCGTTTTATAATAGTTGATGGCAAAGAACTAATTTTCATGGTGCTTGACGATGAAGAAGTACACCCGACATACGATGTTGGTATTTGGGTTAACACACCATTTTTTGCAGGCGCACTAGAACAATTATTCGAGCTTGCCTGGAAAGAATTAAAAGTCACAAAATAAACAATTCTGAACTGTTTTTTTTCAATAATTTTATATAATACACAACGCCAAGTTAAACTAACATGAAAAAACAATTGATTATCACGATAATTCTAGTTATAGCATTACTTGTTGGGTGTTCGCCGTCAAACACCGGGCCGGAACCAAACACTAATTTTCGAAGTGGCAGTCAAGGACTAACAATGAGTTTTCTAGAAGGCAATCCTCCAAGTAGAATATATTCAGGCGACCCATTAAACATTGTTGTAGAATTACACAATATCGGAGCGTACCCCGATCAAGACTCAAACATAGCATTTGATGGCAGATTGTACATTGGAGGCTATGACGCTTCTTATATTACACGCTTTAGCCCAAAAACAATACCTGCAGACTTAAACGGTAAAAGCCAGTACGACTCACAAGGAGGTTTTGCAGTAGTAGAGTTTAAAGATAACAGCGTCAGCATACCATCAGACATACCAAGCTATCAAGCACCAATAAAAATTACAGCCTGTTACAAATATCAAACAATACTAACAACAGAAGTCTGTGTAGACCCAGACCCTTACACAACAGTCAGAAAAAACAAGGTTTGCCAAGGGGGCGACATAATTTCAGTCAGTGGATCGCAAGGAGCCCCACTAGCAGTAACAAATATTGAACAAGAAGTCACCAGTGACAGAATAAAATATCGAATAACAATACAAAACGTGGGAGACGGACAAGTAATAGATTATGATGAATTACACAGTAGATGTCCTAATAATTTAGATTATCAAACAATGAATATTGTAGAATTGCAAGCAAAACAAGCCAACACACTGCTTGGCAATTGCAAGCCAACACTACCAGTACGATTAATCGATGGAAGGGGAACTGTGGTGTGTGAGATTAGCAAACCGCCACAAAACATTGAAGCATACATCACACCACTATCAGTGCAATTAGATTACGGATACACAGATTATATCAGCACATCAGTAGAAATACTAAGCGCAGACTAAAAACATTTATATACCAAAACCGTTAAAATTAGAACATAAAACAATATTTTGAGGTTTGAAACAATGAAAAAGATATTATTAGCAATTGGGCTTATACTAACACTACTAGTTTTTACAGGATGTCAAGAAGAAACAGTAAGTACAGGAGTAGCACCATTTATTGGTGGAACAACAGGCATTGTGATAAGTTTTACTCCATCAGCACCACCAACAGAAGTTTTTGACGGTGGAGACTTTCCATTCGATGTCGACATAAAACTAAAAAATGAAGGTGAGTGGGACGTAGACGCGAGTGACGCATCAATCACCATAAGCGGTATTAGAGCAGAAGACTTTTCAAAAAGTTTTTCACAATTAACACAAAGTCCGGATGAAGACCTAGAAGGAAGCGATAAAAGTATTACTGGAACAATAACAGAAGGCACTGAAACACACGTAACATTTTCAAACCTCAACTATGAAAGTGAACTAACAGGAAGCCTGACATTTCCAATACAAGCAGAACTATGCTATGTTTACGGCACCAAAGTAAGCTCTAAAGTGTGCATTCGAGAAGACCTATTAAAAGACAAAAATGCAGTCTGCGAAGTCAACGAAGCAAAACAAGTCTTTAGCAGCAGTGCACCAGTACAAGTAGTAAGTTTGAACGAAGTGGCAACAGGCAGTGACAAAGTAGCATTCATTTTCAAAATAAAACATGTTGGCAGTGGAGAAGTCTACGAAGTAAACAGTGATTGCACAAAAGAGCGAGAATTCGAAGACATTGTTCACATAACAGTTGACAGTGGGTTGCCAGGATTACAATGCAGTGGCCTGACAGACGGAACAAGCACTGAAGGAGATGTTCGATTATTTCAAGGAGAGCGCGAGATTAGATGCACTCAAGAAGTCAACAATCAAGGAAACTACGAAAAACCAATCGACATCACACTAGAATACGATTATGACGAATTGATAAAAACTGAAGTGAACGTTTTACACCAATCATAAAAACGTTTATTCTTTTATTTTTTAAATCTTCTTTCTATATCACTAATAACTTGAGCTTCACGCATTAAACGATCATTGAGCTGTTTTTTATAATCTAAAACTTGCCTGTTTAATTGGTTAATGTGAGCTCTTAGCGCAACACTTTCATCGGTTTCACGAGATATAATATTTTTTATTTTACGCTCAAAATCACCTTTTAAATTATTAATTTGTGTAGCATGTTTTTTTGTAGAATCAGCTAATAAAATAGTTCTATGGCCAAGCAGTGTTTGAAGCTTTTTGATAATAACATTTTGCTCTGACATTTTGGTGAGCAACAACTTATTGTCTTTTTCAAAGCCCTGCAATCGTTGCTTTAACATTCCAAGCTCAACTTCAAAACCGGTCTTTAATTTTGACAAGTTCTGTTGTCCGGTCTTTTGTTTTTCTAAGTTTTTTTGCATCTCTAAAATAAGGTCTTCATGACTTCGCAGTTTAGAATTCAATTCTTTTACATTATCTAAAGAAGTTGATAATAATTTGTCACGATCTGCCAAAGCACTCTTAATACTTGATAACATGCTTTGATATTGTGCTATAGTAATATCACGATTTTGCAATCCATTAAGCAAATCCCGCTCTTTTTTTGCAAGTTCATTTCTTTGATTTTTTAAACGCTCCAAATTAACAGTTTCTACTGCAGCGTTCTCTATCGCCCTATCAAGCATTAATTTAGTGTTACTTGTCGCTTGATCTTTTAAACTGAGCTTTTTTAACAATAACTCATTGGTTTTTTTTAATTCTGTTATCAAATGTTCTTGCTCGTAAGACTTTTTCCCTAAACCAACTATTTTTTGCTCTGAAAGCTTAAGATTCTTATTGAGCTGTGCCAGTAACATATCAACTTTTTTGTAAGCTTCAACTTGTTCTGTTAATTGTTTAACCTTTGCGCCAAGACCAGCGTCTTTTTTTGATAATTGTTCAAAAGTACTAACTAATAACTTGTTAGCTTTTTCAAAAGCATTTTTCGCGTCTCCTAAAGAGTCACTATTTTGTTGTTCACCCATTTTTTGCTAGTGTAAAATTTGCAAGCAATGCTTCAAGTTGTAAAAACTCATCACTGCCCTCAGTCATTCGAAATTCAACTTCTCCGCACTTGTCAATAAGCAGCATTTTTTGTCTATCGGCAATGTCTAACTCTATAATGCTTTTTTGCACTTGTTTTATGATATCTAATCCGCTAAGACCATGATCTAACATTAACTTTAATAATTCTGAGCGTGCTTGTACAAACTTATTATCCAAAGCTAGTTCTAAAACCTTTTGTAATTGTTGAGGTTTAACACTTGACGCAAGAGAATACAATAGTTCTTCATCAATAGTTTTTTTAATTGCTGCACTGCTTTGCAATAAGTTTTCAACACGCCTACAATCGCCCTCGCTAATATCATATAATGCTTTTTTTGCCCCGTCAGTAACTGTCAAACCCTCATTTTTTGCAATGTGCTCTACAACACTTTCAATGTTTTTTTGGTTTAATGGTTTAAAGCGAAAAACAGCGCATCGTGATTGAATAGGATCGATTATTTTGCTAGAATAATTACATGATAATATGAAACGGCAAGTTTTAGTATAATTTTCCATAGTGCGTCGCAATGCTTGTTGTGCTTCACGCGTTAGAGCATCACACTCATCTAAATAAATAACTTTAAATGGCACGTCGCCAATAGCTCTTGTTCTGGCAAAATCTTTTACTTTATTTCGAATAACATCAATTCCGCGCTCATCACTAGCGTTAAGCTCTAAAAAGTTTTGGTGCCATCCCTCACCAAACATTTGACGCGCCACAACAAGCGAAAGCGTTGTTTTGCCAACGCCCGCAGGACCACTAAATAATAAGTGCGGCATGTTTTTTTGTTCTACAAAAGCTTTAACCCTGCTAACTACTTCAACTTGTCCCAAAACTTCACTAAAAGTTTTAGGCCTATACTTTTCTGTCCAAATAGCACTAGTCAATATATTACACCGTAGTTCAAGATATTTTCTATTAATTTAAAAGCTTTATCAAAAAGAGAAAAAAATATAATTTATATGATGTCTTCCTCAGCAACAACTAAAAAATCTCCGCTAGCAATAACAGCGCTAAAAGGCACTAGTATACTGCCACTTTTATCTTTTTCAAGTTCAAGTTTTTGAGTGTAACTAGTAGGATTTGAAAGCACCAAGTGTACTAGTTCGCCACTGCGAGTTTCAAAAATAATGTTGCCAACTTCTCCAAACTTTTTACCAGTCTTTGAAATGACTGTTTTTCCAATCAATTGTCTTGAAAACTTTTTATCTTCATCCATATTGTTCTCCCTCAAGATTAACCAAATTAACGATGAAGTAATATATAAAGATTACTATACTTTAAAAGGTCTATTTAAATACGATAAGCTTAAAAAAACGTATTTTTAAAGGTTTTCTATGAAAATCAAAGAATTGCAAAAAAGCCTCAAAAAACAAGGTCTTAACAACGCAGTATTTTTTAATCTGAAAACAACCAGCATTGATACCAACTTTTTTTATTTAACACAATTCAAAGGACTTGGAGCAATAATAGTGCCTTCGCAAGGCAGACCAACACTAATAGTTCCAGAAGGTGAGAGTGTGCGAGCAAAAAAAGAAAGTAGTATAAAAAATATTAAAATATTAAAAACAACAATAGCAGCACACCTAAAAGAAACTTTACCAAAACGCAAAACAATAGGATTAGATTATAATGGTCTTAGCCATAAAGGTTTTTTGAAGCTTACAAAAAAAACAAAACTAAAAACACGCGATGTAAGCAAAAACTTAGAAGAATTGCGATTGACAAAAACTTCAAAAGAAATAAAACTTATACGAAAGGCTTGCCAGATAACAGACAAAATACTCGCCGATGCTTTTTCTAAAATCAAACAATTCAAAACAGAAAAAGAACTAGCAAGCCATCTAACAACAAAAGCTAATGAGTTGGCTGACGGAGCAGCATTTGATACAATTGTAGCAATTGGAAAAAACGCTTATGAAATACACCACATGCCAAACAGTACGCCATTAAAAAAAGGGTTTTGCATAATAGACTTTGGAGTCAAGTACAAAGGCTACAATTCAGATGTTAGCAGAACAATATATTTTGGCAAGCCATCCAAAAAAGAAATCGAGAATTACAAAACAGTTGTTAACACATTAGACAAAATAACAAAAAGTGTTAAAGAAAAAACTAAACTGCAAGACATCACTAAGCTAGCCAATAAATTATTAGAAGGTCATAAGCAATTACACTTGCCAGGCCACGGTTTAGGATTAGAAGTTCATGAAAGACCGAACATTTACTCAAAGAGTAAAGAAGAATTACAAAAGAATATGGTGCTAGCACTAGAGCCTGCAATTTATAACAAAAAATGGGGCGGAGTAAGAGTAGAAGACAACATTATCGTCGAGAAATCTGGTTGTAAGGTGTTGACAAAACAGACAAAAAAACTCTTAACATTCTAGAATTTGTCGTGCGATAACTTTAAATATAGTACAATATTTTTTTAACAGTATAAAAGGCAAGGGTGGTAAAGATTGCAGAGAACAAAAAAACTAAATATCAAAAATTAGAAGAAGAATTATCAATAAAAAAAGAAAACGCTTGGAAAAAAACCATTGCTTCAGATAATGTTAAAATAAACAAATTCTGCAATGATTACAAAAAATACTTAGACAATTCTAAAACAGAACGTGAAGCAGTAAACAATACAGTAGCACTAGCAAAAAAAGCAGGCTTCAAAGATTTAACAACAACTACTAGTTTGAAAGCAGGCGACAAAGTCTACATGATAAACAATCATCGCTCACTAGCACTAGCAATCATTGGAAAAACAATCAATCAACCACGCCTAATAGCAAGCCATATTGATAGTCCGCGCCTTGACCTAAAACCATTTCCATTATACGAAGACTCAGAATTAGCAATGCTAAAAACACACTATTATGGCGGAATAAAAAATTATCAATGGGTCAACCAACCACTAGCACTGCACGGAGTTGTAATAACAAAAAACGGCAAGAAAATAGAACTCTCAATAGGAGAAAACGACACAGAACCAGTTTTTATGATACCAGACCTACTACCACACCTGGCAAAAAAACAATTAGAGAAAAAAGCAAAAGACGCAGTAAGCGGAGAAGAACTACACATAGTAGTAGGAAGCATACCAATACAAGACGAAAAAGTAAGCAACAAAATAAAACTAGCAGTACTAGAGCACTTAAACAAAAAATACGGTTTAGTAGAAGAAGACTTTGTGCGCTCAGACCTACAATTCGTACCAGCAGGCAAAGCACGAGACGTAGGATTTGACCAATCACTAATAGCAAGCTACGGCCAAGACGATCGCTCAAGTGCCTACGCTTCACTACAAGCATTACTCAACGCGAAAAACCCAACAAAGACAACAATAGCATTCTATTTTGACAAAGAAGAAATAGGCAGTGTAGGCGACAGTGGAGCACGCTCAACATTCATAGAAATATTTACAGAAACACTACTACAAAAAAACAAAGAAAAAAACACAGCACTACACGCACTATACAAATCAAAAGCAATAAACGGAGACGTAACAGCAGCAAGTACGCCAATGTTCAAAGACGTCGAAGACCCAACAAACGCTGTGACCATTGGCAGAGGAGTAAGCATAGAAAAATACGGTGGTGGAGGCGGAAAATACGGCACCAGCGAAGCAACATCAGAATACATGCAATACTTAACAAACCTGTTTGACAAAAACAAAGCAGCATGGCAAACAGGAGAACTAGGGAAAGTCGATGAGGGAGGTGGTGGAACAATAGCAATGTGGCTATCAAAATACGGAATAGACGTTGCAGACGTAGGAGTGCCAGTACTAGCAATGCACGCGCCATACGAGATCACCAGCAAAATAGACATGTACAATATGTACAAAGCATACATAGCATTTTACAACGCAAAATGAGCACCAACAAAACAACAACAACACCAAAAGAATTCTTCAACTACACAATAGACTACAACGGAATAGAAGAAGAAAACAAACTACTACGAGAAACAATAAACCAATTAAAAAACGAGTTGGACAGGTATAGGACACCGCCACTAATGATATGTGAAGTAAAAGACCTGCACGAAAAAAAAACCAAAGCAGTAATCAAAGCGCCAAACGGAAACGAATTCTTTGTCGACATTGACAGCAGAGTAAAAAAATTATTTGTTGGTGACACAGTACTATGCGAGCAAAAAAACCTCACAATAATACAAAAAATAGCTGCAAGCACAAAATTCAACGCAGAAAAATTCGTGATAATAGAAAAACCAAACGTACAATGGAACAAAATAGGAGGCCTGCAACGCCAAATAGACGAAATAAAAGAAGTAGTGGAACTACCATTGAAAAAGCCGGAGTTATTCAAGAAACTAGGCATAAACCCTCCAAAAGGAATATTATTACATGGTCCGCCAGGAACAGGAAAAACATTACTCGCAAAAGCAGTAGCCAAAAGCACCAATTCAACATTTATCGAAATCGTAGGATCAGAATTAGTACAAAAGTTTATCGGTGAAGGCGCCAAACTAGTAAAAGAATTATTCATTCTAGCGCGCGAAAAAGCGCCAAGTATTGTGTTCATTGATGAATTAGACGCTCTAGCAGCACAACGCATGGAATTAGGCACTAGTGGAGAGCGAGAAGTACAACGCACATTCATGCAATTACTAGCTGAAATTGACGGCTTCAAACACCTAGGAGATGTAAAAATAATCGGTTGCACAAACCGCAAAGATATTCTGGATCCTGCCATTACTAGGCCTGGTCGCTTGGACAGGTTGATTCACGTTCCACTGCCAGAGCTTGAAGGAATTAAACAAATTTTTGACATTCACACCAAAAACATGCCATTGCACCGCAGCGTTAACAAAGACAAACTCACCAAAGAACTAATCGATTTCTCAGGAGCCGAGATAAGAGCGGTGTGTACTGAAGCAGGATACTTCGCAATCCGCAAAGACCAATCCAAGGTCAAGCACACAGATTTCGAGAAAGCAATCAAGAAAGTCAAAGAAGAAGAAGAACTAGAAGGAACAGACTACCTACACATGTTCGGGTGAAGATTGTTATAGCTTGTTTTTTTTAATATCTTTTTGAATTTTTTTAATAATGCCGTCATGGTTTCTGAAAAATAAAGAAACTTTATTTTTATTTATATATTCTATATAATGTTCAAACACATTATTTTTGTAGTTATTAACGCGTATGTCTTCTTGAGAAAAAGCTAGCACTGTTTTTATTAATTTTGAAGTTTCATAGTTTTTCACAAGTGAATCAATGATATATTTTGAAAGTTTGTCTTTTCTTATTAATATTAAATTTGCTATATCTTTTTCTGAAAATTCATGTTGTATACTTTTATTTTTATCATTTAATAACCATTCCAAATAAATATTTATTTCTGATTTGTTTATTAATTTTTGAAGCCCGTAGATTAGTTTTTTTCTATAGTTGGCGCTTAAATTTTTCCGCTTATAAAATTCTTCAGTAATTTTTATAAAACTTTCAGCATCGCTTGCCCACAGCTCAAGAAAAGTAATTATATTTAATAAATTTTTATCGTTCAATTCATTAAAGAAATGTTCTTTTCTTGCTTTATATTTAAAAAATCTACTAAAAAATGATCTAATTTTTGGTTTATCTAGTAATTCTATAATTACAGCAATAATTAAAACTCCAATTGCTAAATTTATTGATATCTGATTAAATTTTATAAGAATTAACGTAATTACTAATAATATTTGAATAAGAGTTTTTCTTTTAATTTGAAATATTTTTAAAATAGGTATTAATAAGTTATAAAAACCATTAACAAACCAAAGAAGTGGAGAAAAAGCCTCTGTAAGTTCTGCGTCACTTTTTTCTTCTAGAATTTCTATTATTCTATCTAATTTTTTGAATTCTTCTTTTTTCATATATTGTGTAAAAAGGTTTTATTTATATTCTTTTTGGGGTTTGTGTGTGCTCACAAGTTACTACCTATAATCATCAGCTTGCGCTTCATCGGGTGTTCACCAGCTCACAGCACAAAACACCCCCAAAACAGGAAAACCTGTAATTTAAACGATTTTGAAGTCAACACTAATCCTGAAAGTGTACGGGGCGTATTGACCGCACTTAACAACATCAACAATCTCGCATTTAATATTATTTCGCTTACAAGCACTCAAAACCTTCTCGCGTGCTTGATCGAATTCTTTTTCTTGCAAAAAATCATAAAAGTGCACCATAGAACCCTTCTTGACAGCAGTCAAAGCAACGTCTAAAAAGTCCTCAGCGCTCTTAGGTAGTGGCATCAGCACACGGTCAAACTTCTCGCCAAGTTTAGGAACAATCTCTTTTACATCGCCGTTAATAAGTTCAACATTTTCTAATTTGTTCATTTTAACATTTGTTAAACCATACTCATGACCAACTTTGTTCAACTCTACCCCGATAACCTTTGAAGGTGCGGCATTTTTTGCAATGACACAAACAAATGGTGCGCATCCACTAAACATTACCAAAACACTCTCGCCGTCTTGAACTAATTCAGAGATTCTCAAGCGTTCGTTTGCTGAGCGTGCACTAAAATAGACTTTTTCAACGTCTAACTTCAATCTGACATTGTTTTCTTTGTGAATTGTTTCCTTGCGATTCTCGCCAGCAATGACCTCTAATACTGGTGTTCGCAATTCACCCGAATACTCGCCAGTTTTTTTCAAAATAACATTAACGTTTTTGCGTTTTGCAATTATTGCCTCACCAATAACTTGTTGTTTACTAACTAATTCAGTTGGAAAATCTGCAAATATCAAAATGTCTCCTACTACATCAAATGACGTCGGCATTAAATCTAATTCGGCAACTGATAACTTGTCTTTTAATAGTTCTTTTAGCTTCATTAGAGTGTAGAATAAGGTTTTTTTTATAAAGTTTTAGCCAATAAGTTTTCAGCAGCTAAAATAACTTCTTTTTCGTCAATTGATGTTTTTAATGGCAGCGCGCAAACCACTAACGTATATGTTGGAGCTTTTTTGTTTTTGTACCATAATAGTGGTTTGTTGAAAAGCGTTGTTGTTAAATAATCACAATCAACTCCTAGTGCTTCAAGGCTAAAACGCATTTTTGTCGGGTGTTTGCAAGGAAGACTGTTTTTTTTCTTGCATGGCTTGCATAATCGACAAGAACCAGTGCTCAAAAACTTTGTATTATACTTTTTTTCTAGTGAGCGCATGAGTTTTTCAACTTGTGATTTTAAAACACTATTACCTAATTGTAGTTTCAAATATTCTTTATAATCTAGTAATTGATTAAGATTCATTGACATCATTAGAATGAATAATTTGTCGTGCTCTTTTGTGTATTCTTTAAAGTTTGGTGATAGTGCTGGGCATGAGTATTTGTTGTTGTAATTACTGCAACCTTGTAAGCACATTTTTTCAAATAAAGTTTTTTTTACAATAACATCTTTTGATTGTACAAACGCGTGGTCGTACTCAATTGTTAGTTTGTGTTTTGGGGTTTTAACAAACAGTAATTTGGCGTGCATAAAAAATAGTAATATATTCTTAAATATATATTTTTTGGTATACTATTAGAATTCGCCTAGTGTTTTTTGTTGTCTTTGTTCTTGCTCGATTTTTAGTTTGTCAAGTTGTGACATTACTCTTTCTTCGTTAAAATCGTATTTGTCAACTAATAATTGCTTGATTTTTTCAATATCAGGCATTTTCCACTCTAGTTTGTAATCTTTTTTTACTGGCATGTTTTTAATCAAGTCAAAAACAGTCCTCCAAGAAAAATCAAATTGTTTATCCCACTCAACCTTTTTAAAAAGTCCTTCAAAGTCATTGCCAAACTCTTTTAATAATTTTAAAGCATTTTTTGGTCCTATTCCTTTGATGCCGCCAATATTATAATCAGTACCAACGAGCAACCCTAGAACTATTAGTTGTTCTTGATCAACACCAATATTATTAAGAGTTTCAGATAATCCTATTATTTCTGGTTTTACAGTGCCATATGACAATGCTCCTTTTTGTTTTTTTCGCTCACTAATCGTTAGATTGTGAATTGTTCTTGTAGAGCCAAACAGTAGGCTGTCATAGTCTTGGCTTACTGTTGCCCAAACGTCATCATTTCGTGTCATATAGGCTGCTTGCGCTTCGCCCTCAGACGGCGCTTGTACTATTGGCAAGCCAAGAGCCTCTACTAATTCTTTTGCTTCATCAACCATTTCAGGTTCTAACTTTGTAGTGCGCGCAGCATATTTTTTCATAGCTTCTAAATCTTCAGCGTCTACTGCTTCAACATATTTTTGAGCAGCTTCAAGTTTTAGTTTTTTGCGTCTTTCACGTTCAGCTTTTTTTAAATCTGGTACTATTCCATCAAACACATAGCATAGTTTTAATCCTTGACTCATTAGTTTTACAGAGCGATTAAAAAGTCCTGTCAAATGACTTGTAACACGCCCTTGAGAGTCTGTCAATAAACTACCGTCACGTTGGCGAATAGTAGTCAAGAATTGATACAATATGTTAAAAGCGTCTATTGCTAATGGCTTATTTTTCAAGTCATTAATCTCTATTTCTTTGCGACTCAATAAGTCTTTGATGTTAACTCCCATTTTATATCTGTTTTATTACCATTCCCTTAAATTCTTGCTTACTTTTCTCAAGTGCTTTTTTTGTGATTTCGCCAGTTGTCAAAAAGATTGTCGGTAATTTTTTCATTTGCCCTTGCAGGTATGCAACGCTCAAATCACCATCATTATTTTTTTTCTTGCTTTTAGCTTTACAATAATATTCCACACTGCCAATAGCTGTTGGCATTAACAACACATAATCGATTTCTGAGTTTTTGCGAATGATATCTCGCTCGACAATCTTAATGTTTTTTTGAGCAAAATAGTTTTTAAGTTGGTCACTAAAATCATCAGTTTTTGTAGTGTCCTTAAAAATTTTAGGCTCAGCAACAACAGGAGCAGGTTTTGGCTTTGGCGCTTCTGGCTTTTCTTGTACAACTGAGGGTTTTTGAACAACTTCTTTTGGCTTTTCAGGCACAGGAGCGGGCTTCGAAGTTAGTGGAGCTAAAATCTTTTTGATTTTTTCACTAGCAGTGTTGTCATCTAGCATGTACCACTTAAAAAATAATTCAGTTACTTCACCGTATTGTACTTCTAATGGTATTGCAAAATCTTTAATTTGGCGCAAAGCAACACGATTAAGTGTTGATAATCCTTCATCGCGCAACACTCCTTCTTTTTTTAATATTTCATAAGTTAATTGTTCTTTTTCGTGCAGTTTGCTCTTATAATTTTGTAGTTTGTGCTCTTGTCCTGGAGCATAGTATAATGGCGAGCTTCCTACTTTAACACTTGATAAGCGTAAAACTTTCGAATCTACTAATTCAGACAAGTAAGCTGATGAGAATATTGTAGTCATGCCTAAAGCTTTGCTAATATCTATTGGCAGTAACGGTCCTCTTTGGCGAACCAGTTGTAATATTTTGTCTTTATCACTCATAGATTGTGCCAAAGTTTTACTATTTTTAATACTTTATGGCCTGACCCACTTAATCTCATAGTATGTCACGTCACCTTCAGCGTCAACAATACCAATAAGCAACCTTTTCTTAGTTGAATGAGCCACTCTATTTTTCGCGCTAAAACCGTACCAAGTGTTAACTTCTGACTCGTGCACAGGATAAACTACCCATTTTGCGTGATCCTCACCAGGTTTCACACCACGGTCATAGACTCTAAAGTCAGCTCCGAACTTCAATGCTGTTTTTACAACGTAACCACGATTGCGCAAATCCTTGAACACTTGGTAGCGAACCCAAAAATTCTTCTCTACCTTTTTAGCTTTTTTTAAGAACTTGTCATCATCAACTATTTTGTTGCGCCCATCCAAAACTTCAAGCTTTTCTTTATCAACCAAGTACAAAGCTTCCATTAAACTCATTTGAATCCTGCCACTTTTAACTGGCTTTCCAAAAACGCTTTTCGCATAGAATTCTCTAGCCTTATCACTATCTTCAGTGATTACAGCATTCTCTAAAATTTTGCCTTGTACAATTGTTTTAGTCATAAAAACAGAGTAACGATTTTTATTTATAAGGGTTTTTAAAAACCATGCCTTTTTTAAATAATACTTTACAACATTAATATTATGCAATTAACATTTTTAGGCACTAGCAGTATGGTGCCAACAAAAGATCGTAATGTAACAAGCCTTTTTGTTAGTTATAAAAACGAAGGAATTCTAGTAGATTGTGGTGAGGGAACACAACGTCAGATGAGCATTGCCGGCCTAAAACACTCAAAAATCACTAAAATACTCATTACTCACTGGCATGGAGATCACGTCAGCGGCCTAATAGGATTGTTTCAAACAATTGGCAATTTTAATGAAAATCCTAAAATAATACTTTTTGGGCCAAAAGACACTAGAAAACGAATTGATCACTTATTACAAACAGTACAATATGACACTAAACTAGCTTTAGAAGTTATAGAATTAAACCCTAAAGGAGTACAAAGGTTTTTTGAAACAGAAGATTACGCACTAGAATGCACACTATTAGATCACAGCACCCCATGTTTAGGCTATAATATTATTGAAAAAGACAAGCGAAGAGTTGACACAGAATACCTAAAAAAGCACAAGATAAAAGACGGCCCACACCTAAAAAAACTAGTTAGTGGACAAAGCATTATGTACAAAGGTAAAGCAGTACCACTACTAAAAGCTACAAAACTAAAAAAAGGCAAGAAGCTAACAATAGTAATGGACACACAAGTATGCACTAGCGCGGTAGAATTAGCACAAGACGCCGATGTTTTAGTCTCAGAATCAGCCTATAAGAGTGACTTGCAAGAAAAAGCTGAAGAGTACAAGCACATGACAACAAAAGACGCCACACTAGTGGCAAACAACGCAAACGTAAAAAAACTATATTTAACACATTTCAGTCAACGCTACAAGAGCACTGTAGAAATAGAAGAAGACGCCAGAGCGTTCTTTCAAAACACATACGCAGCATACGATTTTCTAAAAGTAAAAGTTTAAGTCACTGGACAAGCGCACGCCAAGTTTTTAAACAACAAAACACTACAAATTTCTATGTCAAAAGTTAAAGGCAGCAAAGCAGAGCGAGAACTGCAAAAAATATTCTGGCAAAACGGTTGGGCTTGCCTGCGAACAGCAGGCAGTGGCAGCAGCTCCCACCCAGCACCAGACTTGCTAGCAGGAAATAAAATCAGACGACTAGCAGTAGAGTGCAAAGCCACCAAAAGCATAAGCAAATACTTAACAAAAGAAGAAATCGGTCAATTAATAGAATTCGCGCAAGTCTTTGGAGCAGAACCATGGGTAGCAATACGCTTTGACCGCGACAATTGGTACTTCATAAGCCCAGAAGACCTAAAAGAAACCAACAACAACTACTTAGCATCACTAGAGATCGCAAAGAATAAAGGATTATTATTTGAAGAAGTAATAAATTAGTGTACTTTGAACCATTTTCTAACAAGAGTGCTACCAATTATTGAGAATATTATGTATGTGAAAAGCCATCCTGGCTTGTAACCAAACAAGCTAAAAGACCCCCAAGGCTTTAATTTTTGATAACCAACAATAATTTGTTTAAAAGAAGAGCTTTTCGCAATACTTTCCTCTCGCGAACCGTAGACAAATTCAATAAATGTTCTTTTAGTCTTAATGTTTTTCAAGTAACCACGCTCGCCCTCAACAACAACTCGTTTAGTGACAATGTCATTGACGTATTCAAAACTAACCTGGTAATCGCCAGGATTATCAGCTATTAGTAACCATCCAACACGACCATCAGTGATGTTAATACTTTGAGCGCTCAAAACTGATAAGCCTTCAGGCACGACAATGCTAACTGTTCCTTGTGCTCCACGCTCTAAATTAGCCATAACACTAAAATTATCGCCAACACTAATAGGAGTGTAAGCAAAGTGCGCGCTAACCCAACCAAACAAAATAATTATTGGAATAAAAGTGTAAATCATAGACTTCATCGATTGGCGCATTATCACACCACTTGCAGCAAAAGCTTTCTTTTGCAATTCCATAACCTTTTTTGGATTGTCCTTATGCTTTCGCATCTCAGCCTGAACTTTTTTCTGATTCTCTTTTAATTCTTTTAGTAAAACTTGATCTGTTGTGAACTTGTAAATAAGAGTTATAAACAAAGTCATAACAAGAGAAACCACCACAAGACCAGCAAGTGGTGAGAGTTTTAACAAAAAGCCCATGGCTCCATCAAGCAGCGGATCCAACATGTTAAACAATCCCATTTTATTCCATAAACTTTCGCATTGCAGGATTCAAATCCATCAAATGCTCTTTTGCAATTTCTTCATAAAACTGGTAAATAATCATCACGGCAAGCAAAATGCTAGTACCATTAGCTAAAGCTCCTAATAAATCAGCCATTCCAGCCAAAATACCTATGGCTAGCCCGCCAAGAATAGTCAATGGTCCAATATAACGATCAAGTAATCGCTCCATCACACGAGGGTCCTTTCGAAATCCTGGAACTTGCAATCCACTAGCCATAATTTGTTTTGCCTGACTTTTAGCATCCATTCCACTTGTTTGAACCCAAAAATAACTAAAAAGCACGCAGCCTGCCAGCATAAAAAGCATGTAAACAGCTCCATGACCAATATCTAAAAAGTTTAAAGTTCCAGTAAAAGCTTTTTCAACAAGATTTGGCGGGTAAACCCATTGTACAAAACCACTAGCTGGAATATTACCATTGAAAGTTCCCAAAAAGGGGTGACCCCAATTTTGCAAAAGCCGTGCCCACAATTGAACATTGGCGAGCAGTGCAGCAACCAAAATGACAGGAATATTTGAAGTGTAAATAAATTTTAGTGGCCAGCGTATACCATAACCGCGAACCCTACCAAAAGATAATGGTATTTCTACTTTCATAGCCTGAGAGTACACCGCCATTACAAAAACAATAACAGTTGCGATTATAGCAGCTAATGCTAAAAGCGCTCCAAGATCATCATTTATAGATAATGCCTTAAAAAGCCATGGTAGTGCGCCAACAGGAATTTCAGGGTTTGTCGGTGATGGCAAAGGTGATATAATTCTAGTAAACAATTGCAATGACACCCCGGCTGCAATAAACAAGCTAATGCCGCTTTTTCCAATACCCCACTTTGAAACAGTTTCATCCATGAACAATATTAGAATACCGCCAAGGATTAATTGAAACACGATAATTAATTGCAGTGGAAAATAAAACGGTGTTCCAACAAATTCAACAGGAGGAGGTAAACCGCCCATGAAAACATAAATAATAGCTTCAAAAATTATAAAAAATAAACTCATGAGTTTTTGAGTTCCTTGAAAACGAATTTTACCCTCTGAACTTGTAAGATCAAACTTTACAATACCAGCACCATTCAATAATTGCAATACAATAGACGCTGTGACCAAAGGCCCTATTCCCAAAGATATTATAGAGCCAAAACTAGCCCCTAAAATAAGACTGAGGTTTTCAAAATTGTCAAGTTGGCTTTGTCCCATTCCAAAAAGTGGCACAAGGCCTAAAACAAAAAATATAACTAGAATTATAAGAGTCCACTTAAGTTTTTCTTTAAAGCCTAAACGTTTCTGCGTAGGCCCCACTACTTCAGGAAGATTTTGTATTAGTTTGTCATAAAACGACATTGTAGACCTCTAAAAGGCGAACTTAGTCTGTTGGTTGTTCGCTATCAACTTCTTCTTTTTTTGTTTCTTGCAATTCTATTACTTGTCCGCCAGCAGCAACAATCTTTTCTTTAGCTCTGCTAACAATAACATTTACAGTAACTTTTAATGGTTTAGTTACTTTACCAGTAGCTAAAACCTTATCAATACCTTTTTTTGACAAGTCAATAATAATAAACTTTCCTTCTGTTGTTCCTAAACTTTCAGCTTTCAAGTCTAAATCCTTGACAGTTATAGTGCTGACTTTTTTAGTTGTAGGATTTTTAAAACCATTACGACCCCATTTGCGACCAATTTTTTGAAATAATGGTTTTCTAGCATCACCGCGTTTACCACTACCAGCGTTGCCGCGACCGCCACGGTTTCCAGCACCACGACGTTTTTTCATAGCGCCACCACTGTGCGTTTTAGTTCCACGGTGCCGACTGCTTTTTGATCTAATATTGTTTACCATTTTACTTCATCATTTTTTTAATTAAATCATTAATTTTTTCTTTGCGATAACCAAGAGCTCCACCCTGAGTGAAACTTTTCTTAATTCCTTTGCGCTCAAAACCACCGCGTGGCGGGTGCAAGCCAACAATTTTTTGTTTATCAAAACTTTTAATTAAAGTTTCATCAAGCTCTCCATAAGTCACATAATCTTTGACTTTTTGCAACATTCCACGATATTGTGGTGTGTCACTAACTATTGCAAGACTGTTCTTTTTTGATAATTTTAACAATTCAAGAGTCTTTTTAATATCAGGGTTTAAACTCATAGTGCTGCGAATCAATATAACTCCTAATTTATTACTCATTTTGTTCTCCTGCCAATTTACTGCTTCCTTCAATCATTCCAATAGTCAAAGCAGCCTTTTGTGGAACTTTAACCTGGCTGAGTTTTTTTAATGCTTTAAAACAAGCCATTAAAAGATTAAGTTTTGTTCTAGAGCGACCTTCTGTTTTAGACCACACGTCTGTAATTCCTGCAAAGCGAAGCACTTTTTGTAATTCTTTTTCACAAACAAGTCCAGTACCTTTAGGTGCAGGCATAAGCTTTACAATAACACTGCCAACCTTTCCTTCTACATTAAAAGGTATTGTGTGAGGTGTTCCACAACCGCACTGCCAACTACCACAACCACGAGGAACTTTGATTATGTTAAGTTTTGCTTTGCGAAAAGCCTTCTCTCTAGCTGGAACAGTTTCTTTAGCTTTACCATAACCAATACCTACAAGTCCATCTTCATTGCCAACAACAGCACAAGTAGAAAATTTTGGTTTGTTACCTTCACGAGTCTTTTTTTGTGTTTGGCGAAAAATCCTGCGTTGCCCACCGCCAAACTTTCCTTTAGCTTGACCAATAAGTAACAATTCAGTTTTTAGTTCTGGCTCTAAAACATCAACTATTTGAGGTTCTAAAATCCTTTTTCCACTATCAATAATCTCATAAAGATTTTTAATCTCTCCACTCTTGACTTTTTTGCCAATATCTGTTTTTGGCTTCCAATCAACAGTATCATCAGTTTTTTGAAATTGTTGTCTTTGTTGCCTTGGTTGTTTTTTTCTCATTTTGTTTTCTCCTGTTCAATCTTTGCCTTTGTTTTTTCAAACAATTCAGGCAAAGTTTCTGGATTAACCTTGTTTTTTAAGTATTTTGAAAACTTTGCTTGATAGTTTTTCTTATCACTAGCCAAGCTTTTAGCATAATTTGCAATGTGCGCTCCACTGATGCGCTCATCAGATGGTAATGCTTCTTGTGAGTGAACAACATCTAACCCGCCATCAACAGCTCCCTTAACTACTGCAAACAGTCTTGAACCCCTAACAGGAGTGTGTAGACCAATATCAACAATAGCTTTTTTCACAGGACTTTTTTTTGCTAGTAAATAACCTGTAAGGTATGCGCTCGGAGTGTTGCCTTTTGTTGGCCAACCAAACTTTTCTAAACTTTTTGACTGAACTGTGACCAACACTTTATCACCTTTAGGATCATAGGTTACTAATTGCACTATCACACCATTTAATGTTTTTCTAATAACTAATCGCGCAATGTTGCTTTTTAGCAAGGCTATACGTTTTCTATAATTTGTTCGCTGCTCGCGTTTGCGCCTAAAAGGCACTGTTAATCTCTTGTTAATCTTCATTTTTTCAATTGTTTTTGTTGTGCTAAATCATGATCGCCAATATAACCTTTGAGGTGTCGTTTGCTTCTAAAAAATCCTCCTTTAACTTTCAAGTACAGCGATCTGTAAGTGCTTGTTGGAAGTATTTTTTTATCACGCATAACTTTCAATAAGCGTCGCATGACACGAACCTTATTTTGCCATACTGTTTTTTTTGGCAATCGTGCTTTTTTAGTTCCTTTTCTCGAACCATGACCTTTTTGTAAACCTTTACGCTTTTGAACCATTATCTTTCTAGCGCGAGCACGTGATATGCCTTGTATAGGTTTGATGATTATAACACCATTTTTTATAAGTGATTTAATGTCAGTTTTAGTGATTGCTTCCTTGATTCTTTCAAGTTGTGTAGTATCAAAAGCAACTCTTTTAGGTGAGCAGTCCATTGCTTGGGCAGCAAGCCTTTTTTGTAATTTTAAATCACTCATATTCAAGCCTCTCGTTTAGTCAAAACTTTATCCTGTTCTTTCTTTTCTGTTTGCTCATCTTTACTTTCTTCCTGTGATTTTTTCTCTTCGTCTTTTTTCTTTTGAGCTGTTTTTTCACGCGCTTTTTTGCTCTGCTGGCGTGATGTAATCTTCTCAGCTTTGACCTTTTTTTCTGCAACAATTTGTTCTTGCAGTTTTGCAGCTGACAATTTATGATTGACAACAGTGATATTGCGCTTTTCACAATCCGCAAGCATAAGTAACAATTTTTTGCGTCCAACACCACCATTTATTACAACAACAGTTTTTGATGGGTCAACATCTTGCAATTGACTGATTTTTGAAACATTCGATAACTGCAGTCCTTTAAGTGTTAAATGACGAGTTTTTAGCGGAGTCCTAAAACCTTTCTTGACCTTTGCAGGTCTTGACTTCCACTGGCGGCCAACTTTAGTATCACTACCCTTTGGTTTTCTCCAACCAGGGTTTAAACGCTTCTTTTTATGACTATCTTGGCGTTTAAAATCAGGCATTTTTTTCTTTAATGCTTTTTTTAATTCTAGTAAAGTTTTCATTTTATAGTACCTTGCCAGCTTTTTCTACAATGTAAATACCATCTTGAAATATTCTAGTATCAAAACCAGGCCGTCTAGTCATTTTTTCAATTCTGGCAGCCATTTGCCCTGCTGATTCTTTGTTAGTACTCTCAACAATTATTAAATCTCCATTAATAACTACTTTAGCGTCTTCTAAAATTTTAACAGTTCTTGGAACTTTCTCGCCAATAAAATTCTTAATAGTAAATTCGTTGCCATTAATGCTAACACTCATTGGAAAGTGTCCACTGCAAATTTTTAACTTGTAAACAAATGCGTTTTCTACTCCCAAAACAAGATTTTTAACATGAGCTCTGAAAGTGAACAATAACTTTTTTTCATTCTTAGTATTTTTTAATGGTTTGATAACAATAGTATCGCCTTCAACTTTAATGTTAAGCGAAGGGATAAAAAGCTTTTTTTTGTTAGATCCTGCAGGACCAGTAACTGTTAAAATACCATCTTGATAGCTTGCACTAACGCCTTGCGGCAATTGTACAACTTGCTCTGTAAGCATTACCTTTTCAGTTTTTTGTTTAGTCATTTTATCAGTAAAAATATGCTATTAGTTTGCCCCCAATATTTTTTTCAAAAGCTTGCTCGTGAGTCATCAAACCATTGGGCGTTGAAACAATTAAGTAACCAAAACCTTTAGCTGGAAGATAGCGCTTTTCAAAACTTTCAACACCATCTTTTTTAATGGTATAGCGTGGCTTGATAGCGCCACACTGGTTAAACCTTTTTATCAGGTTAACAGTCAAATAATTACCTTTAGAGTCTTTAACTTCTACAAATTCTCCAACATAACCAGTATCTTGCATTATTGCAAGAACTTGCTTTAACAATTTTGTTGACGGAAATATTTGTACTGTTTGCTTGTGTCGTTTTTCTGCATTGTTAATCTTTGACAACGCCGATGCTAGTGTATCATTCATAACCATTTTAATCTTTCCTAATCCATTTTTTTAAAGCCAATACTGGTTGCTATCTCACGAAAGCACTGCCTGCAAAGTCCAAGGCCGTAACTTGCAATGTGAGCTCCGCGTCGCTCGCAACGGCGACATTTTTTTAAATTCTTGCCACAACTGCGAGTTTTGGGCTTGTTGTGCTTGTTATACTTTTTTAGTATTGTAGGCTTTGCCTTTAATTGCTTGAATACTTTATTATAATTGCTTACAGTCACTCTGCATCACCAAATTTAATTTTATACTCTTCTTGCATGAACTTGATAGCTTCTTCTTTTGAAACTTTTTGTTGTTTTGGAAGTTTTGTCTTATACAATCGTCTTTTAGTAATTCTAAGACCTGGTTTTTTTAGTGTGATAGTGACTTGCAATCCCATAATTCCAAGGTCTGGATCATACTTTAGTTCTGGAATGTCAATGTACTCATGAATTCCAAAGCTGACATTTCCGTTAACGTCAATTTGGCTTTCTTTTAAGATATTCTCTTTTGCTTCTAGTAATCTTTTTGCTAGTGTATTAGCTTGCTCTCCTCTTAGTGTTATCTTGCAGCCAATAGGCAGTCCAGGTCGCAATCCCCAAGTAGGAATTCTCTTGTTAGTGACTGTTTTTACTGGTTCGATACCAACAATATTTTTTAATAATTTGATACCTTTTTCTAGTTTTACAGTGTCTTTTCCAGCTCCAATGTTGAGCGTTAATTTTTCAATGCTAACTTTTTTCATAGGGTTCATTTTTATTCACTAACTTTAAACTCTGATTTTTTCTCTCCTATCACAATAGCAAACTTTTTTAGTGTTTCAAAAACATCATCGCCTTTTTTGATAAGTATTGTATCGCCTTCAATGCTTTCAATACTTCCAACACTGCCGATTTTTTTGCCGCCGATCAAAAAAGCCTGACTGCCTTTTTGCATTGGTAATTCTTTTTTTATGCTATTATTTTTTAATTCGATAACTAAAGTGTTGTTTGTTTTGTAAGTGTCTTTTTTTACTAGTAAGTTATGTCCGCCAAGCATGTTCAATTGAATGCTGTTTTTTGAAAGTATTTTCTTGCTAGTGACTTTTACAGGTTTTAATGCTGCTTCAGCATCACTAATTTTTATGGCAGTCAATAGTCCTTTATCATTTAGTGTTAATCGATAACTGGTTTTTAGTTTTTCAATGTTAATAACATCAAACAATCCAACACCGTGTTTTTCATCATGGCGTCTTTTGCCATCAACTAAAACAACTTGATTTTTTAAGATATTTTTAACTTCTTTTTTTGTTTTAGCAACTTTTAACATATCTCTAAGTAGTACATTTAATGATACTGCAAGCTCTTGCTTGTGACCTGAGGGGTTAGGTTTACTAATATAACGTCTTCCAGGACCCTTGCGTTTTATAGGCCAAGTCTTTTTTGCGAATAATCTTTTCAAGTGATTTTTAACCATTCTTTTGCTCTCCTTGTTTTGATTGTTTTTTGATTCTTTTCTTATCATCAAGCGTTAATTCAATAATTTGAAGATTTGACGCTCCAATAGGGTATTGTGTTGTGCTACCATCCTTTTTTGTGATGTTAATACCACTAATTATTGCTTTGTAATCTTTTCGAATGACTTTTTCTACTTTTCCAGTTGTGCCCTTAAATTGGCCACGCATTATTTTTACTTTATCGCCCAAACGCAAACCAATACTTCTAATACCATGCTTTTTTCTCAAATCTTTTGAAAGATTTGAACTTGTCAGTTTTGCTCTTTTGTGTAGTGGAGCGTTCAACTGATATTTTCTTTGTTTAGCACTTTCTTTGGAAGCTTTCCACTTTGTTGAATAAATTCTAGTCATTTTGTAATCCTCATACTATTATGCTGGCAATTTTTGCAATTCCAGGCCATTTTTCTGCAGCTTCTTTAGCTACAGGACCTTTGAAAATGGTTCCTTTTGGGTTTCCCTTATCATCTTTTAATACTACAGCAGCATTATCTTCAAATTTTATTCTAGTACCATCAGCACGATTAAACTCTTTTTTTTGTCGTACTATAACTGCAAAAACAACTTGTTTTCGCATGTCAGGCCTGCCTTTTTGCACTGCTGCTTGCACTAAGTGTCCAATGCCTGCTGCTTGGCGTTGACCCTTGACTGTTTTGTGACCGCGAACACTAATAATTTTGATTATTTTAGCTCCTGAATTATCACAAGTTTCAATTTTGCTGCCTACAGGAATGGCGCGAGTGATTGTTGATTTTACAGCTTTCATTTTATGCTTTCTTCTTGTTTTTCAATTATTACAAAGTGTTTAGTTTTGGATAATGGTCTAGTCTCCATTATTTTTACTTTGTCACCTTCTTGAGCGTTAATGCATGGAGGATTGTGTGCTGCAACCTTGCTGCTTTTTTTAGTGTAACGCTGGTATTTTGAAATGTAAATTTGTCGTTGCCAACTAACATAAGCTGTTTTTGTAGCTTTACTGCTAGTAACAACTCCTTCAAAAGTTCTACCTCGAACACTTAAACTACCATGAAAAGGGCACAGTTTGTCAGTGCATTCGTTTTTTGGAGGCGTTACTTGCACTCCGATGTTTTTAGTCATTTTCTAATATTTTTCCTCCAAAACAGTGCTTTACTTTGCTTCAATTGTCTCAGCTGAAAAGCCGAGTTTGACAAGCACTTTTTTGACTTTGTTTTTGTGATTTCCTTGCAGTTCAATACTGCTTTGTTTGAATGTTCCGCCACAGGCAAGCTCGTTTTTGAGCTTTTTTGTAACGTCTTTGATGTCGATTTCTTTGTTGTCAATTCCGTCAATGACGGTATATTTTTTTCCAAACTTGCGTTTTTCAAGCCGAACAAGTATTTTTTGTGATTCTTTTGCAATTGTTTCACAAACACAAAGTTCACTCGGCAATCCGCACTTAGTGCATATTTGGTTCATATTTTTGTTTGCTTCCTCGTTTTGTTGTTTTGGGTTAGTATCCTAGCGATTAATCGCTTGATATTTTTTATTTGTTGATTGTTTTGTGGAGCACTACCAGTAGCATTTTGAGCTCTTAATTTAACAAGCTCTTTTTGCAATTCTGCAAATTTACTTTCAATGTCTTTTTCGCTCATGTTAGCAATTTGTTGTGCTTTCATTTTTTCTTAACAGTTTTTTTGACTGTTTTCTTTTCAGCTTTCTTTATTGTTTTTTTTGCTGTTTCTTTAATAATTTTAGCTTCTGGTTTTTTTTCTTTTGACTTTGCAATTTTTTTATCATCAGTTTTTGGTACTTTTTCAACTTCTTTTTTTGCTTCTTGTAATTCTTCTTTTTGTGTGACTTCTTCTACAACACCGCCTTCTACTTGTGCATCACCAACTTTTTTAATAGTGATATTGTCAGGCAGTACAACGTCAGGTGTCATGATGCTAACGATTATTCCAACAGCTCCAGTTTTTAGGTTTGCAGTAGAATAAGCCTTTTTGATTCCTGTAATCGCGATATCACCACATTTTTTTAGGTATCCTTTAAAAGCTCTCCAAGTGCGTGCTCTAGAGCTTGGAATTTTTCCAGAGATCAAAACTTCAACCCCTAAAGCCCCAGCGCTAATAACGTCTTCAACAGCGCGGTGCATAGCGCCTTTAAAACGGTTTGAACCATAATTTTCCAAAGTGTTGGCTATTCGCTCTGCGACAATTTTAGGATCTAAATTAATGTTTTCAACTTCTGCAATTTCAATTTGTGGGTTTTCTAAATTAAATTTTTTCTTTAATGTTTTTGTTAGAGTGTTAATGTTTTCTCCCTTGCGTCCAACAATCATCCCAGGCTTTGCAGCACTAATAATGATTTTTTCTCCAAGAGGAGTTTTTTGCAATAATGTTTTAGAGTGGCCAGCACCTTTGAGATTTTTTGCTACAAATTCTTCTACTTCAAACTCTTTAATTTTTTGTTCAACTATCTTGCGTTCAATCATTTTTTGTCAACCTTTTCAACTTTTAATGGTTCTTTTGTCTCTTTGACAGTTTCTTTTTGTTCTACTGCTTTTTTTGCTAAATCTGATGCTTTTGGAACCTCTTCAACTTTTTTTGCAGGCTCGCTCTTTTTTTGAACTTCTACCTTTTTCTCTACGGTTTTTTTGGTAGTTTGAGCTAACAACACTTCAACATGCGTTCGCTTGTTTTGACGTCTTCGCTGGCGGCCATGCTTAAATTGGCGTGCCGCTATGTGAGCGTTAATGTGTTCTATGACCAATTCTTTTGACAATCCTTTATCTTTAGCATTAGCTTCAGCGCTATTTAGGACTTTTAAGATGTACTTGCAAGCTTTCACAGGGTATCTTCCAGCACCAATAGGTCCTGGCTTGTGACCAACATCTTTATTGTAGCGCTTGTAAGGTACTGCTTCTTTTTTTGCGATAACCTTTTGTAGCATGACTTTAGCTCTTGCCAAGTTTTTTTTTCTAAGCATTGCACAGATGTTAACGCACGCCTTTGTTGAAACTGGCAAACTGCGACCTTGCGCTACTGCTTGGCTTTCTTTGTCATAGGTTGTTGAATACTTCATCATCTTCTTTATCTCACTGAAGCGTGTGCACTTGACTTTGTAGCCCCGACTCCTGGAGCACTGTGACCAACACGTTTTCTTGTAAGCGCGAATTCTCCAAAATAATGTCCTATCATTGCATCTTGGATTATTATTGGAACAAAATCTTTACCATTGTGAATTCTTATAGTCATGCCGACCATTTCAGGCAGTACTAACATGTCGCGACAATGAGTTTTGATATTTTGTTCTCCTGCACGAATTTTTTTAAGTAACGTTTTCTGCTGTTGTGTAAAACCACGCGTCAAAATACGGCGTTTTTTTTCTGATGGTAAAAGCATTGCAAGTTCTTTAACATCAAGTTGTTTTAACTCGTCAAGTTTTTTTCCTTTGTAAGTGAATTCTTTTTTTGCCATTTTTTACTGTTTATTTTTTCCCTCGTCTGCGACCTGTCTGTCTTGGTCTTATCATTCCAACTTTTCTTCCTGGCGGAGCGTTCTTTGGCGCTGGCTTGGCTTTTGATTTACGCGAAGATCTTTTGTTTCCAAAAGGGTGATCTACTGCATTCATAGCGCCACCACTGACTTTTGGCCAAATCTTGTTTTTTGCGCGCATCTTAAAATGTGCTTTACCAGCTTTGAGCAGTGGTTTGTCACCTCGACCGCCTCCAGCAACACTGCCAATTGCAGCTCTGCAGTTCGGATTGAAAGTTTTTTGTTTTTTTGAAGGTAATAATACCATGATTTTGTCTTCTGTTTTTAGCACTACTTTTGCAAAAGTTCCACCACTGCGAACAAATTTTCCGCCATCTCCCGGTTTTGCTTCAACATTGTAGATTAGTGTTCCTTCAGGAATACTTTTTAATGGTAGAATATTGCCATTTGTCGGAGCTGCTCTTTCTGATGTTTTAATAACATCGCCAACCTTTATTCCTTCAGGAGCTATTAGTAAGTATGAATTGTTATCGTTTTGTACTTGCATTAGTGGACTGCTGTGACCGCTGCAGTGAATAATATCTGTTACAGTGCCAGCTTCTAATTCATTTTTTAAGTGTTTAGCATCGCCTTTGAACCTAAAACTAGGGCTGCGATACCGTTGTGAGCCACTGCCTCTGCGTTGTGCGATTATTCGTTTTCCCATCTTATTACATCATACCAAGGTTTGTTGCTAAGTCAATAGCAGGGTTTTTATTATCGAATTTGATAAATGCTTTTTTCTTACTATCAGGACCTATCATGGTCGTGACTTTGATAACTTTAACATTGTAAATGCTCTCTATTGCTTCTTTGATTTCTGTTTTTGTTGCTTTATTATCAACTATGAATATTAGTTTGTTTTCAGCTTCCATTAATCGAAGACTTTTCTCTGTTGATAGCGGGTACTTGATTATTTTGTAGTAGTTCATTTTTTCTTAACAATCTTTTTGACTGTTTTTTTAGTAGCCTTCTTAACTATTTTCTTTACAGCAGGCAGTTTAGATGGCTTTGGCTTGACAACTTCTTTTTTCGCTGGTTGTTCAAGCTTTACATTTTTTTGAAATAATTGTTCTTTTGAAAGTCTGTCAATAGCGCCGTCAGTCCACAAAGTGGCTCTTCCAGCACTGCTACCAGGAGCTAATTGCTCTGCGTTTAATTGTGTAACATTGACTATTTCAACGCCTGTTATGTTACTGGCAGCTTTTAGTAAAGGAGAATCTTTTGAAGTTATGATGAGCAAGCTTTTCTTTTTTTGATACTTGCGACCTCTCATTGTACCTTTACCAGCCCTAATAGTCTTTTTTTGAGTTCTATCAAGTTCAGCTGTAAAACCAAGTTTTTCTAAAACTTCTCGCAATTCTTTAGTGGTTTTTAAATTTTCAAAACTTGAATCAATAATAAAAGGATAATCATCAGGGATTAAGTGACCGCGCATCAACACCAAATTTTTATCAATTGTTGCTGCAATAGCACTACGAATAGCTTTTCTGCGCTCTTGAACATTAATTTTTTGAGTCCAATCTTTTTCGCTTTTTGGAGGGTGTGCTCTGCGACCACCAACTGTTTGTGGTGCTACAGCTCCAACATAATGAAATTGTGTACCGTTGCGACTCATTACTTTTCTAGGAGTCCGTGATTGTCCAATACCATAAGTTCCCCTGTACGAGCGCCGACGCTTTGAAAGCATAGCACTATGACGCTCACCAGCACCAGGCATTGAACCATAAGGCTGTCGAGAGTTAGCTTGTATTGTTAGCACTGCTCTTTTTATCAAGTCTTTACGCAAAGGCTCGCTAAACTGTGATGGTAATTCAACAGTTCCAACACTGACCTTTTTCGTATTATAAATTTTTAATTTCATTGTTTTGACTCCAAGCTAATTTGTTCAATGCTTACAGGTTCGTTTAAGGTTTTTTTTGTTGGCCTTAATGCTTTATTAAAACGAATTAATCTTTTTGTAGGACCACCAACACTGCCCCTTATTAGAACACAGTCATTGCGTGCTAAACCGTAGCGTATAAAACCGCCTTTTGGGTTAATTTCATCTTTGCCAGCGATTTTTAATAATTGCTTGTTGTATTCTGTTCTAGTGTGATAGCCAGTTTGTCCGCCTTGTGGAACAGTGTATAATGTTTTACTAACTCTTTCAGCTCCGATAACTCCTCTACGACGACTTTTTTCTGATTTGTGACTTCTAAGTCCAATACCCATTCTTTTTACAGGTCCTTGGTGGCCCTTGCCTTTTGTCACAGATTTAATGTCTGTTGGTTCACCATCGCCAAACACGTCAGAAACACTGATTTCTTTTGATAGGTTTTCTTTTGCCCAATTGTATTGTTCTTCTAAACTGCCGCCAATTGCCAGCTCGAAAAGTTCAGGCTTTTTTTTGCCAATGCCTGTAAGTTTTGGTTGAGTGTAAACTCCAACTCTTACAATATCATAATCTTCAATTGATACTTCTTTTTTTGATTCTTTTTTTGAAAGTGTAATCTTGCGACCTAATTCCTTGTCAGCTTTGCCAAAAATTTCTTTTGCGAGTAGTAAGCCCTTACTGTTTTTTTTATAAAATCTTATTGAAGCAACCTTTAGAGGAGGACATTCGATAATTGTTGTTGGAATTCTGATAAGTTCTCCTTTAGTCATAGAATTTTTTCTATTATCGATTGCCATTACGTGAGTCATTCCAGCTTTGTAACCTGCAAAGCCTAAAGGCTTATTATCTTTTACTTGAGGCCAAGCTCTAACACGAGCATACTCTCGACTAGCTTTTTTTCTTGGCCAGTATTGCAAGCTTCCACTGCGCGGTTGTCTTTTTGTTGGCATTTTTTTAGTTTAGAGCACTAAATCTACAAGTAGTGCTTTTTTGATTGTTTGTTAAGAGCCTTTTGGTGGACGTTTTCGTGTAGAATGAGTAATAATAACTACCCTTTGTACTGAAAAACTCCTTTTCAGGCCCGAGTAACGGAATTTTTTATGCTGTGTTTGAAATCACTTATTTTCAAACACTTTTTTCTCGACGTAACATCGAGCGTAAAGGCAAGGAAACTGGAACTATTTATAAAAGTTTTGCTTGTAGAACTATTTAGTTTGTTTTTTTCTTTTTGCGTATTGAACAGGATTTTTAATTTTATTGCATAAATTGTCAGGTTTGCAAAATCGCATGTCAACATAATAAGCTTTATTGTCACAGTTTGGCGGCAAAATCTTTTCTTTGCGCCTTTTATGATAGCGCAAGTGACTTATCAAAATGTTTTGTCGTAGGGGTTCAGCATTTTTTTTGTTCCACTCGAGCAACCTTTTTTCTATTTGTTCATAGTCCCAACCACAACTACTCAAGAAATTAGTCAGAATAAACAATGAACGTTTTTTGCCATCGTTCATTCCAGCAAGCATTAAATTGACGCAAGGAGGAAAGAGTTGTTCAGGTATTGCTTCTTGTAAGTCTTCATAAACCCTATCATTTTTTTTCTCTTCAACAGTGACTTCTGGTTTATAATCAAAAGCTTGAACTAACAATTTTGAAGCCTCGCCAGGCACAGTATTGGAGGTGTCTAAGAATTTATAATCCATGCTAACAATTTGAGGTCTTGCCATGCTCTTATCAAAGTTCATAATCTTATCAGGATTGATTGGAACAGAGACAAGACCGCTTTTTTCATGAAACGAGTAAGGCATACGATACAAGTGACGACTACTAATTAGTACAGTGTCAATATCGAGCACAGCATAAGGGTTGAATTCTCCATTAACCACTAATTCTTCATACGGCTTGCCAGTTTTTCCAATAACAGCATCTAAATCATCAATTTTTAATATAGCCTCGGCCAAATGCTTTTTTATCATAACTGCTAAATATTCTGCAACGCGCCTAGCGCCTTCAGGAAACAACAAACGCGTTTGCACATCTTGAACTTTATCAGGAAAAGCTTTAAAAGGCACTCCAATGTGAAATCCTTTATTGCCAGAAAACTTCACACTAATACTTTTAACGCCGTGATGCTTGAGAGCTCCAACTAAAAGATTAGCGCAAGCTTTAGAATAATCCCAGTGTTCACAATCAATATCAAGCACTAAATCCCAACCACTTCGCAAGTTTTCTAATTCTTTTTTTTTGAGTGTTGGACTGACTTGGTGAACGTTTTTCCAATGTTCTTCTGAAACGTGAAAACTACTAACTCCTTGTTTTGCAAGTTCTATAACGTCTGTTGGATACTCTATTGTGTCGGGACGTTTTCCAAAACCTTTATCGCCAAAACGAAAAGCCACCTCTCGTTTAGTGCTAGCTTCAAAAATTGCTTTAGCGATTTGAGGGCGAGAATAATATTGTTCTACAGTTTTGTTATCCATAATATGCTCGATTACAATATTATATTTAAACCTTTAGCGAGCCCAATGGCAAAGCTTAAATAAGCGTTTTGTACAAGCTAAGTTATGGTTTTTGAGTCATTAATAAATCCCTTTGAGGAACACCACAAGTTTTTCAACATATTAGTTGTTGGATTTTTATACGCCACTTTTGGATTGTTTATAGCATACTGGATTTTTCAAGAATATTCAAGCTTAGTAATGGTTTTTTTGACTGTGATGGCAAGCATTCCATTTATGTATAATGTGATAAAAAAAGAAGAAGAAAAAGATATCACGATAGCGAGTGAAAAAGCATTGTTAGAAGAGCATGCTAAAGCGTTATCATGGTTTTTTGCGCTTTTTGCTGGAATGACTATAGCTTACATTTTATGGTTTATAGTATTACCAATTGGCACTGTAACAACACTTTTTAGTGTTCAATCAGCAACCATCAATCACATAAACCAACAGATTACTGGCAATGCTACAAGCGATGCTGGTATTATGGCAATAATTTTTTTTAATAATCTAAAAGTATTAGTGTTTTGCATACTTTTTAGTTTTTTATATGGTGCTGGAGCAATCTTTATACTAACTTGGAATAGCACAGTACTAGCAACAGCTATTGGGTCTCTTATTCGCAACAATTTGAGTGTTGCTGCAAAAAGCACAGGACTTGTCAAAATAACAAGTTATTTTGGAATACTGGGAATTGGACTCTTGCGTTATTCAATTCACGGAATTCCAGAAATGCTAGCGTACTTGGTCGGAGGACTGGCTGGTGGAATAATAAGTGTTGCAGTAATACGCCATGATTTTAGAACTAAACGATTCGAAAAAATCTTGCTTGACACAACAGATTTAATATTGATAGCGATTGCAATACTGCTTTTAGCTGCAGTGTTAGAAGTATATGTTAGCCCGTTTTTAGCTTAGAGAACTTTTAGTTTACCAGGGCGAACCTCAAAAATTTCTCCATTTTCCATCAGTCTAGTGATGGTTTTTTCAGCATCATCAAAACCACTTTTTTGTATTACACTTTCAAAATCAGCACCACTACCATCATCTAATGATTGAATAATCTCTAAAACTTTCTCGCCGCCACTAAGAGATTCTTGACTTGCAGTTTCTGTTTTTATAGTTTTGTCAACATTAGTGTTTGATTGTACAGTTTGCTGTGCAACACTAGAAGTTGGTTCTGCAACTTGCTCAACAACTACTTCTTCTGTTGGCATTTGCGCAATTGATTCTTTTTGCACAACACTTTGTTGCGCTTGCTGTGCTACTACAGGAGTGTTTTTTTCTAATTCTAGTTTTCTAACTTGTAACCAAGTAGGCTCAATTGTCTTAATGATTTCTGGAACCATGTAAATACTATTATTGAATTCTCGAGGTCTGCCAATAATGAGCACAGTATTACCAATTTGAAAACTTTCAAGAGAAGCATCATTTTCAAAACTTCTAACCATTATAACATTACTGCCGTCATCAACTTCTAAAGTGCTACTACTGCCAGAGCCTTCTGCTGGAGCTTCAATGTTGACAACAGTGGCCATAATATTGGCACGTGAGACATTACCATAAACTGTTTTTACATAGTTTGGCTTCCAACCATCCTGGACAATGTACTCTCCACTAACCAAGTCTTTAACTCGAACTTTATACGCCACTTGACGTTTTTGTTGTTGTGATTCTTGCTCTGCTGTCATTTTCTAGATTTTTTGAATAAAGCCCCTCTTAGGCTCAAAAATATCTCCTGAACGCTTAAGTTTTTCAATAGCCTCGTAAACCTTTTCCTCATCCAAGCCTTTCTCTACAGCATATGCTATAATGTCATCGACAGGAATTGTTTTGCCAATGCGGTCTTCTAACTCATTAATTATTTCGCGAACATTGATAATTTTAGAGCGCTCTGACGCTGTAATGCCTGTGCTAATACGATCAATGTCAATCTTTCCAGTTTCAGGATCCAAACCTATTTGTGTTAAACAATAATGTGTTAGGTCAATTGCTCTTCGAGCATCTTTTCGAGTGACTTTTTCACTAAGTCGAACTTTAGCGCTAGCTTCTGATAATCGAATTAAACCTTCTAATTGCCTGGCACTGATTGGAATAGTGCTAACGCCACCTTCTTCACTGCCACTAGCACGCATTTTAACATAATAATCAAGTATTTCTGCTTCTGCACTATCAGTCAAGTTCGGAGTGCAAGTTTGTTTGGCATAAGCCATGTATTTTCGCAAAAACTTTGTTTCAAGTTCTTGTTCTGTCATACTGCCTTGCTGGTGTAAATTCAAAATAAAAGCTCCCATTTTAGCATCAGTTTCTTTGTCAGGCAAGTCACGAATTGGAAAAATTAAGTCAAAACGATTAATAAGAGTTGAAGGCAAATCAATCTGCTTTGCTAACAATTCATAAGGGTCAAAACGTCCAAACTTAGGATTCGCTGCTGCGAGTACTGTGGTTTCAGCTCGCAAAGTAGCTTGAATGTTAGCTTTAGATATACTAATAGTTTGCTGCTCTAAAGCTTCGTGCATCGCATTACGATCATCAGGACTCATCTTGTCTAATTCATCAATCATACAAATGCCTTTATTTGCAAGAACTAAAGCGCCTGCTTCTAAACTCCAACCACCTAAAAATTCATCACGAACAACAGCTGCTGTAAGCCCCGCACCGCTAGCACCTTTACCACTAACATAACGACTTTTTGGGGCGATAAAATGAGCTCTTTTTAACAATTGACTTTTTCCAGCACCAGGGTCACCAACTAATAATACGTGAATGTCACCACGGGTTGTGATACCATCATCACGAGATTTTCGAACACCGCCAAGCATTTGCAAAAGCAAAGCCTCTTTTACTTTGTCATGACCGTAAACTGTTGGCGCCATAGAATCAATAATTTTTTTGTATACTCCACTATGCTGTGATAATTCAATAATTTCTTTCATTTCATCATCACTGATTATGATATCTGAATAATCTTCTTCCATTGGTTCAACATAATTAGCTTCAATCATCAAGTCAAAAGTGGTGCTAGTGCCTCCTGTGCGCGTAGGTTTTGGTATTTCTTTAGCAGTTCCAACGACCAAAATTTTAGCTCCAGGGTTGGTTTTTCGGTCAGTTATAGGACTTACTAAATCATCGCGCAAAAAAATTCCCATTCTTTTTGGTTGTTCTCCACCTTCTAAGCTTTCAGGAGCTTCTTCTAAAGTTAATCGTTGAGCATCAACTAATTCTTTGTGCAATAATTTGAACTTTCCTTTGCGACCACAACCGCACTTGCTAGGCTCTTTAAAAGTATCTTCTAATTGTAAAACGCTAATCACATTACCACAACTTGGACACTCAAAACGAGCACTTATAACTTGAGGCCTAACATCGCTCTTTTGGCGCACCAAACCATCAATCCACAATAATTTTCCAATGTGCTTGCTTCTAATATCACGAATTAAAATTTTTTGAGTGCTAGGAATATTTTTAAAACGAGCTTTTAGGTTAATACTATCATCAATACTTTCAAGCGCTAACTCTGCAGCCTTAACACTGTCTTCAGGGTTGTCAAGTAAGTAATCTGCAAGTTGAGGATCGAAAGCTGACAAGTTATTAAAATCAATAATTAAGAATTCTTCTCCAACACGGGCCTTTTCAAGTATTTCTGCTTTGTGATACTCTGCAAAAAACTCTTCTAGTTTCCTAATCTGTTCGCTCGCGTCCATACTAGCAAAAAAATAATTTTTACACTAGTTATTAACTAGTGCTTTAGCGTTGACTCCACCCTATTGCTTGACTTTTTTAAGTATCTCTATTAGCATGTCAAGTGCTTTGTGAACTTGTTCTTCTGATTTAGTTCCTGTGCACACTATCTTACCGTTAGAGAACAATAAAAATGTTGCTTTAGCTTCGTGTAACTTGTAGACAAGTCCTGGAAATTGTTCAGGCTCGTATTCTGTATTATCAAGTTTCATAGCTAAAGTGTTCAAATTCAAATCCATTCCAACATTGCCTGAGGCTACAATATTTTGAACATTGATTTTTGGTTTGATTGTAATCTTGATATCGATCTTTTCAAGACTTTTGATGATTTTGATGATTGCCTCATCTACTTTTTCCATGCTGCGCGCGCCTGTACACACAATTTTTCCTGATGAGAATATCAATGCTGATGTTTTTGGTTCTTTTATTCTTAGTACCAGTCCTGGAAATTGTTCAGGATTGTACTCTGTGTTTGAAAGTGTTGCAGCCATCTTCTCTAGTGGAATGTCATGTTCTAGCGCTGATGAAACAACAATATTTACAACTTCGATTTCTTTTTTTCCTGCATTAACTTTTTTTTCTGCCATAATAATAGCACCCCCCAAAGGGCCCTTTAAAAAGGGTTTATAAGCTGTGAGATAAACAAGTTATTTATAAAGGCTTTTATTTTTTATTCGCTATTTTACAAAATATAAGCCTCCTATATTTCCTGTGGAGAAACCTTTAAAACACGAAAATTTAAGCTTTAGAGCGCCTAGTATCCTTTTACTTACAAAATAACACCCCCTTGTTTCCACTGGAGCCTATGGAAACACAAAAGTAATAAAGGTAGTTGTTTAATGCATTGTTTATGATTTTTAATGAATCAAAAAAAAGCGTTATAGCACAAGCGCACAAAACTTGCAAGAATAGTTTTTGTAAGGCTATTGGTTTAATGTTTGCTTTTAGGCCAAAAGCATTAGTTTTTGAGTTTACAAAACCAAAAATCGTGCCATTGCACATGATGTTTGTGTTTTTTTCTATTGATGTATTGTTTTTGGATGAATCGGGAGTTGTTGTAGAGCTTAAAGAACGTCTTAGACCTTGGACTTTTTTTCACCCGCATAAAATGGCAAAAACTGTTGTTGAACTGCCAGCAGGCACAGTGTTAACATCGGACACTGCACTTGGAGATACCATAAACTTTAAATAAACACTCATTTTCGTCAATAACAACCCTTGGGGGTATGGTTTAACCTGGCTAAAATTACCGGCTCCAGTTTTGGAGCGATGAGCTACAGAAAGCTGTAGTGATGATTATTATTGCGGTCTGGTGAAGCAACTTGCTTCAAAGAAGAGACCGGTGGCTCTGAGTTCGAATCTCAGTACCCCCACTTAATTTTATAATAGAAATAAAGATTTTAGTAATAACTTTGTATTTTTTTCTTTTTAACTTTTTTCTTTTTTGCAGCTTTCTTTTTGACAACTTTTTTCTTAGCTGTTTTTTTAGTTATTATTTTCTTGACTATTTTTTTTCGTAGTGTTTTCTTTTTTGGTTTTGGCACTATGAACTCGTCATCACCAAAATCTTTTAGCATTGGCTTTTTTGTGTTAATGCGCCTTACAAACTCGAAAAAACCAATCAGTACAACTAACAAAATAAGACCTGTTATCATAAAATTTGATTGTTCTTTTAATACTGTGCTAATGCTTTTATCGCTTGAAAAAATATAGTATGCAAGCATTAATGCTAATACTATAAGCGCTAAAGATGCAATGCTTAGGATTTTGTACTTGTTGCGATCAACTCTGCGTAACTCTAAGATTAGTCTTACAAATAACAAAAACAGTATTATTGTTGAAGCTATTGCAAGTGTCAAAGAAGTGTTTGTCTGAGATGCCACTTGAGCCATTGCTGTTTTGTTAAATGTTGGTTTTATAGTTAGGTCTTGTAAAAATGTTTGTTGTGAAAACACTAAGAGCAATACAACACCGATGACTGCAATTAATGCAATTGTAAAAAGTATTTTTTTATGATTTTTAATAGTCCAATTAACGCATGGTTTTATTGCTATTCTGTAAAAATAAATAATTGCAAGCAATGCTGCAAGCATTATAATTCCAGCACTAAAATAGAAAATGTTTTGACTTCCAAAACCCTTTAATTGTTCAAGCAAGGTTTTTTCTTTTAATCTGACAATCACATTTTTAGAAAATGTCATGTCTTTGCCGCTAACTTTTGCAAGTAGTGTAACACGATACCAACCTGCACTAATATTTTCAAACTTTGCAGGATTTGATATTAGGTTAACCCCAAATTTTTCTCCAGCTTGTAAAGTTACAAAATCTTTTTCTAGAGTAATCCAGTCTGGCGCGATAAGTGCTAAGTCATAAGTTGTTGTCTCGTAACCTTGATTTTCTAAAAGCATTAATAGTTCTTGGCGTGAATAATTAGTTGTTGACTTTTCAAACTCAATGTTTAATTTGTGATATTTTTTTGGTGATTCAACGTCAATTATTATTTTTTCTTGGTATGTTTGTGCTGGTACATCTTGTGATTTTATGTCTAGTACTAATTCTTTTTTTCCTGTGACATCGCACGGGATATTGACGTTTATTTGAGCAAATGCTTGCTCATTACTATCTAAGCTTATTGTTTGATTTGTTGCTGTTGATTCTAAATCTCCACTGATAAAAAAGTCCCAAGTTGAAAATTGTGATCCACTATTTTTTAGGACTACAGTACTTTGATAATTTTGAGTGCATGAAACAACTGTTTCTTTTTTTGGGACGTCTATTTGCAGGTCAAAACAGTCAGTAATGCTAACTGGCAATTCTATTACTTGTTCTATATCACCATAAACTGATTTTGCGGTTAGTCTAACAGTGTGTTTTCCAACGCTAGCTCTTTGTCCGTCAATTTCAAAAAACACTTGTTTTGATTCTTGAGGTTGTAATGTTATTGAATTGTTAAATAAGTATGTCCAGTCAGTGTCAACAACAAATTCGTAAATGTTTTCCCCGTAGGCGTCGTTTGTTATTGTTAATGCTTTTTTTGTAAAAAACTCGTTGCAAACGTTTTGTTCTTGAGCGTTGATTGTGTAATTGTACTCTTGTAATATTTCTACTTGTATTGGCAGCCTAGCAATATATTTTGTGTTAGCAGTGGCTGCTACGAAAGTAAAATCGTAAAGACCATACAAATTGTATGGTAGTTCAATGTAGGCTATTATTGTTTTGCTAGAGTGTGGTGCGATGATTAAAGGATTTTGTGTAAACGTGATGAAGTCTTTTAATGGTTCAACGTCTACTGTGTAGCTTTCTGTGAATTCTCGAGTGTTTTCAATTGTTAATTCTATTGGAATTGTAACTCCTGGAAAAGCTTTAAACAATTGATTTTTGGCGCTAAATTTTATGTTAGGACATTGTTCAATTATAACTGGTTGAGAAAGGGTTTTTTGTACGTTTGAGCGCTCTGAGGTAACAGTGATTCTATTTTCGTATTCTCCTGATTTTGTGCACGGAAGGTTTAAATGGTTGAAAATTGTTGTTTTTTCTCCTGGTCGCAAAAATAGTCTGTCGGCGTTTAGTAATGCCCAATCTTTTGTTTTGCCAGTGTTTTGTAATCGGTAAAAGTCTGGCTCGTTACCTGTATTTGAGAGTGTTAGCTCGTCAACTATTAAGCTACAAGAGCAGCTTGCTAGAGCGTTGTTTTTGCTTGTTAGGCTAAAATCTATTGTTGCACTGACTGTAGGTATTAAAAGAAGTGTTAATAGAATGGCAAATACTGTTGTTAATAGTTTTTTTTCGTGCATTTTAGCGTGTAATCAACAATAACCCCCTAGGTTTTACTACTGCTGAATACTCAATCTATATATAAAGTTTTCTGCCGACAAAAAATATATAAATAAGTTAACAATCGTGAACTTTTATGCGTCAACCACAAGAACTAGAAGTTTGGTATGTACTACCTGCAATAAGAAAACAATTAGCAATACATTTGCAAGAATTAGGACTAAAACAAAACAAGATAGCAGAACTATTAGGACTAACAAAAAGTGCAGTATCACAATACCTATCAAAAAAGCGCAGCAGTGCAGACATACTAAGTGATGACACCAAAACATTAGCACGACAAAGCGCCAAAAAAATAATAGAACAACCTCAAAATATGATACGTGAAATACAAAAACTCTGCTCGCAAGCAAAAAACGACAAAGTACTATGCAAACTATGCGCAAAGCACGTCAAAATACTACCCGATAATTGCAAGGTGTGTATAACATGAAAGTATACTTAGATAACGCTGCAACAACAAAAACAGCATCAGAAGTAGCCGAACTAGTTAGCAAGATAAGCTTAGAAGATTATGCTAATCCTTCAAGCATACACTCACAAGGCGAGAATGCAAAAAAAATAATTGATGATTCACGCAAAAAAATAGCTGATAGTATTGGTGCTCAAGCAAACGAGATAATATTCACTGCAAGTGGCAGCGAATCAAACAATCTGGCGCTTCGAGGCCTGGCTTTGGCAAACCCTCAAAAAAAACATATTATAACAACAAAAATAGAACATCCATCAGTTTTGAACACTTGTAGTGAATTAGAACAACAAGATTATACAATCAATTATTTAGATGTTGACAATCAAGGATTTGTAGATTTAGAACAATTACAAAAAAGCATAAGAGAAGATACTTTAGTTGTTAGCATAATACACGCGAACAACGAAATAGGCACCATACAAAACTTACAACAAATAGGTCAAGTCTGCAAAGAAAAAAATGTTTTATTTCATACTGACGCAGTACAAAGCTACACTAAAACACCAATAAACGTAGCAGAACAAAATATCAGCCTGGCAGCATTTAGCGCACACAAATTACACGGCCCAAAAGGAATAGGAGCACTATATGTAAAAAACGGCGTGCAATTAAAACCGATAATTACAGGCGGAGCACAAGAAAAAGGATTGCGTGCTGCAACTCATAACACGCCAAGCATTGCAGGCTTTGCAAAAGCAATCGAGATAACAACAATTGATGACATAAAAAAAATGGTTGAGCTGCGCGATTATCTGATTAGTGAGTTGTTAAAAATTGATAACACATACATTAATGGGGCAATCGGAAATGATCGACTTTGCAATAATGTAAACGCGCGATTTGATTTTATTGAAGGCGAAGCAATATTATTATATTTAGATCAAGAAGGCATTTATGTGAGCACTGGCAGTGCTTGCTCATCAAAAAAACTAGAGCCGAGCAAAACACTACTAGCATTGGGCTTGAAACCAGAAGAGAGCCATGGTTCAATAAGGATATCTCTATCAAACTATACAACAAAAGAAGAAATTGATTATACAATAGAAAAAATCAAGACCACGGTAGAAACTCTTAGAAAAATGAGTCCGTTTAAAGGAGGTACTAACAATGTACAGTGAAAAAGTAATGCAGCATTTCAAAACTCCAAAAAACTTAGGAAAACTAGAGCATTATGACGCAGTAGGACAAGTAGGCAATGCGTCATGTGGTGATGTAATGTATGTTTACATAAAAGTAGAAAATGATGCGATAGTTAATATTGGCTTTGAAACAATGGGCTGTGCTGCAGCAATAGCCACAAGTTCAATGGTCACAGAAATAGCAAAAGGCAAAACACTAACAGAGGCAAAAAAAATCACTCGTGACACAATAAGTAAAGAACTAGGAGGCTTGCCACCACTAAAAGAACACTGTTCGAACTTAGCGGCTGACGCACTGCAAGAAGCAATAAAAAACTATGAATCAAAAAAACAATAAAATGTTATACGTTCTAAAATACTGGGAGATAAGCCTAAAAGGCGCCAATCGTCGCGAGTTTGAAAGACGACTCTATAATAATATAAAAGAAGCACTAAAAAAAAATAAAGTAGAACACACACTGCGTCAAACCCGTGGTAGAATACTATTAGAAACAACTTCAGATATTGGGTTTCTTACAAAAATTGCTGGCGTAACATCAATAGAGCCAACAATCAAAACAATCCAAGACATAGAAAAAATAAAGAGTGTAGCATTTGAAAGTATCAAAAATATTAATTTTGAAACTTTCAAAATTAAAGCTTCGCGAAACGATAAAACCTTCAGTTTGACAAGTCCCGAAATTGAAAAAATAGTCGGAGCATTCATTGTAGAAAAAACTAATAAAAAAGTTCAAATAAAAAAGCCAGACATTGAAATAAACATTGAAGTATTACAAGGCAGTGTGCACGTTAGCAGTAAAAAAATACCAGGCCTTGGAGGACTACCACTAGGAATCGAGGGCAAAACAATAGTATTAATTGAAGACGAACAATCACTTGAAGCAGCAAAACAAGTGATGAAGCGAGGATGTTCAATACTGCCAGTAGCATTTAAAAAAATCGATATTAGCGCTTTAGAACCTTTTAGCGCAGGACAAAAACTTGAATTACAAATAGTGAAAGATTATCAAGAATTAGAACAATTAGCAAAACAAAAAAATATTGCAACAATAACAACAAATCAAAAACTAGAAACTTTAAAGAAACTGCCTGTTGAATTATCACTATTGCGACCGTTGGTGGGACTATGAAAGTATACATAGAATTAGAGGAAAAAGACATTCAAACAAAATATTCTGGAACAGTCCTAGGACTATTAAAAAAATTAAAGATTAACCCGCAAACAGTAATCGTAGCGCGCGGCAGCGAATTATTAACAGAAGCAGACACAGTAAAAAACACTGATAATATTAGAATTCTAGCAGTAATAAGCGGGGGATAAAATGAAATGCGCAAAATGCATGAGAAAAGCAATTAGTACTAATCCAGTACTATGCTCTGATCATTTTATCAAATACTTTGAAAAAAAAGTAATGCATACAATAAAAAAATACAAACTACTAAAAAAAAACGAGCCAGTAACAGTAGCGGCCAGCGGCGGAAAAGACTCACTAAGCACACTATACATTTTATCAAAATATGCAACGCCAACAGCGCTTTTGATTGATGAAGGAATCAGTGGTTATCGCGCAAAAACAATCAAAGACCTGCAAAAATTCTGTGAACAAAACAACATTGATTATGAGATCAAAACTTTCAAAAAAGAATTCGGCTTTACACTGGATAAATACATAAAAAAAACAGGCGCTAACTCTTGCACAGTATGCGGAGTACTACGCAGATATTTACTAAACAAATATTCTAAAAACAAACTAGCAACAGGACACAACTTAGACGATGAAGCACAAGCAGTACTAATGAACCTACTACGCTCAAGCGTAGAACAAAACGCACGATTAGGACCCACAACAGGACTAGTTGACAGCGAACTATTTGTCACAAGAATAAAACCATTATACTTAATGACTGAAAAACAAGTAGCAACATACGCATTCTACAAAAAATTCATCACAGGCTTTACAATATGCCCATACTCAGAAAGCGGGTTTAGAAGAACAATACAAACAGCATTAAACAATTTAGAACAAGAACTGCCAGGCACTAAAGAAAGATTGATTAATAATTATTTAAAGCAATTGCCAAAACTAAAAAAACAATTTTCAACTAGTAAAAAAGTAGCGAAATGCAAAACTTGCAATCAACCATCAAGACACGCCAAGTGCAACGCATGCAAAATCATTGCAGACTACAAAAAACTTAAATAGGACCTTTACCACAATTGTCTAAAAGAGGTTCAAAAAGTGAAGATTGAGATTAACAT
>JAAOYA010000002.1 GCA_018221105.1 Candidatus Woesearchaeota archaeon | reverse complement strand
TTGATGGAGTTTTCATAAATAGTGTTGATACAGGCGGTAATGAACCTGCAAATCCTAACGATTATAATGTAATGATAGGTCTTCGAGAAAATCCAGACTATGCTAGAATCTTCAACGGCTCAATCGACGAAGTTGCTATTTACAACAGAAGCCTTAGCGCATCAGAAATTGCTGCTATGTACAACTTACAAGTTGGAAGGTATTATTGGAAAGGAAACGTCAGTGATGCAACAACAAGCAGTGAAAGTGCTAGATGGTATTTTGACAGATCAATTTATGGCACGTTAAGTGTTGACATAACCTATCCGACAACCAACATCATAGTTAATCAAAGCGATACTTTCAATATTAACGCTACAGCAACTTGCGTTGGCGGGCCGTGCGGTCCAGTTTATGCAAGTGTAAGATATAATATTAGTACAAGCAGCCCAGACACAAACATAAATATTTTAAGCGGTTCAACACCATTTTACCTACAAGCACCAATTCACTTATGGAATGTTACAGACTTTACAGGAGTTTACTCACGAGCTGTGGCACTAGACAGCTCAGACAATATAATAATAACTGGTTGGGATGGTAGCAATGATTACTACACAGTCAAGTACAACAACAGCGGACAACACGAATGGAACACAACCGATACTGATGGGTGGAGACCTTATGCAATAACAGTTGACAATCAAGATAATATAATAGTAGCAGGAACACAAAGTGTCAATTATTACACAATCAAATATAACAGCAGCGGACAACACGAATGGAACATAACAGACACAACAGGCAATTACGTGTATGGCGCAGTAGTAGACAATCAAAACAATGTAATAATAACAGGAAAAAGTGACACAAACCAATATTATACTATTAAATACAATGATAGTGGACAACACGAATGGAATATAACAGACACAGCAGGCTACGCTGCTTATGGTATTGCACTGGACAATGAAAACAATATAATAATAACAGGAAGAAACGACACAAACCAATACTACACAATAAAATATGATGAAAACGGAACACACCTATGGAACGCAACAGACACAACAGGTTATCAAGCAAACGCCGTCACAGTAGACAACGAGAATAACATAATAATAACAGGTTATACTTCTACATTTGATTATTACACAGTAAAATACAACAGCACAGGAGACCACCAATGGAACACAACAAATACTAAAGGCTCGCAGGCCGGAGGCGTTGCAGTAGACAGTTTGAATAACATAATAATAACAGGTTATAATCAAACAGGACCCGATTATTATTATCATACAGTAAAATACGACAGTACAGGTAATCACTTATTTAATATAACAAGCGCGAAAAAAGGACTCGCGTACAAAGTTGTTATTGACAGTGAAGATAATATAATAGTAACAGGCAATAACGGATCAATAAGCGGCGGCGACTATCACACAATAAAATATTCTAGTATCAATCCTTTAAGAAAAAATGTTAGTGCTGGCGAATCCTGGAATGTTTCCTGGACTGTAAACACTACAGGCATAATAGGAACTTCCTGGTGGGTTGACGTGTTATTTAACGCGTCACAAAGCAATAGTTCAGTACCAGTAAATGACACTAATAACCGAAAGATAACAATACAAACTACATCCCCAAGCATTACTCTAAACAATCCAGTCAACGGTTCATCAACAATTAACAATTATCAATTAATTAACGCGACTGTAACTGATACCGATAATGACAATACAGATGCAAAACTCTTATGTTACTACGCTGACGAAATTGATGCTAGTGAAGAGACAGGATTGGTATTCTTAATGCACCTAAATAACAATAGTGCTCTTGGTGAGAACGACACTGTATTTATTGACCAGTCAGGACAAGACAACAACGGGACTTGTGGAGATAGTAGTCTTACGGTTTACCCAACTTTTTGTCCAACTCTTAACAATTACGGAAAGTTCTATAAGAGTTACTTGTTTGATGGCGAAAACAGTGATGATGCTATACTTATTCCTGATGATTCCTCGATAAGTGGTCTTAGCGAGATAACCGTTAGTATTTGGATACTACCAACAGAACATCCAGAAAACTGCTATTCAACAACTTGTTATAATTTCATTGTAGGAAAAAGCAATTACTCAGGCGATAGAGAATATAGAATTAGATATGAAGAAACTAACCCAGAAAAAAAATATGTTTGGCATGTTAGTAGTGATGGAGATGACCCTCTAAATAATGAAACAATAATAAGCGCAAGCAATGTTTCATTAAACGAGTGGCATCACCTTGTCGGAACTTGGAATAATAACACAGGAGAATTGAGGTTTTACTTAGATGGTGTGTTAAAGGACACTGATAGTTATGCAGCTTCCAGTATTTTTGATGGCTCAGCAAATCTTGCTATTGGTACCAGTAGTGATAACAACGGTAGTTCTAGCGGTACAGTAGATGATTACAGAGGAACAATTGACGAAGTAGCAATTTATAATCGTACTTTATCCGATATTGAAATCAAAACATTATACTATAAAGGTAGTTACAAATTATTGTATCAGAATGAGAACCTTGCTAATGGCACTGAGATAAATTACAACCTGACTTCGATGCCGTTAAGCGTTGACAAAAACATGGTGCTTTTGATGCACTTTGATAACGACTCAAGCAAAGGAGAAAACGACACATTTGTTTATGATTGGACAGGTTTAGAGAGCAACGGGACTTGTAGCGGCGTTACTTGCCCTAATATAACTCAAGGACGCTTTGGAAAAGCATATAATTATTCATCAAGTAGCTCTACCTATTTTGTTGTTAAAAATAATTCAAACATAAACCTTAATGGCAACATAACAGTTGCTACGTGGTATTACCCTATGTCTGTTGGGAGTGGAGAACTAGATCACGTTGTTTCTAAATGGGGTTCTTACGCTTTAAGATTAGGTTCATCATCAAGCGCGTATCCCGGCTTTATTTTTTCTCTTTGGGATTCTTCAGAGATTAATGCTTATACAGGAACAGAACCTTCTATGAATCAATGGTATCACGTTGTTGGAACTTATGATGGGAGCGCAATGAAATTATACGTAAACGGCGTTTTAGAAGACACCAACACAACGCCTGATGGCTTAACAAGTTATGATACTAGCAATTTATACCTTGGAGAATACGAAGGCGGGCAAACAACATACCGAGCTAATGGATTAATTGACGAAGTAGCTATTTGGAATAGAAGCTTGAATGCTTCTGAAATCGCTGCGATGTATTCGCTTCAAGTTGGTCGTTATTATTGGAAAGGAAACGTCAGTGATGCTAGCACGAGCAGTGAAAGTAGTACTTGGTATTTTGACGTAAATGAAACCCCTGACACAACACCTCCAAGCATTTCTTTTGTCTCCCCAACACCTGACAATGATGAAGTGTTAAGTGTTGATTACGCTTACATTAATGTCAGCACAAGCGACGCTAACAATCACAGCGCTTTCATCGATTGGAACAAAACATTAGTTGGATGGTACAACTTCGAACAATACAACAGCACAGGAGTCAATGATAGTTCAACATATCAAAATTTTGGAAGTTATAGCGGAGGACTAAGCGAGAGTAATATAACAACAGGTATCAGAGGAAACGCACTAGACTGTACAGGACAACAATACCTTGACACTGGCGCAACACTAATACCGACAGAAAACTTCACAGTAATGTTATGGGTGAACATTGATGACCATGACGGATGGTATAGTTTTGTAGAACAATACAATGGAGGTGTTGGAAGAGTAATAATTGGCAACAAGGCTAGCAGCCAAACAGGAGAAATATACTTTCAAATTGGCGGCATAGGAGGTAATAGTAACACTCAAATACCGACAAACCAATGGACACACATAACCATAACAAAAAACAGCACCACAGCAACATTCTACCAAAACGGTATTTTTGACGGCACAGCATCAAGCTACACAGAGACCATAACACAAGCAGTAAACACCTATATCTGCGCGGAAACACAAACACTAGAAGGATCACTAGACGAAGTAATGATATTCGATCGTGTTTTAACACCAGAAGAAATCAACGCTTCCTACAACGCTGGTGATTGGCGCTTATATAACAATTTTACAAGTTTAGCTGATGGCAATTATTCATTCAAAGCCTGGGCGATAGATGCAGCAGGAAACATTAACTCAACAGAAACACGCAACATTACTGTTGAGCCTTCAATAGTTTATAACACTTGCTCGCCACAAACAACACAAGACCTAACAATCAATACTGTAGTAAACTGTGCAAACCAGCAAATTGTTGCTCAGGATTTAACAGTTCAAAATGGCGGATTTTTTAATTTAACAAATATTACGCTAACAGCGCAAAACACAGTAATTGATAATAGTGGAAGTTTTGCAATAAAAGACAGTCATAACACTATTTGGCAAAATGGCAATCTAACAATTAATGGTTATTACAATTTAACAAATTCTACTTTGCAAATGAATGGTACTAGTGACGGCCAAGTTGGCGTCACAGTTAATGGTAGTGGTGAAATGATAATTAACGAATCTTCAAACATCACTAATGGTGTTAACACTACTGCTGAATACTTTTTCATAGTCAAAGACAGCAGCAGTTTTACTATGGAGAACAGTTATTTGTCAGAAGCAGGGTGGGCTGTTTCTCCAGATAGTGCTGGTTTAGAAATTAGAACAACTGTCAAGTCTTTCAAGAATAATTTCATAAGTGATAATTCTATTGCCCTTCACGTAACATCAGACAACAACGTTTTTAGAAATATTACACTAACTGATTCTCAAAGTAGAGGATTATATACTGAAGGCACAACAAACAATAGTTTTTATGATTTTAATATCAGCGGCGCCGGGCTTATGGGAATACAGCTTAGTGAGTTTTCAAACAATCCTGATAACATGCTATTAGAAAACTTTGTAATAGAAAGTATTTCAGCCGATGGTGTTTATGTTGGTCATCTTAACAATGTAACATTTCAAAATATTACAATAGTAAGCCCTACAAGTGAAGGTTTTGTTGTAACTAACCCAATAGATAACATCAGTTTTTATAACGTGACAATTTCCAATTCTGGAAGTGACGCGATAGCTATTCGAGCTAATGCAATAATTGACTCAGTATTTAACACTATCACAATAAATGATTGTTCTGGCGCTGGCATAATTATTGACAATTCGGAAGGTGCTATTGCACAAAATAATAATTTTACTAACATGACAATTAAAAATTGTAATTATGGAATTGTCTATGATGGTAGTGCAATAACTAATAATTATGTTTTCAATTCAAAATTTGAAGATAATACTGTTGGCGGAGTTAGGATCAATCAAAGCACTAGCAACACTTTCTACAACAACTATATTAATAATACAAATAACCTAATATTAAATAATGAAAGCAACGTAAACTATTTTAACACTTCTCTGACAGCAAGCACTAACATTATCGGAGGATCATGGATTGGCGGCAACTTCTGGGCTAACAGTACAAGCAATGCTTATTCTCAAACTTGTAATGACATAGACGGCAACGGAATCTGTGATGACACGTACACTCCAGCAACTAACAACACAGACTACTTACCACTAACAGATAACACTCAAATAACATGCGAGAATTGTGGTGATTGTAGTAATGTAATACAAAATCAATCTGGCACAGGAAAAACAATATACTTAAGCGAGAACATCTTTGGTGAATCAGGTACTTGTATTGATTTTAATGGTTCAGACGATGTCACTTTTGATTGTGATGGTTATACTATTGATGGTGATAAAACAGTCGGTTCTTGGGGTATTTTTTCAGAAAATGTTAATGGTGGCGCAGACAACATCATAATACAAAATTGTCCAAATATTACACAGTTCTACGATGGAGGTATAAGGCTTCAATATTCTCAAAATGTGACAATAAAAAACGTTATATTTTCGGATTCCTATAATATTTTTAGATATGGTTTTAGATTTGATTCTTCACAAAACATCAGCCTTTACAACATATCGATTTATGATGCTGGAACAGCGCTATACCCTGTATATTCTGAGAATATAAATGGAAATTCATTAAACTTTTCTGGCAATTCAAGAGCGCTAACGTTTAGTGCGAGCTCAGATGATCACTGTAATCACACATTTACTAATTCTTATGCTGGAACAAATCAGGCACTTGTTTATTATCATAACACCCAAGGTTTAACAATTGAAAATAATAATTCAATAGGTCAATTAATTTTATGCGATGTTGATGACTCAAGTGTATCAAATATCACCATGGATAACCAGGATGGAATACACATTTTTAGATCAACAAATGTCACAGTTAACAAAGTAAATGTTTCTGGTATCGGTTATTCCGGATTGTTATTTTACAGTATACAAAATAGTGTTATTGAAAATTCTACTTTTACAAATAGTAATTATTTCGGGGTTGAACTTTCTACTTCTGAAAATAACAAAGTAAAAAATGTTTTTATAAACAACACATCTAACACAGGATTGATCACTTCATCAAATAACAAACATAACGAGTTTGATAACTTAACAATTACTTCATCAAACACATACGGTATTGCAATAGGAACAAACTCAAATAACAATAATAATACTTTCAAAAATTCAAGAATTGAAGACAACACTATTGCAGGGGTGAGAATTTACGGACAATCGTATAATAATACTTTCTACAACAACATCTTTAACAACACTATAAACTACTTAAATTTTCACAACACAACCAACTATCTTAACACAACACTAACAGTTGGCACCAACATACTTGGCGGAAGTTACTTAGGAGGTAATTTTTGGACCAATCCAACTAATACTGGCTGGAGTGATAATTGTTCTGACGCCTCGGGCGATGGTATTTGTGAAGCACAATATAATGCTTCAATTAATAACACTGACTTTTTGCCATTAACACTCAATGGAGATCTGATTTATCCAAGTATTAGTTTTGTCTCCCCAACTCCTGACAATGATGAAGCATTAAGTGTTGATTACGCATACGTCAATGTTAGCGCTAGTGACGCTAGCAACTTCTCAGCATTCATTGATTGGAATAGAAGTCTTGTTGGATGGTGGAACTTCGAACAATATAACACTACAGGAATCAACGACTCATCAACATACAACAATTTTGCAAGCTATGACAGCGGAATAAGCCAAAGCAACATCACAACAGGAAAAAGAGGAAACGCGCTAGAATTCGACAACATCAATGATTGTCTGCAAGTAGCAGACGATGACAGCCTAGACTTAGAAGAAGACTTCACAATGGCAGGGTGGATATATGCAGACACTATAGACGGCGCTGACAGGCTAATATCAAGAGGTAACGTAGTAAAAGACGAAGGCTCGTGGACTTTCGGGTTTGGAACAACATGGAGCGGTTGTAATCCTTCAGGTTGTTTAGATTTTGCAATGAACAACTCAGCATACGGATTTCAAGAATTCACAAGCGGAGCTTTAGGCCTACAAACAGACACGTGGTACCACATAGCAGCAATAAGAAAAGACGACAGCGTACAATTATACCTAGACGGAGTAGCCGTAGGAAGCCCGTACGCTGTAAACGGCAACCTAACAAGCGACGAACCAGTATGGATAGGATGCCGCGATAACAGCGCCAGCACAATAGAACACATGGACGGACTACACGACGAAGTAATACTAATAGACAGAGCACTAACAATAGAAGAATTAAACGCCACAATTAACGCTGGTAGTTGGAGAGCATACAACAATTTCACAAACCTAACTAGTGGCGCTTATTCATTTAAAGCTTGGAGCATTGATGCAGCAGGAAACATTAATTCAACAGAGACACGCAATATTACTGTTGATACTAGTCCGCCAGGCATTAGTTTTGTCAGCCCAACGCCTAACAATAACACAGTTATTAATGAAGATTACACATACATCAATGTAACAACCAGTGATACTTCAAACTATTCAGCATTCATCGATTGGAATAAAACACTAAAAGGATGGTACAGTTTTGAATACTACAATAGCACAGGAATAAACGACTCTTCAACGTATAATAACTTTGGAACTTTTAATGGTACATTAAGCCAAAGTGACATCACAACAGGAATAAGAGGAAACGCACTAGAGTTTGACGGTAACGATTATATTGAGAGTAGAGATATTTATATGATTGATGACAATGCGGATAATTACTCGTATTCATTATGGTTCAAAAAAGTTGGCACCAATACAGGATACTTACTCTGCTATACTCATGATGAAGATCCTTCGGAGCCTTATTCGTGTATCCGGTGGACTACAACAAATACTTTATCTTTTTGGGTAAGAAATAATGATCAAGACAATATAGTTACAGTAAGCGCTACAGGAGTATCAACAGATGAGTGGCATCATGTTGTCGCAACAAAAAACGGAAGCGAATATAAGCTATACCTTGATGGAGTGCTCAATAACACAGTAACTCTTGCGCCAAGTGGAACTTATACAAGAAATTGGTTTTTACTAGGTTCCGCGCCAAGTGGTGATACCCCTGCAAATTTTTACACAGGTTTAATAGATGAAGCAATGGTTTTTTCAAGAGTGCTAACACCACAAGAAATTAACGCAAGTTATAATGCTGGTGATTGGCGCTTGTACAACAATTTCACAAGTTTAAGTGAAGGTAATTATACTTACAAAGCTTGGGCTATTGACGCTGGCGGAAACATCAATTCTACAGAAGAGAGAATTGTGACAGTAGATCAAACACCTCCATCATTAAATATTCAAATTCCTGTTAACGATTCAACTTATAGGATTGTAAGCATCGATCTTAATTACACAGTATCAGACATTTATCTTGACACTTGCTGGTATGTTAATAGCACAGGACAAACAACTAATCTAGCAAGCTGTCAAAACACCACACTCAATACAGTTCAAGGACTGCAAAACATCACAGTTTACGTCAATGACACCGCGGGAAACACCAACTCTTCACAAATATTCTTCACAGTTGACACACAAGAACCAAGCATTAGTTTTGTCAGCCCAACACCTGACAACAACACAGTGATTAATGAAGATTACACATACATCAATGTAACAACCAGTGACGCATCAAACTATTCAGCATTTATTGATTGGAACAAAACATTGCGCGCATGGTACAGTTTTGAATACTACAATAGCACAGGTGTAAATGATTCATCAACATATCAAAACTTTGCAAGTTATGCAGGAGGCTTAAGCCAAAGCAATATTATAACAGGCATCAGGGGAAACGCAATAGACTGTACAGGACAACAATACCTTGACACTGGCGCAACACTAATACCAACAGAAAACTTCACAGTAATGTTATGGGTAAACATGGATAATCATGGCGGATGGTATAGTTTTATAGAACAATATTTAGTAAGTGATGATGAAAGAGTAATAATTGGCAACAAGGGTAGCGGCTCAACGGGAGAAATATACTTTCAAATTGGCGACGAAGGAGGCAATAGTAACACTCAAATACCCATAGGCCAATGGGCGCACGTCACAATAACAAAAAACAGCACTACGGCAATATTCTACCTAAACGGAGCTTTTGACGGCACAGCAACATACTCCAATAACACCATACAAACACAAAACACGATGATTGGTGCAGCAGAACAAACACTACAAGGATCACTTGATGAAGTAATGATTTTCAGTCGTGTTTTAACACCACAAGAAATTAACGCAAGTTATAATGCTGGTGATTGGCGATTATACAACAACTTCACAAGTTTAAGTGAAGGCAATTATACTTACAAAGCTTGGGCTATTGACGCTGGCGGCAACATCAATTCTACAGAAGAGAGAATTGTGACAGTAGATCAAACAACTCCAAGCATAAGTTTTAACACTCCAACACCTGACAATGATGAAACATTAACTGTTGATTACGCATACATCAACGTGACAACCAGTGATGCCAATAATCACTCAGCATTCATTGATTGGAATCGCTCACTAGTAGGATGGTGGAACTTCGAACAATACAACACTACAGGAGTCAATGATAGCAGCACATACAACAATTTTGGCAGTTACAGTGGAGGCTTAAGCCAAAACAATATAACAACAGGCATTAGGGGTAGTGCATTAGAATTTGATGATACATCTAGTCAAAGAATAACTATTGATTATAATGAAAGTTTAGCGCCAACTAATGCTATTACTATGGCCGCGTGGGTTTACCCACACCCTTCTCAAGTAGCGTACGCGACAATGCTTGGCAAAAACCAAGATTACGCTTTGTTTACAAGAAATTCTAACGAATACGGTTTTCAAGTAATAAGTAGTGGTGGAGCAACATGGGGTTATTCAACAGATACTTACATTGATAATACATGGGCTTATGTAGTTGCAACTTATAACACTACAGACTATAAATTTTATATTAATGGTGTAGAAAAAACCATTACATGGGGTGCTGGCCCTTTTACAGGAAATATTGTCACAGATACTGATGATTTACACATTGGATGGTGGGGGCCTAATGCTGGTTCAGCAAGATATTTTGACGGGCTGATTGATGAAGTAATGTTGTTCTCAAGAGCGCTAACAGCACAAGAAATCAACGCTTCTTATAACGCTAGAGATTGGAGAGCGTACAACAATTTCACAAGCTTGGTTGACGGCGATTACTCGTTTAAATCTTGGGCTATTGACGCTGTTGGAAACATTAACTCAACAGAAACACGCAACATAACAGTTGATACTAGTCCGCCAAGCATTAGTTTTGTCAGCCCAACACCTGACAATAACACACAAGTCAATAATAGTTACGCATACGTAAATGTTAGCACAAGCGACTTTAGCAATCACAGCGCTTTCATAGATTGGAATAGGAGTCTTGTTGGATGGTGGAACTTCGAACAATACAACACCACAGGAGTTAATGACAGTTCAACATACAACAATTTTGCAAGCTTCTCGGTTATCACAGAGTCAAACATAACAGCTGGTGTTAGAGGAAATGCAATAGAGTTCGATGGTGTTGACAATAATGAAAAAATACAAGTTGGCACGACAGACGCGCCAGCAGCACTAAAGTTCACAGGAGACTTCACAGTGTGCTCTTGGATAAAAACAACAGCTGACCCGGGATACAACGCTAGAATTATTGGAAGAGATGACGCTGGAGCTAATAGAGCGTGGTGGATTGATCAAAGAGCTACAACTAATTATCCAAGACTTGTCATAAACGGCGCTAATGCTGTTGAAGGCACCACAGCAGTAAACGATGGTAAGTGGAACCAAATTTGTGCAGTAAACGATGAAGATGGCGACGCTTACATATACATTAACGGAAACCTTGACGCTACAGGAGTAAGTGGGGGCGATACTGTAGACACATTAACAGTACCATTACTAATTGGTCTTCGAGGAGATAACAACCAAGACTTTGAAGGATTAATTGATGAAGTAATGATATTCACCAGGTTATTAACACCAGAAGAGATCAATGCTTCATACAATGCCGGTGATTGGAGATTGTACAACAACTTCACAAGCCTGGCAGAAACAAATTACACCTACAAAGCATGGGCAATTGACGCTGGCGGAAACATCAATTCTACAGAAGAGAGAATTGTGACAGTAGATCAAACAACTCCATCATTAAATATTCAAATTCCTGTTAACGATTCAACTTATAGGATTGCAAGCATCGATCTTAATTACACAGTATCAGACATTTATCTTGACACTTGCTGGTATGTTAATAGCACAGGACAAACAACCAATCTAGCAAGCTGTCAAAACACCACACTCAATACAGTTCAAGGACTGCAAAACATCACAGTATACGTCAATGACACAGCGGGAAACACCAACTCTTCACAAATATTCTTCACAGTTGACACACAAGAACCAAGCATTGGTTTTGTCAGCCCAACACCTGACAATGATGAAGTGTTAAGTGTTGATTACGCTTACGTCAACGTCAGTGCCAGTGACGCTAGCAACTTCTCAGCATTCATAGATTGGAACAACACTTTAGTTGGCTGGTGGAATTTTGAAAGCACAAGCGCAACTGGTGTATATGATAACTCAACTTATAGTAACTTCGGTGATTTTGGAGGAGGAATATCTGAAAGTAATATCACATCAGGCATTAGGGGTAATGCAGCAAAGTTTGACGGCAGTGATGATTACATAAATATTAGCGATGATTCAAGCCTAAGCCTTGCAGATAATTTCACAATAACTGCTTGGATTAAAACACCTGCTGATACCGGTTGGAGGGCAATAATAGAAAAAGATAATAAACTAGCAGGCGATAGAAATTATTGGTTAGGCTTAAGCGGTGGAGGCGGAAGTTATGGAACAGAAGGAGCATTAATTTTCTTAGCTGACGACGGTATAGATACAGAAGGACTAAAAGTTTATTCTAGTGCAACACTTGATGATAATCAATGGCACCACGTTGTAGGAATAGCATCGGGCTCCAATTCTTATATTTATATTGATGGAGTACAAGTAGGAACAGACACCCACGACCAAGGAGTAGACACGAACAGTTACGATGTGCACATAGGAGGCTACAATGATGGAACATACGCATTCGGAGGTTTAATTGACGAAGTAATGATATTTAACAGGGTTTTTACACCGCAAGAAATCAATGCTTCGTTTAACGCTGGTGATTGGAGGCTTTACAACAACTTCACAGGATTATTAGAAACAAATTACACCTACAAAGCCTGGGCCATAGACGCAGGCGGAAACATCAATTCTACAGAAGAGAGAACAATATCTTATGTTGCACAATCAACAACTTGTGAAGGTAGTGGTGGAGAGTGGAATGGCACTGTTTGTTGCGGCGATAATGGAGGTGTAGGAAATGACACTGACTGCTACTTCGATATTGGCTTAAGAGTTTATAATGGTAGTGAAACACAAACACTAGCAGTTCACGGCAATTTTAGCAATTTAGAAAATAGTAGTTTAAGAATTGCAAAAAATGATACCATTTACAGTATTGCACTTGTCAACACCGCTGATAGCGCAGCTTCAGACATAAGAATTCGGACAACAGTATTGCAAGAAATAGCAACTGATTCAAACACTGTTTTATTATTCCACTTGAACAATGACAGTGCTTATGGTGAAGGTCCAACACTATTTTATGATTTTAGTGACGGCCTGGATAATGGCAGTTGCAGCGGTGGCACTTGTCCTACTGTCACAAGCCAAGGGCGTGTTGATAAAGCAGTATTATATGATGGTGATGACGATGATATAATGGTTAGTAATACTGGTAGCAAATTCACTTTTGAAGATACAAACTTTAGTGCTGGAGCGTGGGTAAACCCTAGAAATTTTGATAGTGGTGGAACATATTTTTTAAGCCGGTGGGTGTGGCTTGTTGGCTTTAATAGCACTGGACACCCGATGTGCGGCATTTACGGGTCTCCGTGGTGGATAATATATTATGATACTCCTGTAGAATTAAATAATTGGACTCATGTGATGTGCACATATCATCTTGATAATGCCACTAGAAGGATGATAATGTTTATTGATGGTCAAGAAGTAGACTCGATGATTCTCCCTGGTACTTCTCAAGATACAAGACCCCAAGATCTTGGCGTTGGTTGTGGGATGGAAAGTGGGTCTTGCGCGGCCGATCGTCGTTTTAATGGTACTATGGATGAAGTAGTAATTTACAATCAATCATTGAGCTCTGCTCAAGTGCAAAATTTATACAATAACAATATCATGGCTATTAAAAAAATATGACAGTAAAAAATGAGTTAAAAAAGAGCTTGCCGCTCGCAATGATTTTGTTCTTAGTTTTTAGTCTTACCAGCACAACAGCTTTTCAAATGGACATCTACGATGTTAGTAGTGGCGGTTACCAAACTACCAGTTCTGGCTTTAAAACTAATGTTATTTTAGGAGGTATTTCAAAAAATATCACTAGCACTCTTTATAAGAATTTTATTGGTTTTTGGTATACTATAATAGGCGCTGGGGCTGGAGCACTCGGCGATACCACGCCTCCAAGCATTAGTTTTGTCAGCTCAACACCGCTCAACAACACACAAGTAAATAACACTTTCATCTACATCAATGTAACAACAAGCGACGATAACAACCACTCAGCATTCATTGATTGGAATCGTTCACTTGTAGGATGGTGGAACTTTGAAAGTACCAACACAACAGGAGTACATGATAACAGCACGTACGATAATTTTGCTGCTTTCACAGGTACAATAAGCCAAAGCGACATAACAACAGGTATTAGAGGTAATGCTCTAAACTTTAGCGGCATCAACCAATACCTCTACATAGGAACCCAAGAACTAATAGCAAACAAATCAAGTCTCACAGTTAGTGCATGGGTAAAAACAACCAGCTCAAGTAGACAAGGCATTTACTCTGAAAGCGAAGATGCTGGACAAGAAGACTTTATGCAATTAAACACCAACAATGGAAAAGCAGAAGGCTTCACAAGAGCAAACGATGGCACACTTCATACTCTAACAGGAACAGCCGATATAAATGACAATCAATGGCACCACCTAGTTCTTACAAAAAACATTACAACACACCAATTATTCGTTGATGGCGTACTAGAAAACACAAGCACTTTCAGCGTTGACTACTATGATATAGAACAGGTCACTATAGGTTCCAGGTGGAGCGAAGGCAATCCCTTAAACCTCTTTGCTGGAGATATTGATGAAGTAATGATATTTAAGCGCGCACTAACACCGCAAGAAATTAACGCTTCATACAATGCAGGCGATTGGCGATTATACAACAACTTTACAGGTTTGAGTGATGGCAGTTATACTGCTCGCGCTTGGGTTATTGACGAGAGTGGAAACATTAATAATACTGAACTGCGAACTTTTACTATTGATGATAATGTTGCTCCAAGCATAACATTAAACAGTCCGCCAAACGCTAGTAAAACAAAAAATCGTTATCAATTACTTAACGCCACAGTTTACGATGATGACCCGGACCCTGACAGTCTGACAGGAAAACTTTACGGTTATTATGCTGACGAAATAAACGCAAGCCTAGATACAGGATTAGTGTTCTTAATGCACTTAAACAATGATTCAAGTCTTGGCGAGAGCGACACGCACTTTTACGATTCAGCATTAGGAATCAATAATGGCAGTTGTACTCCAAACTGTCCTACTTTTGTTAACGGAAAGCTTAATGGCGCTTACGAGTTTGACGGGCTAACAAATTACATAAACGTACCCTACGATGCAAGTTATGATCAACTCGGCGATAGAATTACAATTTCTGTTTGGATTAAAGCCAAATCCCCTATAGATTTAGGAACATACCCAGGTTCTATGATTATTAATCGATGGTTTAATCCTTGGCCTTGGGTAATGACAATGAACACTACTAATTATATTAACTGGAATGCTCCTGACAGTGGCGGCAACAAAGGCATTTGGTCCTCGGAACCAATTAATCTAAATGAATGGACCCATATTGTAGGATTGTTTAATGGCACTCATAATGTATTATACATTAACGCTCAAGAATCTAACAAAATTGCAAGAGCAGATGAAGCAATAATAAGCAGCGGCAGTAATGGGTTACGCATCGGTGAAAGAGTGATTCTAGGTAACATGCGCTTTAATGGCAGCATTGACGAAGTCGCCATTTGGAATCGTTCACTAACAAGTCAAGAAATAAAAAGCTTGTACGATATTACCCGTTATAAATTATTATATCAAGAAGATAACCTTGTCAACAATACTGCTTTTACGTATAACTTGACCGCAATGCCACTTTCTGTTGATAAAGACATGATTGTATTGATGCACTTTGACAATGACTCAACAGTTGGAGAAAATGATACGCATGTCTATGATTGGACAACTATTGGAAATAATGGCACTTGCGAAGCCACTGCTTGTCCAACACTTGATTATACTGACAGTGTGTTTGGCGGGGCTTACTATTTTGATGGAATTAATGATCATTTTAACATAACTAATAGTGCAAGCCTTGACAGTGCTACTGGTGCTGGTCAAGAGCGTAGTGTTTCACTTTGGTTTAAAATGATTCACTCAGGTGCTAGAGTTATTATAGAAAAAGGGATTGGAAACCATTTTTATATAATACAGAGTAGTGCGGATAAAATTGCATGGTCTTGTGAAGGGGGAAGCAGTAATGATATTTTAAGCGACAATTCATTAAATGATGGCGAGTGGCATCATTTTGTTGGAACATACGATGCTATTGTTAATTTAACAATGTATATTGATGGTCAAAAACAAAGTGATACCACACCGCCGTCAGCAGCGTGTCCTCCTGATGATGGTGTAAACATAATAATAGGAAAAAGAGCTGGCAATGTAGTGCCCTTTAATGGTTCTCTTGATGATATAGCGATTTGGAATCGTTCACTTACTGCTTCTGAAGTTCAAAACATATACCAATTACAAGTTGGTCGTTATTATTGGAAGGGTAATGTAACAGATGGCAGGATAATAAACGAGAGCAATGCATGGTACTTTGATATTGAACCTGATTACCTGCCTGTTGTTACAAACATTCAAGATCTTCCCACCCAGTCGGTCACTGAAGGGGGCCTCGCCCCCGTGACTTTCTGGGCTTTAATTACTGATAATAACAGTTATACAGACATCTCTGTTGTTAACGCTACTTTTAATATGACTAGTGAAACAACTCGCTATAATGCTAGTTGTTCATTTGTTGAAAACATCAGTGCTTACTCTGCAAATTATAGTTGCACTATTGGACTTTGGTACTTTGAGGGAGCTGGCGATTGGGATATTACAGTCATCGCAACTGATGTTAATGGCAACGCGTCAAATCCATTAATCAATAATTTTACTTTAGACAGTACAACGTCAATGAATCTCACAACTACTGATGTCACGTTTATCAGTGTTAGTGTGACAAGCAAAAATATCACAGCAGACAATAATATTACTATTGAAAATATTGCAAACGATCCTTTGACAGTGGTCATGAATGCTAGTGAATTGCAAGGTCAAACTATTACAACACAATATATATATGCTGAAAACTTCAGCATTAACTACACAGGTAATGGTTGCAGCGGTGACAAATTGTTAAATAATACTGATGTTACAATCACTGGTTTGACAATTAGTAAAGGCAATAACACCAATAATGAAGGAATTCAAGACCTGGCTTTATGCTTAACTGAACTACCTTCAGGCATTCAATCACAAACTTATACGACAACAACTGGCAGGCCATGGTATGTCATTGTAAGCTAATAGTTTAAAAACATCGACTAAAAATGAGGGAAATATTTATATATGAGTAGTCGCAGTAATCATTTGATAATGAAGAAAAATCCTTTATTAGTCTGTATGATACTACTTTTAGCAGTTGCCCCCTTTGTTTACGCTGGCTTTTTTGGCGACGCGTGGGATACTATCACTGGAATGGCAACAGCTGACAATTTTAGCGTACAAGTCACAATGACTAACGACCCACCATTTATTACAGGTGTTGAAACTGTTGCTGACTTGTCAATAGTAGCAGGCGATAATACTAGCCTGACTTTTTGGTTTAACGCAACAGACCCTAACGGCATTCCAGACCTAAACAATAATAGTGGCAGAGCACTAATTAACAAATCAGGCACTACTTATGGTCCAATAAACTGCACTGACCCTCAAGAAGACGGCAATTACTCGTGTACAATTCCAGGAATTGTCTTTTATTCAGAGCCAGGAGTTTGGACGATAAACTTAACAGTATTAGACGATAGTAATAATAAAAGCGCAAATAATAGTTTCTCATTCAATATACTTGCAAGTTTGCACATTAATTTAACAAACGCTAATAATTTAACATTTAGCAGTGTTCAAGCAGGAGGAACAGATTTCGCAGGAGACAATAATATCACAGTTTACAATATTGGAAATGATTACATTGTTAACATGAGCATTTCAGCATTAGATTTAACAGGCGTAATCGATCCAGCACATCACATTTATGCAGAAAACTTCAGCGCCAGTACCAATGCAACACCATGCAATAATGGTGCATCACTAGTAAATGATACTGGTGTTGACGTTGTTCCAAACTTTGAACTTGTGCGCGGTGCTGGAAGCGGTGTTGGAACAAGCAATGACACAACATATTGTTTAGAAGTAGTACAAAGTGGTCTATTAGCTCAAGAGTATAGCACTCTAGCTCTTGGCAAATGGGTAGCAACAGGCGAAGTATAAATTATAAAAAGAGGTAAAAAATGAAAAGTAAAAATTTGGCAATCACTTTTTTAATGTTAATACTTTGCAGTTCACTAGTTTTAGGTTTTGGTGTTTCATCAAAATATTTTCGCGGTTACCCACTAGAAGCATATCCTGGTCAAACACTAGAGTATTCTATGATTATTGATAATGTTATAGGAAACCAAGAAGCGATTGTTACAGCTGAGATTGTAACAGGAGAAGATATTGCAACTCTAAAAGACAGAAATCCAACTTATACAGTTCCAGCAGGAGCAAAAGTTAACGTTCCAATGATCATCACAATACCTGAAGGTGGCGCTGTTGGCGGCGAATACGCAGTAGAGGTAAAATTCTCCCCTGACACTTCAGCTGATGGCGGCGGTATTCAAATAGCTACTGGAGCTCAAAGATTATTACCAATAAAAGTAGTTGAAAGACCTGCAGAAGTAGAAATAAGTCAGGTAGAACAAGGTTTTCCAACCAGTTTGTTATGGTTGCTATTAATCTTGCTGCTTATCATAGTAGCATACTGGTATTATACCAAAAAAAAGAAAAAATAATAAACTAATTCTTTTATTATTTTAATATGAAACAAATTTTATTATTTGCAATTATCTTAGTGTTGTTAGCCACTAGTAGTTTTGCTTTTGGTGTTTCAGCACCTTACTGGGATACTAGACCTTTAGAATTGTCACCCGGGCAAAATCAAGAAGTGATTTTGCATTTGCAAAACATGGTAGGAAATGATAACATAACAGTCATCGCCAGTTTAAACAGTGATCCTAGTATTGCACGATTAATTGACGATATAACTCAATATACTGTTAACGCAAAAACTAAAGGGTTACCTGTTAACCTGCTGGTATCAATTCCGAAAAAAACCTCTATTGGAACAATGTACCAAGTTAAAATACTGTTCTCTCCTGTTATAGAACAAGCAAGCTCTGACAACATTCAAATTGTTGGAGCAATAGAGAAAACCTTTCCAGTAATAGTAGTAGAATCAGAATCATCCAAGCCTTCAAAAAACCTTATTATTATAACAAGTATTGTCACATTATTAGCGCTCATAACAATAATTGTAAAGTTTTATCTTTTAAAAAAAGCCAAAAAGAGAGTTAAATAGTGTGTTTTTTTGTAATCTTTACGAAAAACTTTATTAACCATTCTTCACAGTTTAATGTTTAATGCACAAAAAAACAGCAAAAGCCCTGATTTTGTTAGTGATAACAGTAGTTTTACTAAGCATTATAACAGCTAATGTTTTTTTGTTATCTGATAAATTTCTAACAGGTTTTTTTACTACTAAAATCACTGGCAAAAGTCCTAGTGCAACTTTTGGTGTTGGTATTTGTATCAACACACAACCCAACATCACAGGCACTAACTGTCCTACTTTTGCTTTTGAAAATATGTCGCTAACTTGTCAGTTTTTTGGAAATTCCAGCGATTGGAATCAAAACGTTAGTTTTAGTTCTGTTTTTAATGGTAATGCAACGCCTTTTAGTGTTAATAGCACAGGAGGAGTCTACGTTAATAGTTTTAATTTTACCAGCCTTGGAAATCACACTTATAATGTCACCGCACAAGATAGCAGTTTCTGCTCAAACAATCAATTCACGCAAACTTTTAACATTTTGATAAATAGCAGTGGCAACCACCCGCCTTACTTAGTAGCGCCAATTCCTAATAGTTCTTGGTCTCAAGACACAATACTAGTACCATATGACTTGGATTTATACTTTGCAGATCCTGACGGTGACGCTCTAACTTATACTTCTACGTTTAACCCGAATATTAATATTCAAATTTCTGGCGGTGGCATTGTTACAATAACTCCTGCACCAGGATTTTATGGTATTGAACTAATCTATTTTTATGCTTTGGATATTTATAATGCTAGCGGGCAGAGCAACCTTGTGCGTTTAGAAGTAACACAAGTAGTACCGCCTCCACCTCCAACACCACCTCCAGGGCCTAGTGGCGATGATGATGATGACGCTAGCGGTATTCCTGGTGGTGCAAGACCTATTAGTTGTTTGCCTGAATGGGATTGTGGCAATTGGACTGAATGCTTGCCTCAAAGTTTTCAAATAAGAGAATGTTTTGATGAGAACAATTGTGATAGCGCACTGCTTAGACCTGATTTAACACAAAATTGTAATTACACTGCAACTTGCTTTGACAGAGTAAAAAATCAGGGCGAAGTTGGCGTTGATTGTGGCGGGCCATGCCAAACATGTATTGATTTAGGAACTTGCTTTGACGGAGTAAAAAACCAAGACGAAACAAGTATTGATTGTGGCGGTATTTGCTTGCCATGCAGTGATAAAAAACATTGTTATGATGGATTGCAAAATTACGGAGAACAAGGTATTGACTGTGGTAGTGTATGCGATAGAACCTGTCCATATGAAGAAAGTCCTGCTTCGCGTTTTATTGATTTTGGCAAGATAGTAGTATTGTTACTTTTATTGTTGTTATTAGCGTGGAGCACTTATGAAGCTCGAAAACACAGAAAAGATTTGAAAAGGTGGTGGCGCAAATTAAAGCGCACTATTAAAAAACCTCTTCGAAAACTATGGTTCAAACAAGAACTATTAATTGAAGAACTTGAAAGTCTAGAAGAAGACTTACCAACACTAAAACCAACTATTGCTTTTGGCAAACTTTCAAACACTATGAATGCATACTTACAATTACTTTTGAAAACTCCTAAAGCTTTGACTGCAAAAGAAACACATCGTGCAATTATTGATTCGACAATTGATTATGGGCTTAAAGAAATACTCAAAAGCTTGTTTTTAGATATTGCAGAATTAGAATTCTCACCTGATAAACTAACAAATAATGTTGTTCTTTCAATGCTTTACGAGGGTAAAAACTTGTTTTATAAAACTTTAAAGCTTAAAAAACCGCAAAAAAAATTCAAGTTATTTGATGCTATAAAGCCCGTGACTAGTTTTGATGGCTTGTTTGAATCAATGACATTGTTGCAAATTGATTTTTTAAATGACAAGTTTTTTGAAGTAAAAAACACTTATTTATCAATGTACAAAGCTGTCACAAGTCAAAAAGTCCAAAACAAGTATTTTATTAATGCTGTAAAAAGATTTCACAAATTATACAATTTAAAAAATGTCAACAAAAAATAAAAAGAATATTGTAACACTATTAGCAATTATAATAATTGTTTTTTTGCTAGTTTTTATAGTTCAAGCATTAACTTTTATTACGCCTCCAAACATTGATAATAACACAAAAAGTGATGAAGATATTATTTGTACTTGGTCTGCTTCTGGCGATACCACTCAAACTAATGTGACATGGTATAACAACAGCGTGTTTTTTCGTTTGCACATCGGTGTTGTTGGCGGCTCTAAAATTTTAGAAAAACAGTACACCAAAAGAAGTCAAACTTGGACTTGTCAAGTGACAATCACCAATACAACAGCAACAACTAGAGAAAATGCCACTGTGCAAATTAAAAATGCTGACCCCGTAAGCCTTGCAATGTATAATCAATCAAATAATTATGCTTTTGGTAACTCCACAACAATGTATGAAGATTCAACTTATGATTTCTATCTTAACGCAACAGACAATGACGGCGATACATTAACATACTTTTTTGATAATTCAATAAACGCTACGGTAACTTCTGCAGGCATTTTTAGTTGGACCCCGCAACACACTGATGCAAACGATAATAACGTCACTTTTTTCGTCCATGATAATTATTTGAGCGACTTAGGAATTGACGCTTTAGTGTTTTCAATAACTATAGTTTTTGTAAATGATGCTCCAGTGTTCAACCCTGCACTAACAGACAAGACCGCTACTGAAGATAGTTTATTCGAATATACTATTAACGCAACCGACGAGGAAACTGATTATCCATTAAATTTTACGATAATTGATGATAATGGTCTTATTGGAAGTGACGGTTTAGGTCTTAACATAACAATTTTGAGCGGCACAAGTGCCAAACTTTATTTTACTCCAGTTTTTGGCGATGTTGGAGTGCATGTTATAACAATTAATATAAGTGATGCTAACGGCACTATGCGCCAAGATACTTTTAACTTGCAAGTTGACAGCATTAATCACTATCCATTCTTTACCTATATTCAAAATGTTAGTGCAACGCAAGGAAACTTGTATACAATGCAAGTTAATGCTACAGATATTGATGTCAATGACACTTTAAGCTTTGATGTTGAAGCGATTGGTTGTCCACTATCAGACCCGTGGAGTATCACAACAACAATCAACAATTCCGCTAACGCTGTTGGCCAAATAAGTCAAACTCTAACTAATGATCATGTTGTGTGTCGTCAAATTCGCTTTAGTGTAACTGATACTAAGGTAACAACTTATTCTCAAAATTTAACTCTTAACTTGACTAATGCTAATGACATTCCACAAATTTTCGATGATAGTTATTATGGCATTAACACTTTCAATGTTACTAATATTACTAATCAAACAGCTTATGCCATGATAGAATTTCGTTATCGTGTTAATTTTAGTGATGTTGATAACCTAACATATCAAGGAGAAACACTGACCGCAACAGACAACACTACACTTTTTGATATTAACACAACCACTGGGTTGATTATGTTTACTCCAAACTCCAGTGTTGCAAACAAAACACATTATATTGAAATTAATGTTAGTGACGATGAAGGCAAGTCAGCCGTCAAAACTCTTGTGTTGTTTATCAGAAATAATACTGCTCCAATCATTAGTCCTATAACCCCTAATTTTACAATCAATGAAAAACAAACATTATACTATGATGTTAACGCAACAGACAATGAAGGCGACACTATAACTTACTCTGTTTATAATACTACAGTTAACAATTTCACTATTAATCCAAGCACAGGACTTATTGATTTTTTGACTAATCAATCAATGGTTGGAAATCACACCATAACTATACGCGCTACTGATACTTTAACAACTTATGATGAAAACACTTTCAGTTTAGAAATATTTAATGTCAATGATGCTCCGGTGCTCAACACCATTAGTTTTCCAGTGGTTGTTGTCAATTACCCTTTCTATTATGACATCACTGCTAGTGATGAAGACTTAGCGCTTGTAAACTCTTATGAAAATCTTACTTTTTGGGTTAGTTGGATTAATGATACTAGTGGACTAACACATTTTTTTAATGTTACAAAAACGTCCAACACAACAGCAAACATTAATTTCACACCACTAGTTAGTCAAATTGGCAATTACACTATTAGACTTGGCGTCAATGACAGTCAAGATCTTGTTGACTGGCAAGAAATTAATTTTACGATTTACCCGCAAAGCGCTAATCCAACAATTGAAAACATCACACCTCACGCGACTCCAACAAACTTTAGTTGGGTAAACACAACCCTTTACCCTCAAGGCTACACTGACATAAATGTTAGTGAAAGTGCTACAATACTTTTTAACCATTCTACAACCAATCCTGAGCCTAATGAAACGCTCAGTTATTTTTGGTATTACGATGGCAATTTAGTAGCAACAACTCATGATTACAATCATTATTTTACTTTTGCAAGTTCTGGAAGACATAATATTTCTTTACGTGTGGAGGATGATAAATACGGCTTTGCTGTTTTTTTGTGGAACCTAAGCATAGCAAATATTAATAGGCCGGTGATTTATGTGGGGGACCCTGCGAACCTCACAATCACCTCCACCACCACATACCCTAACGGTTTATACTTACCATTTAACAATGTTAGCGGAGTGTTCTATGACGCTGATGATGACTTAGACGGTAATGGTCAATTAGACTTAAACGAGACTACAAGCTTGAATTACTCTTACACGTATTATTCTGGACAATTAAGCAGTTTAGATATTTTAATTATTGGTAACACTGTAACTTTCACTCCGCTGACAAGTGGCACTGTACGCTACACTTTTAGCGCAAATGACGGTTATAATCTTGTAACAACAAATCCTGTAGAATTCACAATAAATTATACTCCTGTTACACAACCAGAAGTAGTAATTCAAATTGTCACAAGAACTAAAACAAAACCAGAATATTACCAGTACGATGTTGAAAAGATTGTTAATTTAGACATTTTAGTACCGCAAGCTGTTAGCCTGTATGAAAACGAGACAGCTATTGTTCCAATAAACATCAAAAACAATGGTACTGGTACATTGTATGGCATTACACTAAGTGCGACTTCACAAAATACAGAGTTGAACTTTAGTTTTACCAATGAGACAATTGAACGTTTAACAGTAGGAAAAACTGCGAGCACTGAACTTATTATTGGCTCTTATAGAACTCAAGGAACTTATGAGGTTACAATACAAGCAAAAGTTCGCAATCCAGCGTTTACTGATAGCGCACTAATTGTTGTTGGCAGTATTGAAAAAGAAGGTGATGCGAAAAGCGCCACCAGAACAAAGATTAGTTATGCACGCGATCTATTAAGTACTAATACTGAATGTTTAGAGCTCAATGAAATGCTTGGTGAAGTGCAAATTGATATTGAAGAACAAGACTACACTGTTGCACAACAAAAACTTGATGAGCTTATTCAAACTTGCAGATATTTGACCTCTCAAAAAGAACTAATACAAGAAAATCCAAGCATCATAAAAGTCAGTTGGTCAAAAGTTAAAAGCAACAGTAAAATTTACTTATCAGTTATTACAATTTTAATTTTTAGTATTGGCGGAGTACTATTTTCATTGTATTATACTAACAAACGACAAGAATAACGATAAAAGAAGGGAAAAATAATTTTAGTTTTGTGCGCTTGCTTTATTTATCGCTTTAGTATAATGCTCTAGAAAACGTGTTAGCAGATTATAATAATATTTCTTCTTCTTCTCTTCCAAATTATTATAATATTTTATCATCTCAGCATATAGTTCTCGAGCGTCATTGAATTTTTTTGAGTGGATATAGTTATAGCCAAGCATTAAGTATGCATTGAGTTTTTGTTCTGAAGAATCAATAGCTTTTAGTATTTGCCAACTGAGACCTTCTTGCTCTTCTGACGGAATTTTTAGAAATACTTTGTTAATCTTTGCAATTAATTGATGCAGTTCTTCTTGGTTTTCTTTCATTTCTTTAGCTTTTTGCAATAATTCTAAAATATAGGGTAAGTTAGTGCAATAATAGTGAAAGTCCGACTCATATTTTTTTTTGTTCTCTTGCGATAATAAATTGTAATACTCTGTTGCTTTGATTGTCAACTCTCTTGAAATAACATTTTTTGTTTTGTAAGATTTTTTTATTTTTGCAAGTACTCCTTGAAATTTTTTAATAATTAATGGTTGTTTTGCTTTAGCCAGTTTTTCTTCTTTTGATAAAGTGCTAGCCTTTGTTTGAATATAAATTTGCTCTATTACTTGGTGCATTTCTTCAAGCAAGTGATACAAGTCTTCTTTTTGATAACTGGCATTATTATAATCAATGTTTAACATATACGCAAACAAACGTTGTGCTTTGTCAATGGTATCGCTTTTAACATTTAATGTTCCAAACTTTTCTACAAGTTCTTGTTCAGTCATAGAATCGGCAGTTTTTAACAATCTAGTGAAGTATTCAATGATTGCTTTTTTTAATTCTTGGTACACAATTTTCTTTTCTACAACTTCAACATTGTTTGTTAACTTGTCAATTTTTGCAATCATATCATTAAAAATTTGTGTTTCTTGCTTTTCTAACTCCCGATAATTTTTTGTTTTGCTCATCGTTTACGGAAATATTCTAAAACGAGTGTTATGAAGCACCCACTCAAAAAATATTATTGTAATAACTAGTATTAATAATGTTGCGGTAGTCTCATAGCGAACATAGCCTTCTTGAACATCAACTCTCAGCATTGATGTTGCAAGACCCATTGTTTCTACACTATTGATGTTAATGTATTGTGACTGTGTAGCATTTGATAATGTTTGAAGATTTTTTTCGTTAAGTTTTGATATTAGTCCTTGGCTTTCGGGAACGTTTAAAAAATTTCCTCCTTCAACACTTCCAATGCCAACACTAAAAATTTTTACGTGTTCTTCTTGTGCCACGTTAAGACCTGTAGCTAATGGTATTCCGACAGTATCATGACCATCTGAGAGCAATATTATCACTCTTGAATTATTAGAATCACGAAATTGTTCTGCTCCAAAAATTAGTGCTTGTCCAAGGTCTGTACCAGTATTGGAAATCTTAGCGTTTTCTATCAAGTTTAATAGTTTTGTTTTGTCAGTTGTTGGAGCGCTATGCTCTAGCATTGTACCTCCAAAACTTAAAAAGCCTATTTTTGAACCTTGCAGGTCAGTAACTAAATCAACGGCTATTTGTTTTGCTATAGTGTAGCGGTCAGGCGTTAGGTCTCTTGCGTTCATGCTAGCTCCAGAATCTAAAAGTATCATGTAGTCTGTGCTGCTAACAGATGTTTTAAACCAAAAAGTTGCTTGTGATAGGGCAAAAATGAGCAGTGTCACGATTATGAGTAAAAAAAATAGTGGTGTTAAATTTTTTGATACTATATTATGTCCTTGTACTCTTCGCATTGCATTAAAATTGCCAAATTTTAAAGCTCTTTTTTTTGAGTGGCGCAAAAAGTAAAAATGCAAGAACACTATTAGCGGTATCAGTGCAAAAAATATTAAGAACTGTTTATTGCCAAAAGTGATGTTAAATTCAAGCGCCATTTTATATTTTTATGCGTGCCCTTTTTTCTAAAAATCTTATTAGCGGATTGAAAAATTCTTGGTCTGTTTGCAATATTATACAATCAGATTTCGCTTTCTTGAAAGCTTGATCCAAGTATTTTTCTTCTTCTATGACAGCAGTATTGTATTTTTTGTGAAATTCTTTAGTGTCAGCAACTATTTTTTTCTTGGTTGTTGGATCTTCTAACACAAAATATCCAAGATCTTTTGGTAGTATTCTGTCGCGCAAGTCACGAATTATAAATCCCATAACATCATATTTGAAACTTACTACTTGTACGAATTTTTCCCAGCCTTCAGCTACATCAATAAAATCTGACAGTATAACTACTAGCGAGGGCACTTTTAATAGTGCTAAACTGTTTTTTATTGCATTTTTCAAATCGCACTTGCCACCATAATTTTTCGGGTTTGACAGTTCTCTTATGATGTCATAGTATTGTCCACTACCAACTTTTGGTTGCATGCTTTTGACTATTTTGTCATTGAACATTACCAGTCCTACGGCGTTTCCTTCACGCAGTATTGCAAATGCTAATCCTGATATTATTTCTGCTGTGTACTCGCATTTTAGTTTATCACCTGATGAGAACAGCATACTATCTGAAACGTCCACTAAAAATAGTACGTTGACTGCTTTTTCTTCTATTGTTTCGCGAATTAGCAGTGTTCCGGCTCGCAGTGTTGCTTTCCAATCAATTCTTGAAGCGTCATCTGCAGCAGTGTATTTTCTGTAATCTTCAAATTCAAAACCTTTATTTTTGAACAGGCTTGCCATTGTACCGACTAATAACTTGTTTAAGACATTTTTGTGAGTGCTAAAATTGTATTTAGAACTTTGAGGGTTTAAGTTTGCTTTAAATTCTTTAAGCTTCATTTTAGTATAATACGATATGTTCAGTGTATTGGCACTTTGGATAATATTTCATCAATTATAGTATCAACATCTACTTCTTCTGCTTGCCCTTCATAATTTAGTATTATTCTATGGCGCAGTGTAACATGAGCTATTTCTTTAACATCGTGTGGTGTTACATACTCACGACCATTTAATAGTGCGTTAGCTTTTGAAGCGATAAAAAGTGAGATTGTTCCTCTTGGCGATGATCCGTACTGTATGTATTCTCCAAGTTTAATATCATACTTTTTTGAGTTTCTTGTGCACTCAATTAATCGCACTATATAATCTTCTACTTTTTTGTCTAAGTAAATATTTTTTACAAATGTTTGCATGCTATTAATGCGATGCGGATCTAGTATTGCTGCCAATTTATAATCGTCAAAGTTGAATATTGTCATGTTTTTGTTTAGTATTTCTGCTTCTTCACCAATTTGTGGATAACCCATTTTTAGTTTAAACAAAAATCTGTCAATCTGTGCTTCTGGCAAAGTATAAGTTCCCAAACTTTCAAGAGGGTTTTGTGTTGCCATTACAAAAAATGGTTTTGGTAGTTTAAAGTTTTGTTTTCCAATTGTGACTTGATGCTCTTGCATTCCTTCAAGTAAAGCGCTTTGTACTTTTGGCGGGGCCCTATTAATCTCGTCGGCCAGAATAAAATTAGCAAATATAGGCCCTTTTACAACGTAAAAGCCTTGTTTTTCGTCATAGGCTGTTATTCCTATAATGTCTGATGGTAGTAAGTCTGGTGTGAATTGAATTCTAGAGTATTCACAACCCAAAATTTTTGAAAATGCTCTTATTAATAGTGTTTTACCAATTCCTGGAACTCCTTCTACAAGACAGTGACCGTTGCAGAGCAATGCTAGTATCATTGTGTCAACAACTTCTCGTTGTCCTACTACAATAGTTGCTAACTCTTTTCTAATATCATTAAAGATGGTCGAACAAAATTTTATTGCTTCAAAAAATTTCGGTGAGTGGCCTGTAGGCTTGTCACTACTACTTTTTTGTTCTTGCTCCATACAATTACCTCTTTTTTATAGTTTCAACTAACTAATATACTGTTATTTGTCGTGAATCTTTTAAATAATTTGTTGTTTTAATTGACGATTATTGGTAAAACTTTAAAAAAACAGTGTAATTCTTATTGATTATGACTAGAATAGCAGTACTTAGAAAGGATAAGTGTAATCCTGGGCGCAGCGATTATACTTGTATTAAAGTTTGTCCTGTTAATAGAATGGGCCAGGAATGTATTGTTAAGGGCGAAGATTCAAAGCCGATTATTGACGAAACACTTTGTAATGGTTGCGGTATTTGTCCAAAAAAGTGTCCTACTGGTGCTATTAGTATTATTAACTTGCCACAAGAATTAGATAAGACTCCAATTCACCGCTATGGACGTAATGGTTTTCACTTGTATAACTTGCCAATACCACAATTTTCAAAAGTTATTGGGTTGGTGGGTCGTAACGGTATTGGAAAAAGTACAGCAGTTCAAATTCTTGCTGGCGTGCTAAAGCCTAATCTTGGCAGTGAGCAAGAGCAAGATTTTAGCGCTGTTTTAGATTATTTTAAGGGTAGTGAAGCCCAGGGTTATTTTGAGAAAGTTCGTGATGGTCAAATTGTTATTTCTTACAAACCACAACATGTCGATCTTATTAGTGAACAGTTTAGTGGTACTGTAAAAGAATTGTTGCAACATGTTGATGAGAGAAAAGAGCTTGAAAAAATTAGTAATGTTTTAGAGCTTGAAAAAATACTTGATAGTGATATTAAAAATATTAGTGGTGGTGAATTGCAACGTGTTGCAATTGCAGCCACTGTATTAAAAAAAGCCAATGTGTATTTTTTTGATGAGCCAACAAGCTATCTTGATATCAAGCAACGTCTAAAAATCAGTAAGTTTATACGCTCGCTGGCCGACGAGAATACTGCCATCATGGTCGTAGAGCATGATTTGATAATATTAGATTATTTGGCAGATAATATTCATTTATTGTACGGTAAAGAGGATGCTTTTGGTATTGTAAGCCAACCAAAAAGTACGCGGGTTGGTCTTAACTTGTACCTTGAAGGTTTTCTAAAAGAAGAAAATGTTCGCTTTCGTGACAAAGCAATAAAGTTTGAGCCAAGGGCTAAAAGCACAAAAATCGAAACTGAAGTTATTTCTTCTTGGCAAGACATTAAAAAAACACTTGGTAATTTTAAGCTTCAAGCAAGTAGTGGCGAGATTAAAAAAGGTTATACAATAGGAGTTTTGGGAGAAAATGGTATTGGTAAGACTAGTTTTGTAAAACTGTTAGCAAAAACTGAAAATCCTGACGGAGGAGTTGTAAGCGAGCAAGTTAGTGTTGCGTACAAAGCACAATACCTTAAAAAAAGTGATGAACTCGTTGTTAATGTACTACAAAATGCTATCGCTAAATATGAGAATAAACTAATCACCCCTCTAGGTTTGAAAGAATTATTTGAAAAAAAGCTTGATGAATTATCGGGTGGTCAATTGCAACGTGTTGCCATAGCGCATTGTCTAAGCCAAGATGCAGACCTTTACCTTTTAGATGAACCTTCGGCTTACTTAGATGTTGAACAACGATTACTGGTCTCAAAGCTTATTCGTGATTTGATGGAATTAAATGGTACTAGTGCTTTGATTGTTGATCATGATTTATTGTTTATTGATTATTTGTCAGAAGAACTGCTAGTCTTTGAGGGTACTCCAGCAGTTAATGGAATTGTAACAGGACCATATTCGCTCGATGATGGTATGAATAAATTCTTGCAAGGTCTTGACATTACATTTAGGCGTGATGAAGAAAGTTTTAGGCCCAGGGCTAACAAACCACAAAGTCAAAAAGACAGAGAACAAAAAGCTAGCGGCAAATTATATTATAGTTAATATATTGATAATTAAAAAAATAGTTTTATCGTGGTGTATAACATTCCTATCAAATAAATGCTTAGTACCAAGTATGGCATCCATTGGCCGCCCCAAGTGATTATTTTTTTGTTTTTTTTGTTATTTTTTCTTGATTGTATTACTATCAGCACCGGTAGTATTCCAACAAATAATCCTCCACCGTAAGTGCCAGCAATTTTTAGTGCGTCTAGAAAACCTTCTGGATTGAACATTGCTATTATTAGTGGCGGTATTACAACTGCTAGTGTTGTGGTAATATTGCTAATTTTTTGTTTTAGGCTTTGTGCAGTATCTGCGTAAACGTCTTTTAGGCTAAAACCAAAACCAATATACGCTGTCATTGTTGACAGCACTGCAAATATCGATCCCAAAAGTATTATACTACCACCAACCATTACCCCTAAAGGTGTTGTTGCTGGCTGACCGCTAGCTGCCGCAGCGCTTAGTGATGGCAAGCCTTCTGGCGCTATTGGCGGTACGTTCCCAATAACAGCAATAGACCATAAAACATACAATATTAATGGTATTAGAACCCCCCACACTGCCACTTTATTTATGTCTTTTTTATTTTTTAGTCCGTCAGCAATTGATGGTATCACACTATGGCCAACATATGCGAATAACACTACTCCAAAAACGCTTAAAGTAGAACTCCAATTAGCTTGCACTAATAATGGTACGTGAACTTTTGGCAATGCTATAATAAGTATTGCTCCAATCAAAAAAAGCATTAGTATAAACAGGTATGTTTCAACATAACTGATAATTTTTAGTCCTAAGTGCACTATGATGCTTGCTATTAGAAAATATATTATCATTCCTTGCCATAATGGAATGCCAAATAAAAAATTGAACATTTGGCCTCCTATCGATAAATATCCTGTTAGTGCACCGTATATGTAAATTATTATTCCAAGTAGCATCAAGTAAAAACCATTTTTTCCTAGGTGTTCTTTTGCAAGAGTTGGCAGATGATGATCTCCTTTAGTGTTTAGAACTGTTTCTGCAATGTATAATGCTGAAAAAATACTTACGACTCCAATAACAATTAACACTAGAATTAATGGTATTAGTCCGGAGCCAGCGGCAACTAATGGTAGTGCTAGTATTCCAGCTCCGATTATTGTTGCTGAAAAAACAAAAACACCTTTTAGCGGTGTGACATCCCCCCTCATTTAAGCTTTATCGAATGTGAGTATTATAAAGTTTTCTACCAATTAGACTACTTTTCGAACTATTGTTAAAAATCCTGAGTGTAATGTTCCAGTTAATGGTCTTACTGCTTTACCTTCTGCTTTCCACTCTCGCGCGATAAGTTCAATGTTTTCTAGAACAATTAGTGATTTAAATTGTTCTAGTGTGTTGTTTAATTCTTGTAACTGTGTTGTAGTTGGAACGTATCCTATTAGAAAACCTCCAACTTTTAGAGCATTATTTACAGTGTTTAGTGCAGTCCAAGGTTCTGCAATATCTAATATGAACACGTCGGCATTTTTTACGCTGATAGGTTTTGTGATGTCATGCTCTATTACTTCAACATTTTTTAATTCTAAGTCTGTTACATTCTTTTTGACAATTTCAACATTTTCTTTTTTAATATCATACGTGTAAACTTTTTTTACAATATTTGCAAGAAAACATGCTACTCCACCACTGCCAGCTCCAGCATCAACCACTATCGAGTCTTTTCCAAGACCCGTTTTTGAAATTATCAGTCCAAGGTCTTTATTCGGTATTATTTGAGCACCACGCTTAATTTTCTGGTATTGGTCAATAAATGACGGATTAAAAGCATAATATTGTCTATTAATAGAAGATTTTACTAAACCACCTTTTTTTAGATCTTTTTGATCTATTATGCCAAATTTTAAGTGATAGTCTTTGTTGTCGTCTTTGACATAGTGTTTTTCGTTGTTGTTCATCAAGATTTTTTTTATATTCATAAGCACCAAAAAACCTATTTTTTATTTAAAACTATGCACCCAAAAAAGTTTTGAACCATTCTAGAGTGATGACGCAAGTATTTAAAATGATACAGCACTACTTAAGTCAATGAAACCCGCTGAGAGTAATATACTACTAATGGAAAATGTTTTCAAACAATTTGGTGAAAACATAGTATTAAACGGTGTTAATCTCAATATTCAATCTGGAGAATTATTTGGCATTATTGGAATGAGTGGAACTGGAAAAACCACTCTGTTAAACACCATTATCGGTTTTGTAAACCCTGACAAGGGGGACGTTCGATTTAAAGTAGAACACTTATTAGATTATGCTGGTGAAGAAGAAAACTATCGTTCAGTATTTAAAAATCCAAAACAAGCAAAAAAAATCTTTGGTTTTGCAGCACAAAACCCTTCAGTTTATGATAAACTAACACCTGAAGAAAACCTTGACTATTTTGGAGCATTATATGATTTACCAAAAGACATCAGGCGAACCAACAGTAGAATATTATTAAAATTGATGGGACTTTTTGAGCATCGTGACACTCTAGCAGGAAATCTGTCAGGCGGTATGAAAAAACGCTTAGATATTGCTTGTGCACTAATACACGATCCAAAAATTTTGATTCTTGACGAGCCAACAAGCGATTTAGATCCTATTTTACGAAAACAAATGTGGGAGTTAATAAAAAAAATCAATGAAAAAGGCACCACAATACTAATATCATCACATTTTCTTGATGAAATAGAACACTTATGTGATCGTGTTGGAATACTTAGCAACAACCAAATAACCAATGTTGGAACCCCTGCACAACTAAAAAACTTGTTTACAAAAAATGAAGAAGTAAAATTTGAGTCCACGCCAGGAAATTATAGTGCAGTAATTAATTCATTAAAAGCAATCAAAGGCATCAACATCAAAAAAATTGTCAATGACGGTTATGCAATAACTATTTACACTCCAAAAGCAGAAACAATAATTCATCACTTATTGCACGTTGCAGAAAGCAATCACGAAAATATTTTATCATTAAATGTTAGCAAAGCAAGTCTTAGCGAGGTTTTCGAGGCTATTACTGAAGATACAACAAAAAAATGATTCGTCAAGTACTAAAAATTATTAGCAAGAACCTTAAGTTACTGTTAAGAAGCAAGAGTTCAGCATCAGTAGTGATTCTCGGGCCATTACTACTCATGTTTTTAGTAGGAGTTGCTTTTAACAATAATGCTCAACTAAAATTAAATATTGGAGTTTACGCAGAAGAATACACCACCCTAACAGAAAACGTTATTGCAAGCTTGGACAATGACCGTTTTGAAGTTTTACGCTTTGATGCTGAACAAACTTGTGTTAGAAATACTGAACTTGGAGTAACACACGCTTGTATTGTACTGCCAAAAGACTTGAAAATCGAAGAAGGCAAAACTAACGAAATACTATTTTATGTTGATTACTCCAGAATTAACATTGTTTATAATATTTTAGACCAGGTTTCAACACAGTTTAGCACCATATCAAAAAATTTAAGCATTGATTTGACAAACACATTGATTGATAAGTTTAACGAAGTGAAAGATCATGTTGATGATGATAAAACACTTGTTGAAGGATTGAAAAGTCGTGAAGATGACCTGAAAAAAGATTTGGCTGACTTAAAAGAAGGTCTTGACAAGATGGACTTAAGTATAGCAACCAATGGCACTTCCATATCAACAATAAGAACAGATATTTCAGAGCTTAACAATTATTTTGATGACGTGACCGATGACGCTGAGGATGTTGTAGAGTTTGTTATTGATAACCCTGACACTTGGGGCTCTAACAATTCTTTAAAAACAATGGCAGAAGATCTACAAGATTTAATAATTGATGCAAAAAATGATACTATTAATTTAACAACTGATCAGTTAATGGCGAAAATTAGTGCTGCGATGGATGATATGGGATCAAAACTTGAACAAGCTAATAAAATAAAAGGAACTGCCAAGTCAGATATTGTAGAAGCACAATCTAGTGTTGATAAAACTATTGGAAAGCTTGATGATTTAAAAGAATCGCTCACGCAAGCACAAAACATAATTGATAATATTGCTGTAAAGGATGCTGAAAGCATTGTCAACCCTATAAGTACTAGGATTGAAAGTATTAGCAGCAAAGGAACAAGACTTAATTATTTATTTCCAAGCTTAATGGCATTAGTTGTAATGTTTATTAGTTTAATGATACCGTCACTTATTATTGTTATGGAAAAAAATTATGAAGCACACTTTAGAAATTTTGTTACTCCAACTGGAGACTTTGCTTTTTTGACCGGAACATTTTTTACAAATTTTGTGTTATTGATGTTGCAATTAGTTATTATTTTGACTGTTGCAGGATTCTTTTTTAGAGATACTATGCTTGCAACACTGCCAGCAATTCTATTAATACTTGTCTTGCTTATTGTGCTGTTTTCACTTATCGGGATGGGAATAGGACATGTTTTTAATAGTCAAGAAACAGTCACTATTGGAGCTGTTAGTGTTGCCAGTATGTTTATGCTGCTTTCTGACTTTATACTACCACTTGAGAGCATGCCTTATTATGCTCAAGCAGTCGCAGCGTACAATCCTTTTGTTATAGGCTCTAGTCTGCTAAGAAAAACCTTGCTTTTTAACACTCCACTATCAGATTTGAGCTTGAACATTTATGTTTTGCTTGCTTACTCTTTCATAATTTTTATTTTGATGGTAGCAACCCAAAAGTTCATGCGGTTACGCTTTATGCACCGTTATTCAAATAAAGCTAAGACAAAACAAAAAAAAGCTGCACTTCCACCAAAAGAAGGTGTTAAAGTAACGCCTTACAAAAAAAGAAAGAATTTGTCAATTAGTATAAAGCCAGAGAATTATTTCAAGCTTCACAGTGGAATCACTATTAAGAATCTTAAAGAATTAAAACACGAGCTTGCAGAGATGGACTCTCATACTTTTGAATTTTATGTTAACGGCTCAAAAAATGATTTTGCTAATTGGGTTGCTGAAGTTTTGCAAAAGAAAAAATTAGCAGAAGAGTTGAGAAGTTGCAAAACTAAAGAAGAAATGATGAAATTATTGTAAAGTTTTATAACTAATTATTTTCTATGTTTTTTTATGACTGTAGTGGTTGTTACTGGAGTGCCAGCGACTGGCAAGACAACTTTAGCTAAAAAACTAGCTATAGCTTTAAGTTTTGAGTATGTTGATGGTAATGCTATTGCTAAAACAGTAAGTGATGGTTATGATAAAATTAGAGATTGTGAAATTATTGATGTTAAAAAATTAAATGTAGAATTTGAAAAAATCATTAAAGAGAAAAAAAGTGTTGTTATCGATTCTCACTTGGCTCACGAACTACCAGCAAAAATTATAGATTTTTGTATTGTTTGCAAAACAAATCTTAAAACCTTAAAAGAGCGCTTGAAAACCAGAGGTTATTCAAAAGAGAAAATTCGCGAAAACTTGGACGCTGAAATTTTTGATACTGTTTTTGTTGAAGCGAAAAACAATAATCATAATCTAATAGTTTTTGATGATAGTTCAAAAATTGAAGATTTAATAAAAATAATAAAAAAATAATTATGTTTAAGCTTCTAGTTCTGCGCTTGTCAAAAGGTTCACGGCTGTGTTGAGCTTTGTTTTATTGTTCATCGCTACTAAGTGTTTAACACGAGCTCTCTCTGCAACAGTTACTAGGTCTTTGTCTATTTCACCGTCAAATATTACAGCGTAAACGCCTCCTGATAAGCTTTTGATTGTGCTTACTAGTTCACTGTTTGGCACTTTGCCTAATATGTTTGATTTATCATCTAAAATATATGCTCCCCTAGTTCCTATTAGATCGTCTAATTTTTCTTTAAATGACGCTTTTTCATTTGTTGACAATCTTGGTTTTACTATTCTGCGTCGCTCTGGCGGAGCGCTTGTTCTACTTGTTTGGCGTGGTGAAGCGCTACGAGAATATGTTGTTCGCGTTTGAGGGCTTGTGCGTCGTTGCGGTGTTGTTTGTCGATTGTTAGTTTCCACTAGTGCTTGCTCTAGTGAAACTTTTGAGCGTAGTGCTTTGTGTATTTCTTTTTTTGCCAGTTCTTCGACTTCTTTGCCGTCTGGCGCTTTTGTTACAAAGTCTACTTCTGCAACTTGTGATAATTCTTTGATTATCAGGTTCCCGCCACGATCTCCATCAACAAACGCTGTTACTGTTTTCTTTTTTGCAAGTTCTACGATAGTTTTTGGCACACTTGTACCGTTTAATGATATCACGTTTTTAAAGCCATGTTTTAATAAGTTTAACACGTCTGCTCGCCCTTCTACCAATATTACTTCGTCGCTTTCTTCAATTGTTGGCCCTGCTGGGAGTCTGTCTTTTCCGTATTCTACAATTTCCATAACTCGTACTGATTCTGATACTTCATCGCATAGTTCTTGGCTGTCTGGCAGTACGCCATCTGTTAGGTTTTTTAATAGTTCTTTTGCCCTGTTGACTACTGTGTCTCTTTTTGATACTCTGATGTCTTCTATTTTATCTATTCGTATTTTTGCGTTGCAAGGGCCTATTCTTTCTATTACTTCTATTGCCGCTCCTATGATTGCTGTTTCTGCTTTGTCTAAGCTTGACGGTATGATTATTACACCATCTGTTTTTCCTGTTTTTGTTTCTACATTAACTTCTATTCTACCAATGCGTCCTGAGCGTTGTAATTCTCTAAGTTCTAGGTCTTCGCCTAGTAATCCTTCTGTTTGTCCAAAGATTGCGCCTATTACGTCTGGGCGGTCTACTACACCTTCAATGTTTATTGTGGCGTGGACTATATATTTTGCTGCTGTTTGTGCAATTTTTGCCATTTTTTCCTCCAACGGCTTTTGCAGAACTAGTTTGTTTACTCAAATAGTTTTTTTTTACTAATTGTGTTTTGTGAATGTGATGTAATAATCATGAAAGTTCACCAGTTCTATGCGTTTTGCCGTGTCTATTATTTTTTTTGAGAACAAGCTATTATTTTTTTGTTGACCTGAAAATTAATAAAGTTGGTCATTGCGTGTGATTTTGTGAATTGTGAAGCTTGTTCTCAACAATTTTTTGTTATTTTTTTGTTGAGTGTAAAGGTTTTTGTTGCCCGAAACACTAACTCCCAAGTTCATTGCTTGAGTTTCTCGTATACTCCCTTGAGTACTCTCGTGTCGGGCTGTAATGCGCGATTTTGCTTAAAATCATTGCAAGGCTCTTTTAAGAACTTTATCGTGCATTAATAGTGAGTATTTTTGTTTTATATTTAAAGCTTATGATTAACCTTTATTCACTGTGTAGTGGTTAATCATTTATAAGGTTTTCGGTCCTAACGCACAAGTTATTTATAAAGAAGCAATCCACCAACATCATGGCAAAAATTACACGTGAAAAGCACAAAACCTACAAAGCAGTTTTTGATGAAGTGACAGAGCGCAACCTGTTCAAACTATCAAGTCAAGGACACTTTGAAGAGTTAAAAAACCCTTTTTCAATAGGAAAAGAAGCCAATATTTTCACAGCAATAAAAAAAGACAAAACACAGGTCATTGTTAAGATTTATAGAGTGCAAAATGCCAATTTTAATCAAATGTATAATTATTTAAAACAAGACCCCAGGGCATTAAGCCTGAAAAAGAATCGTCGACAAGTAGTTTTTTCTTGGACAAAAAGAGAATATCGCAACCTATTATTGGCACGTCAAAACATTAAAGTTCCAACACCGCACGCTCAACTATACAATATTATAGTTATGGAGTTAATAGGTGATGTACTGCCATCGCCACAATTAAAAAATGCAACCCCTGCAAACATTAATGAATTCTACGATAAAACAATTGAAAACATGAAAAAACTCTACAAATCAGGACTTGTCCATGGTGACTTGTCAGAGTTCAATATTCTAAATTATAATGAACACCCAGTATTTATTGATTTTTCACAATCCACAATAACAAAAAGTCATAATGCCAAAGAATTGTTAGAGCGCGATATTAAAAACATGTACAATTATTTTACAAAAAAAGGAGTTAAAACTACAATAGAACAAATTAACAAAAAAATTACTGGTAAAATTTAAAAACAGCAAATAAATCCCCTCCAATATGGAATTCATTCACGAAGTAAAAATACCAAAAGATCGCGTTGCAGTACTCATAGGTACCAAAGGAAAAATAAAAAAAGAATTAGAGGACGCTACAAACTCAAAACTATACATTGATTCTAAAGAAGGAGACATTCAAATAAAAGGTGATGATGGAATAAAACTTTATATTTGTCAAGAAATAGTCAAGGCAATAGGCAGGGGTTTTAATCCTGAAACAGCAATGCTGCTATTAAAACAAGATTATATCTTTGAAATTGTCAACTTAGCAGATTATTCTGATAAAAAAAATCAGTTAATGAGAGTAAAAGGTAGGGTTATCGGAACAGAAGGCAAGAGTCGTAAAACAATAGAAACACTCACAGGAGCACAAATTTGCGTTTACGGCAAAACAATAGGTCTTATTGGACAAGCTGAAGAAGTTACTAGTGCTCGCAGAGCAATAGAATCATTAGTTGCTGGTAGTCCTCACGCAACAGTTTACAGGTGGCTTGAAAAACAATTAAAAAAGCATCGAGTAGCGCCTAGCAAGGATGATTTTAAACAAATTGATGACTAGAGAACAATAAAGTTTATTAGTCATAATCAATTCTCAGAAACTAGGTATGACAACACTTAATGATTTTTCGGGCACAGAACAACTAGACTCTAATGCCATAAAAGCTCACGAGCTTGCAAAAAAACAACGCGAGATTAGTATTGCAGAATTTTTTGAAAAAAACAGGCATTTACTAGGCTTTGACAATAAAAGAAAAGCTTTAATGACTACTGTAAAAGAAGCAGTTGATAATTCTTTAGACGCTTGTGAAGAAGCAGGAATTCTACCAGAATTAAACATTGAAATTATTGAAATGGGAGAAGACCGTTTTAGAATAATTGTTGAAGATAATGGTCCTGGAATTGTAAAAAAACAAATACCGAAGATTTTTGCCAAGTTATTGTACGGCAGCAAATTTCACTCACTAAAACAATCACGCGGACAACAAGGAATAGGCATTAGTGCCAGTGTGATGTATTCGCAATTAACCACTGGAAAGCCTGCAAAAATAACTTCGACAATAGGCGTAAATCAACCATCACATTATTATGAACTCGGAATTGACACTCAAAAAAACACTCCTAAAATATTAAAAGATGAAATAGTAGAGTGGGATAAAGAACACGGCACTAAAATAGAACTTGACTTAGAAGCAGCATATCAAAAAGGAATACAATCTGTTGATGAATACCTTAAACAAACAGCCATAATAAACCCTCACACCACTATAATTTATACTAATCCTAAAGCTGAACAATTCATTTACGCGCGAGCAACTGACAATTTACCAGTGCAACCTCGAGAGATTAGACCACACCCTTACGGCATCGAAATTGGAATTTTAATAAAAATGCTTTCCTGGACTAATGCTAAAACATTACAACAATTTTTTACTACAGAATTCGAGCGTATTGGAGCAAAAACTGCTAAAGATATCTGTGAAAAAGCAGGAGTGCTAATCAAAACAAAACCTCGAAGTATTAGTCGAGAACAAGCAGAGCGTTTGATAAAAGCTATACGTGTTACTAAAATTATTGCTCCGCCAACAGATTGTGTAAAACCATTAGGCCCACAACTTGTAGAAAAAGGATTAAAAAAAGAGATTAACGCAGAATTCTTTGTCTCAACCACTAGGCCTCCAGCAGTTTACCGTGGCAACCCTTTTATTATAGAAGCTGGAATTGCTTACGGTGGAGAACTAACAAGCGATAATCAAATTAAAATATTGCGTTTTGCAAACAGTGTGCCATTATTATACCAACAAGGAGCTTGCGGCATAACTGACGCAATAATAGAAACTGGTTGGCGCAATTATGGAATATCACAATCACAAAAATCAGTTCCTGTGGGCCCTGCAACAGTGCTTGTTCACATGGCAAGCGTTTGGGTACCATTTACAAGTGAAGCTAAAGAAGCACTAGCGCACTATCCTGAAATAACCAAAGAGATAAAACTTGCATTGCAAGAGTGCGGTCGAAAACTAGCAAGTTATGTTAACAAAAAAAAGCGTGTCAATGAAGAAACAAAAAAACGCAGTTATTTAGAAAAATATGTTCCACACATTGGAATAGCATTAAAAGAATTACTGGCTTTAAGCGATCAAGAAGAAAGTCGCATTAATAACACGTTACGTGACATGTTAGAAGACATTAGAGGTAAGGTAGAACTAGAACCTGATGGCACGCAAACTTATAGTGAAGAATTAAAACCAATAATCAATGAAGAAAATGGTGTAGATGATGAACAAGAAAGAAGAAGTAATCAATAAAATAAAAGATCAAGCAACAGACGTTTACCAAACAATCATCAAACGTCAAAAGCCAGAACTAGAAATGCCTATTCGCGCGTTATCAAACGTCACATACGATCCAAAAAAAGGTTTTTTCGAGCTCAACGGCGCAATGAAAAAAAGAACATTAACAGTCAACACCATTAAAACTTTTGCGCAAACATTGCGCTTAATGGGACTATCACAACAACTTGTCAAAACCAACGATATTGCAACAAAAAGAGAAGCCTATTACATATCAAAAAACTGGGGTGATGCAAGCTTTAGCGAGCAAACAGAATCAGACGCTATAATGGACGACGTAGAAAGTCTTTTCATGCTAAACCGTGAAAGAATAGGTTTTATACCAGAAGAAAAAGGCGGTGACGTTGCAGGAAGACTAACAGTCATTGACAAAGACCCTGACAGCGGACAAGAAATCAAAATTGATTGCACAAAATTTGGAAGCGGCAGTTATTCAGTACCATCAACTGTAGAAGAACTACAATTTGAAACAAAAGCAGACTTTATTTTAGCAGTTGAAACAACAGGCATGTACCAACGATTAGTAAAACACAATTATTTCAAAAAATCCAACTGTATTTTGATATCGTTAGGGGGAGTTCCAACACGCTCATGCAGACGATTTATTCGCAGGCTATCTGATGAGAAAAATTTGCCTGTTTATGCGTTCACTGATGGCGACCCATACGGGTGGCTAAACATCTATCGAACTCTTAAGGTTGGCTCTGGTAATGCAGCGCACATCAACAAATACTTCTGCGTGCCAAACACCAAATTCTTCGGAATCACAGCAAAAGACATAATCGATTATAATTTGCCAACACACCCATTAAAAGACGTTGACATAAAAAGAGTCCAAGACGGAATAAAAAACGATCCATTCGTGCTACAACACCCAGAGTGGCAAAAAGCCTTGCAAGACTTAGTAAAAATGAAAAAACGTGCAGAACAACAAGCACTGGCAACACACGGACTAAACTTTGTAATCAGCGATTACCTACCACAAAAACTCGAAAACCCCAAGAGCTGGCTACCATAAAGAAATCTTTATTAATTGTATTAAATTCTATTTTTTTATGGAGGACTTACTAAAATTTAGGGTGTTAAACAAATTAAAATCTGTTTATAGGATGAATTCTGTTGATAATAGAAAAGAAAGTAGTGCAGAGCATACTTACAGTTGTTTATTGCTTGCAGACTATTTTTTTGATAAAATTGAACAAAGACTTGATAAGCAAAAAGTCTATGAACTATTACTCTATCATGATATTGTAGAAATTGAAACTGGTGACTCTCCAATAACACCTGATAAAGACCATCAAAAAGCCAGGCAAAATAAAAAACAAAACGAGTTAGTAGCCGCAAAAGAATTAAAAGGAAAACTGCCAAAGAGTATGCAAAAAAAATTCTTTAATCTTTTTTTAGAATTTGAAAATGAAAAAACAGTTGAATCACGCTTTGCCAAAGCAATTGACACTCTTGACGCTTTTATTCACGAAATTGATCGGAAAGAAGATTGGAAAGGATGGTCAAAAAAGTTTTTAGTTGATAAAAAAGAAAAATATTTCGAGGAATTTCCATTAATGCTAGAATTATTTCATAAACTTCTAAACTATGTTGAAAAACAAGGTTATTTTAATCAGTGAACGGACCTGGAGGGATTCGAACCCCCGACCTACTGCTCACCTCACGCTATAAAGCGTCTAGAAGGCAGTCGCCCTATCCAGGCTGGGCCACAGGTCCACAGTAGTGCAGAAATTAATGATATTTATAAAGATTACCAGACCTTGACAACTTTTATAAATAAAAGGGGTTTTTTGACGCTTACGCGCCCGTGGCCAAGCGGTAAGGCACTCGCCTGCAGAGCGATGATCCTGGGTTCGAATCCCGGCGGGCGCTCTCAAAATACTTTTATATAACAAAAAAAAAGTATTTTTTATGAAAACAATCTCAATTAGCACTTCTAAACATAACGAGCTGATAAGCATAACTGATAAAGTGCAATCTGTTATTAACAATTCTAAAGTGCAAAAGGGCTTGTGTGTTGTTTACTGTCCTCATACTACAGCAGCAATAACTATTAATGAAGATGCCGATCCCACGGTAAAAACAGACTTGTTGCACGCTTTGAATCAAATTGTTAGTGATAATTGGAATTACCAGCATAGCGAGGGCAACAGTCCAGGGCACGTAAAATCAAGCTTGATCGGTTGTAGTGAAAAAATTATTATTATAGATGGTAAATTGCAGTTGGGCCAGTGGCAAGGAATATTTTTTTGTGAGTTTGACGGTCCAAGAAACCGCAAAGTACAAATTAAAATAATTGAGGGATAATTCATGGCGCAGTGTGAAATGTGTGGCAAAATAGATAAATTATACAAGACAATTGTTGAAGGTGCAGAATTAGAAGTTTGCACTAATTGCTCAAAGCACGGCAAAGTCTTAGGCACAAAAGAAGAATTAAAAAAGCGTTTAGAGCCATTAAAAAAAACAGTTAGAAAACAATCACAAACAATTCTTTTAGTAAAACCAGAATACGCCAGCATTATTCGCAACACTCGAGAGCGTTTAGGTTTAAAGCAAGAACAACTAGCCAAAAAACTTGCAGAAAAACTTTCAGTAATACAAAAACTCGAAAATGGCCAGTTATCACCATCAATTGCGCTTTCGCAAAAGCTTGAGAGAATACTCAATTTGAAACTAATAGAGGAACATAATGAAGATGATTTTAAAATGGTGAGCTCAAAAGAAACTATAAAAAATCCTACTTTTGCTGATTTTGTAAAGGTGCGAAAGCGATGAAAAAATTCTTAGAAAATTATGCTATTTGGTTAGTACTCATCATCCTGGCATTTTTTTATTTTAGTGCAATGTTTTTCACACCATTGCTTTACTGGGATGAAAACGTGTACTTAGCAAATTCTCGAAGTCATACAACTGAAAGTAATTTTGTTGAAGATTATCGCTTTCCACTAACAGAATACTTCATTACACTACCGTGGCTTATTTTTGGCGAGAGTGTTGTTTTAGCACGAACAATAATTATTTTAATAACTTTAGCAAGTGTTTTTTTGGTTTATCTTATTAGCAAAAAGTTTACAAAAAATCCATTATTGCCAGCAATAATTTTTGGTTTTTTGCCTGTAACTCTCAAATGGTCTTATAAGGTTTATCCTGACATATTGGGAACTTTTTTTATTCTTTTAAGTTTTTATTTATTGACCTATAAAAATAATAAGTGGTTATTGGCCAGCGGTTTTTTTGCAGGCTTAGCATTTTTGGCAAAGTTTCCTTTTGCATTATTTGGTCTTAGCACAGGATTATGGCTGCTTGCAAAAAAAGATTGGCAAAAGATATTAATGTTTTCTGGCGGAGTATTAATCGCTATTACTCCCTGGTTAGTGTTTAATAAATTTGTGTATAATGATTTCTTGTGGGATGTACACTACCAATATAATATTGTAAAAAGTTATGAATTTGTACAAGATAAAACAGTTTTGCGTAAACATTTAACAAATAACTTATCATTTTTTTCGCTGACTGCATTTTTTGGTTTTTTTGCACTATTAAATAAGAAAAATAAGTATTTGATGCCTGCTAGTTTTTTTGTAGTATTAAGTTTGTTTTACTACTTGTTTTTTGTCGGGGCAAAGTATGAGCGTTACATGTTGTCATATATTGCTTTTATTGTATTATTTGGTGTTGTTGGTTTTGAGTTTTTGGCACAGAAGCTTGGCCTGAAAAATAAGTATTGGCTCTTAATTATAACATTGCTCGCAGTGAGCGGCCCTTTTATTGGCGCTTTTGCTAAAACAAAAAATAATTGTTTATACTCACGAGATAGTTCATTGTATCAAGCTTTAACTTTTTTAGAAAACAATGAGACTGATATGGTGCTCAGTAACGTGTGGCCTTGGATTGGCTATTATAATAATGATAAGGTTGGCAGTTTGTGGTCTGACAATATTAATTTTATGGTGATGCGCTACAGGCCGGAGTTCGTAGTTTACAATAGTATTTTTGGTAATTCAAAAGAAAGCAAGTACTTTGATTATATTATTAATATGGAATTAAAGGCTCAGTTTGACAGTAGTTGTTCTGATGATGTTACATTAGTGTTTGGCAATAGGTGAAACTGTTTTTCTAGTGTTAGTTTATCTGCAAAACCTTCTATTTTGTTTTCATTGACTATTACTGTTGGAGCTGAAGTAACTTCTAATTGCGATTTTAGTGTTCTAAGAGCTATGTTGTTAAGGTTTATGTCAAAAGAATATATTAGTAATTCTGGATATTTTTTGTGAAAATAACTTAATAGATATCCTTGTTCTTCGCAACGCTCGCAATCTCCAGCGTTTGAGTAAAAATACAGTATTAATTTTTTGTTTTGTTTGCATTCAGCATTGACTTTTTTAAATAATAGCCAATGGCGCAATTCTAGTAGTGAATAATATTCTTTTAATTGTAGTACGTCTTCATTGTTCGGCCCTAAACTGTTTTCCATGTAGTTTAATCGAGTGCTTAAAGTGTATAATTCTTGGTTTAGCGCTGTGTGATTTGTTGAACTGCAAGGGTTTTCTGATAGTAATGCATACTCTACTTCCAGTGCTGTTGTTTGCGTTCTAATATCTTGTTGCATTTGATCTAGTTTTGATAGTTTTTTTTCGCTTATGTAATTGCCAACTATTAAACCCGAAAGAAATATTAGTGTTGTTAGCGCAAAAACAGCTAAATATTTTGTTTTATTAACTTCTCGTCTTTCCATTTTCACATTAAACGTTGGCCCCACTTTATTTTTTTATTTCTTACTTTGTAATAAATTGCTACAATCCACCATAGTGCAAAAAGAGGACTGTAAAGCAAGACATAATAAAAGTATGAAAATTTAATTTTTGTTTGTTCTTCACTTAAAAATTTTGCAATCATTATCATCGAGATACCTACCAGTGTCGACAATAATATTAGTACAAATACTGCGTTAAAGCTCAGTAAGAAAAAATCTATTTTGAATGTTAACAAACTTTTTAAATCAAAGTTTATGTTGTACCAGTTAACCAAAGTGTTTATTTGATTGCTTAATAGCTTTATGAGTGAATAGCCTACGGCCATTATTATTAGTGCTACTGATGCAAAGCTTGCTGGCAGAATGAAAAGTCCTAGGTTTCCAAAGCGTTTGCTAAATAAGTGTTTGTATTTTACTACATTGTCTAAAAATCCTCTGTACCAACGCAGACGTTGTTGTAATAATGGTTTGAACTTGTCAGGCGCTATTGTGTAAACATAAGCATTAACACTATTTTCTATGATGTAATTTTTTGATTGTATACGCAACGCTATTTCAATATCTTCTGTTATTGTTGTATGATCAAAATAACCATATTTTTCAAAGAATTTTTTGCGGTATATTGTAAACGGTCCTGGTGTTACATGAATACTTCCCAAAAACGCAAATATTTTTCGCAAGAATATTCCCATTAAATACTCTATTTGTTGTATTTTTTGAAGTAGTGATCGTGCATTACCAACTTTCATTGATGGTGTTACAGCCATTATTTGCGGATTATTAAAATGTGATATTATTCTTTTTAATGCTTTTTTGTCAACATAAGAGTCTGCGTCAAGCGCTCCAACAAATTCTCCTTTTGAGCGTTTTATTGCATAATTTAATGCTTTTCCTTTTCCTTCGTTGTGTTTTGAAAAAACAATAATTTTTTTGCCATATTGTTCTAACACTTTTAGTGTGTTGTCAGTGCTGCCATCATCGACCACCATTAATTCTATTTTGTTTTTTGGATAATCTAACTCTAATAGTGATTCAATGGTGCGCTCTATTCTTTTTTCTTCATTGTATGCCGGAACTATTATTGTAACATACGGAAATTTTTTCGGCATTTTGTCATATATTTGCTTACGATTTTCAAGCAGTGTTATCATAAAAAATATTGCTGTAAAAAGACCAAAGTACGATACTGTGTACAAAAGAAATTCTCCAAAATTCATAGTTTAACTCTCCAAATGCTAACTTTTTCGTTCTCGTATATTTGTTTAAATGTTTGATTATTTCTTAGCAAAAACCTTAATCCTTGCTTTTCTTTTACTATATTAGTAATTTTTTGGTCTATATAAATATAGCCTATCGAGTGCTCTTGTAGTAATTTTTTAGTGTTTTCAAGATTTTCTGATCGCAATAATGATCGGTAATCATCAATCATTTTTTTATCTTTAGTAAATGGTGTAATCATTGTTTTTTTGTCGCCAAAGTATTGTATTAAAAAAGCATTATCAGGGTGCGCTAGTACCATGTCTACACTGACATTTTTTAAGTGTGCTGCAGCGTTTACTTGCTCTATTGTTGGAGGGCTTTGAGAATTGATACTTGCGTATGAAATAGCAGAAAATAATAATCCATAAGCTATCGATAGTAGTGTTAAATATTTTACCATCTCAAGGGTCCATTTCATAATTGATAATTTATAGAATGCATTTGCTGCCAGAATTGCTAACAATATTGTTAGTGGTGCTAAAAGCCACGTGTTATAAATTGATAATATGCTTAAAGTTATTATTGCAAAGTATATTGGATAGTATTTTCTTTTTTGATCCCAAGATATAAAAAATCCTATTGCCGCTAGTATTATAAAAAATATTGCTAGTCCACTAATTCCTCCTAAATCAAAAATTGTATTTTTTAATAGTTGTAGTAATGCTGTGCTTTTTGTTTGTATTGTTGGCTGGTTTGCCCTAAAAATTGTTGTTGTTAATAGTATTAGTGGAGGGCTAACAAAAAACTTTTTTTTGTTTGTTGCTAGAGCATACACTAATATTGTGCCACTAACTAGTATTGTTGTGTGCCAATTGAAAAGACCTAAAATAAAAGATGTTATTAATATTTTGACCCAGTCTATTTTTTTGTTTTGGATTGGCATTAACAAATAAGTTGTTAAAAGCAGTATTAGCGAGTATGGATTGATTGTGCTAAAAGTATAAAGAAATGGTGGTGCTGTAGCTATTAAGCTTTGAGTGATTAATTGTTTTTTATAATCGTTTTTGAAAAAGTTTTTTAGTAAGTAAAAAAGTGTTGTTTGTGTTAATAGGCCTAAAATTAGTGGCAGTGCAAGCATTAATATTTGTTCATTAAAAACTATTAGCAATCCTTTTAATAGTAAATTGAAAGGATTGTGGCGCAATTCCAAAAAGTAATTGTTAGCATCTGCTCGCCAATCCAAATTCGCGATTCTAAGCTCGTAGTAAGCACTGGTGCCAAAATAAGTGCTTGTGCTGCTAGCTCGCAGTATTACTGGCAAAAGTAACAGTACTAATGTTATAGCAAGTATTGCGTAAAGTGTTGTTTTCTGATTCAATTTCATGTTGTTATAGTGCATTTGACCTCATATATTTGTATTGTATCATCGTACCATTTTCTAAAACAAATATCATCTGAAACATACGATATTAAGTTTTCACCATAGGCTGCTTTTGTTCTTGGCGAGAGATAAATTATTTTTACGTCGTGTTTGTTAAGCTGTAATAACGCTTGTGTTTCTAACATTGTACTATAAATTATTCTTGTTGAATTGTAGCGGTCGTTGACGTCTGGCACTAACAAGTAATTATCATTTAATAGTACTGGTTTTTTGGCTATTGCCATTATTAAATTACCTTCTTGTGGCAAAGCTAGCACAGTTGCATTAAGCGGCATTTTTTCTAGCCATTCTAATGCTTTTAATTCTTGCACTGTGACAACGTTTTTTGATTCTTTTGCTGCTATGCTAATTGATGGCATTACAGAAGTTATTATTATCAGAATTGAAACTCCTATTAGAATAATCTTTTTGTAAGGTTCTATTTTGCTATTGTCTAAAAAATTGTTGAATCTTTCAAAACTATAACCTGCCATTATTGCAAAGCCTAATCCTAAAAACATTAATGCTACTTGTGTTGGTATTAATCGAAACCATAAAAGCGCAGTGTTGGTTATGATAAAAGCTATTAATAGATATGTATGACGATTTTTTCTTTTAAAAAAACTAAGGTATATCTCATAAATTCCAAGCATAAAAGGTATAAAACCTATTTGTATCATTGCGCGTAGAAGGTTTGTTGATTGAAAATCATTAGTTAATAATTGTGTTGGAAGATTTTGCCATATTACACTTGGACCGTGAAATAATAATGCTTTTTTGTACCACAAAAAAAGCAGCCATAAAAAAAAGAATGTTGAAAACAGTACTACTTCTAATTCTGCTCTTTTTTGTTGTAAGCCTTCTAATCTTATTATTAGCAAGTATACTAGCAGGCTTATAATAAATATTATCATTGCAGGATGTGTTAAACGGCTTAATATTATGCTTGCTAGAAATAGTGCTTGATAGGAACGTTTTTCAATGTTTATAAAACTATAAATTAATAGCAAAAACATTGGCATTACTAGCGAATAGCTTGACGCATTGTTTACTAATAGACTATAACTTACCGGTATAAAACCTGAAAGCATTGCTGAAAAGCTCGCCCCAACATTGTTCTTTGTTAACTTTTTCACTATTAAAAAGACCAAAAAAGCGCTTATCACACTAAGAATTGCTGGCACTATCTTGTAAGCTAGTACTCCTGGCAAAAAAAGCGTGAAAAACGCTGTTAGATAATAAAAAAATGGTGATTTTAGAATTGTTTGTGTTGCTGGCGTTAAAGGATCATTTACTATTATAATGCCTTTTTCTTGTATGTTTTCAACTTCTCGAACCGTATCATAAGCTTTAAGTGATAGGTTATCCGTCAGTAACGGAATTGCTAAATTTGCAAGCAGTACAACTACTAAAATGCCCAACAATAACAGTATTTGTCGTGCTTTCATGAGGTACAAAAAATATTGTGTATATTTAAAGGTAAGTTTTATATAAAGCGTTAGTCTTGAATTTTTTGATGCAAAGAACAAATTCAGGTTGTGTTGTCGTCGACGAATTATTAAATGGCGGTTTCGAAAATGAGGTTATTACAACTATTTATGGCCCTGCAGCTAGCGGTAAAACAAATATTTGTATGATTTCAGCTATAAAAACAGCTCTTGATGATAAAACAGTAATTTACATTGATACTGAGGGCGGTTTTAGTATTGAGCGATTAAAACAATTACAAAAAGAGCCTGAAAAAATTCTTGATAACATATTATTTTTCAAACCTGTTAGTTTTGAAGAGCAAAAAAAGCTTTTTTCTAAACTGCAATCATTGATCACGCAAAAGACTGGTTTGATTATTGTTGATACTATTGCAATGCTTTATCGTTTGGAGCTTGGAAAGAGTGATGAAGTTTACGAGGTTAACAAAGAATTAGGACAACAGCTTGCTGTTCTTTCACAAATTGCAAGAACAAAAAACATTCCTGTCTTAGTGACTAATCAAGTGTATAGTGTTTTTGATGATCGTGATCGTGTTAACATGGTTGGTGGTGACATGTTAAAGTATGGCAGTAAGTGTTTGGTAGAATTACAAAATTATAAGAACATGCGCCGTGCAATTCTTAGAAAGCATCGTAGCATGCCACAAAAAGAAGTTTTTTTTAAGATTGTTAGTGATGGTTTAGAAAAAGTAGAAGAATAAAAAAAAACTAATGTTATTCTTCTGTGAAATCTTCTATTGTTGGTTTAAAATCACTGTCTTTTTTTATTTGCTTAGTGTTTTTTAAGTACTCGCGTGCCAGTATCCAAAATATTAGTCCCAAACTTTTTTTCCCTTTGTTGTTTGCTGGCATTACAAAGTCTATGCTGTTGGTTTGATTGTTGGTATCGCAAAGTGCTACTATTGGCACTCCACTGTCACGAGCGTCTTTTATTGCGTTGCGGTCTGGCCACGCGTCTACTGCAATTAATAGTTTTACTTCTGCATAATTATCTAGCGCAGTATTTGTTAGCATTCCTGGCGGGTAGCGACCAGCTATTGCTTTTATGCCTGTGTGTTTTTCGAATACTTTTACTGGTTTGAAACCGTTTTCTCTTCTGCACACTAATAGTATGTCTTCTGGTTTGTATTGTGCTAGTAATTGTGCTGCTTTTTTTATTCTTTCATCAATTTTCTGCAAGTTTAGAACGTATAGTCCGTCTGGTCTGTTTTTGTAGATGAATTCTCGCATGTATTTGGTTTTGAATTTTGTTCCTATGTGAATTCCTGCTTTTAAGTACTGCTCTAACGGTACTAATAGTTCTTCTCTGGATTCTTTTTTTGTTGTTTTTTCAGTCATTTTTTGTCTCCAACAGTACAGAAATAGTCTGTGCTGCATTATTCTCGCCCTGCAGTTCACGTAAAGTCCCTTTGGCTTTTCTTTACGCTAGGCTATAAAATGACAGTATTAGAGTTTTATTTATAAATTTATTGCTATAAATAATCTCATAAAAAAATAGTAAAAAAAAGAATTTAAAAATTTTGTCTTATTTTTTTTCTTCAGCGTCTTCTTCTTCAGTTGCTTCTTCAGCATCTTCCTTAGCTTCTTCGACTGCTGGCTCTTCTTCTGCTTCAGGTTCTTCTTCAGTTG
>JAAOYA010000001.1 GCA_018221105.1 Candidatus Woesearchaeota archaeon | reverse complement strand
TTACATTATAATCGTTAGGATTTGCAGGTTCATTACCGCCTGTATCAACACTATTTATGAAAACTCCATCAACATAGAAAGAACCTGTTGACCCTTCAAGTGTTACAGTAACTAATTGCCATTTATTAAGCTCGATAGAATTATTATTTGAGTTGAATTCAGCACCATCAATTTGTAATGATAATGCATTTGTTGGGGTATTATTATCTACGTGAAATGACCAACCATCTCCCCCACCTCCACCTTTATCAACAATTCTTCCTTGATTATTTTCACCAAATGACGCTGGGTTTATCCATGCTGATATTGTGAAATTGCCTACGAGGTCTAACATTGGATCATCATCAATTTTTATGTAATCATCGCTACCATCATACTCGAATGCTCCAGCGAATTTTCCACCGCTAACGTTCATTGCTGGACAAACAGAGCCACTACAGGTACCTTTGTTTCCAAGGCCTGTCCAATCATAAACAAAGGTATTGTTTTCTCCTTTTGAACTGTCATTGTCAAAGTGCATCAAGAGTACCATGTCTTTGTTAACACTTAGTGGTATTGAAGTCAAATTGTAATTAATCTCTGTACCATTAGAAAGGTTTTGTGCCCGATATAATATTTTGTGTCTTCCTTTGTCATATATTCTGAATATTTCTTGGTCTGATAATGTTCTGTTATAAATTGCTACTTCGTCAATTGTCCCCCTATAATCATCTATATTATTAGGGCTGGCGCCGCCACCGCCGTTATCACTGCTGCTACCAATAGCAAGATGAGCTGATCCATCAAAAATGCTGCTGGCAGAGTAATAGTCTGTATGTTTTAGTGTACCATCTAAGTAAAAGCGTAACTGGCCCGTAGTATTTGTCCAAGTGCCTACTAGGTGATGCCACTCGTTTAACGAAACTTCTGAGACATTAATTCGTGTTTCGTTAGTGTCGGGGTCACTACCGTTACCACTAACATGCCATACATAGCCATTAAAACCATCCCCTACATCTTCATATCTTAGTCTGAACTCCCTATCTTCTGTGTAATTACCTTTTGTGACAATAGTATTATAGCATGAAATACCGTAACAATCAACAGGGTGTTCTGTCGGATAAATCCAAACACTAACAGTTATCTCGGAGAGTCCGGATATAGTTGGGTCATCAAGCACTAAGATTGCTTCGTCTTGGTTTTCTCCATCAAACAAATAACTATTGTAGAATTTTCCATTAGTGTTTAGTGTTGGGCAATAAGTTGTCCAATTAGTAAGCGATGGATCGCCACAGGTACCATTATTACCTAATCCTGATTCGTCAACAAAAACAGTGTCATTCTCTCCAATATCACTATTGTTGTTTAAGTGCATTAAGAAAACAAGTCCTGTTTCTTCGCTTGGATTTATTTCGTCAGCATAATATCCAAGTAGTTTTGCTGTTATTGAATTATTGCCCTCGCTGGTAACTGTAGCGTTTAACAATTGATAATTGTTGACAATGCTTGAACCATTAGGCGGGTTGTTTAGAGTAATTATTGGAGACGCTCCGTTAAGTGTTAATGGCAAATAGTCAGTGTTGTTGATTGCTAAGTCATATTGTGCTTCGCAAATTCCATCGCCGTTACTATCGGAGCAATTTTCACTCCAGCCTTGCCCGTTTGGTTGTGCCCAAAAATTACCTCCAATATTGCTGCCGCCGATGATGTTAGTGCCAACTGTTAGTGTTGTGTTGAAATAGTTTGGACTGTGATTGATATTGTCTGAGTAAAAATTTAGTGTGCTATTGAAAATGTTGTTGTAAAAATAGTTGTTTGTAACAGCATAGGAATTCATTAAAAAATTGATACTGCTATTTGTTGCGTTTTGAACAATCGAATCTCTTATGATATTATTTGTGCTTGGATCGTTCCAGCCACGAAATCTGAATCCGTACTGATTATTTATCAATGTTGCGTTTGATATGTTATTATCTTGCGAGTCTCGCAAAAGAATGCCATCGTCTGCGTTGTTATTGGCTATTATATTATCAAAGGTGTTATTATTAGAATAATAAATGTAAACACCTTCATAATTATTTGATGAATTAATATTAGTAAAAGTTGAATTATCAACAAATAATGTTTTGAAGTAGTTATTATTTAATGCGTTAGAGCCTTTAACTGTAATATTGGTCAAATTGCTGTTATCAGCATCACAAAGAATTAAAAGAGAATACTCCTGGTCTTGCAGATTAACAGTATCATTGTAAAAACCTAAAGGTCTGTCACCAGAGATAGAAATATTTTCAAAAGTGTTATCACAATCCTGTGGTCCGTTAGTGCCAAAATCTAAATCATAATTATCATTTTCTTTTAATTCAGTGTTATTGACTATGTTTCCGTCTGAATAAGTAAGGTAAATCCCTCTTTGACCGTTATAGCTAGAGTTTATGCTTTCATATACACTATTGTCCGTGCTCAAGTCTAATCCTGCTTGTAGATTATTAATAGTTGACACATTTCTTACTAAAACACTATCCGCGTTTGTGACGACTATCCCATTAGCCCAACCTGTAATATTTGGACAATCAATTATGGCAACATTGTCTGAATTACTGGCTAGTATTCCTTCACTATTCCAATTACTGCCAATACCTTCTAGTGTGAAACCATTACAACTAAAATTAATATTATCTGCGCCGCCAAACTCAACACAATCACCATCGTAATTTAGAATGTCTTGAGCAAGGAACACAGTGCTATTTTCATTGCTTGAATTTTGTAGTTTACTAGAACAATCAGAACAATTATTACAATTTATGTTACTGGAATTTATAACATAATTGTCCGTCAAGTTCAAAGTATCAAAACCAGTTTTAGCACATGTTACATTGAATAAATATGTTCCATTAGTCGTGAAAGTGTTATTGTACTCGTAAATACTTGGTGTTTCATTCATTGAAAACCAAGTGCCATTAAAAGTTATGTTACAAGAAGCTCCAGTAATCAAAGAACCGCTCGTGCTATTAGTATAATTCGCGTAAAACGTTACAATCTCGCCAGTGTACTTTGTTGTGCCGTCAGTATCATCGAAAATTGTCAGATTAGCATTACTGCCAGCAGTGAAATTTGAAAAACTGCTAACGTTTAAACTGAGATTAGTTCCTGTTAATGTGTAATTATAAGTTGTAAAAACAACACCATCCTTGTATACTATAGGATTGGAGTATTCAATGTTGTAAAAAGTGATTGTAGCGCTCTTATTGAGGCGTGGTTCTAGAACACTATCAACACCAATCAACTTGTTTTGAATGAGCACATCACGATCCAAATTGGCACCGCTTACATTAACCCATTGATTAAACTCTATCTTTCCAAAACCAACAATCTCCAAAACAAGACTAGAAACGTTTTGAATACTAGAACTATTGTGCGAACTAAAGTTAGTAGTCGCACCATTAAAATTAGAATAAATAGGTAGGAAAGAAGCATTGCCTAAAAATTCATAAGCTCCGATGTCCCAACCACTACCTTGCGGTCGTGTTGTCAGGAATGTGTCGTAGTTGAAAGTTGTTATTGTTGCTCCAGAGTCTATTAATGTGCTGTTGCTAAGTAACATCCAGTCTTGTTTAGTGATTCCTCCTTCGTTTACAAAGTATGGGTTGCTTCCGTTAACAGCGTTTGATTCATTGATTGTTTTTTCTGCGTAGTTTGGTCCGCCAAAGTAATTGTTAGAAGTATCATATCCTATAGGGGCTCCGACATCGATTACTCTTGTGCCGTAAAAATCGTAGAATCCTCTTGTTGGATTAGAAGGAACGTTTCCGGATTTTAAAAACACATTATTTTTTATGATTGCATGATCAGCTATTCCCCAATCATGTCTTGCGAAATCTAATACGTTAGGTTGTGTGCTTGTACTGTTGTAAAAAATGTTGTTGTACCAGTACATGTGAGGTGCTACGTTGTTAAAATCGCCTCCGGCAAGATACCCCATGTTAACATAAATATTGTTTCTAAAAGTCATCCAGCCAATTCGAGTGTGTATCTGATAATAATCTCCTGCTAAAACGCCGTCATTTGTTAAGTTTGCAATCGAATTATTGATATGTGATAATGTTAAAGTGTCTGACTGGGTGTCTTTTATTAAATAAATAGCTCCGTTAGCGCTACCGTTAAGTATGTGAACTACGTATATATCATTCCAGTTATCAACACTCCAGGATTGCGAAGTGTCTGTAATGTTTTCTCCGGTGATTGAATCAATAAGCCCGTTAACATCGGTCCTATTAGTGCAGTTAGTCCCTCCAGGACCACAATCTTGAGTTACTTGTCCAAGTTGCACCTCTGCACAATCATATACAAAATTGTTTTCGAATACGTGTCCATAACTAGCATGCCCGTTTGATCCAAATGTTTGGATGATGTCTGCGTGGTTACCATTGTAAGGAACTTCTTCTATATGTGTAAAAGTGTTATTTCTAATAGTGTGATTAGCGCCAAATATTCTTATCGCGTCCGCGCCTGCAGAATACTTGAAAACATTGTTTTCAACAGTGTTATTCACTCCCATGAGATTTAACATGTGAGAAGCATTAAAACTGTTAATTAAAGATTCTTGATTGTCAAAAACATTATCTTTGATTAAACAATCACTTGCTGAGCTAGAAGGATTTGTTCCACCATTAGCAAAATAAACACTGTAAATATCGTGTGATTGATTAACAAAACTATTATTGATTATTTGAATATTATTAACTGTGTCTCTAATATTAACAGTTCCCTGGTACGCTACAGTATGACCTGTTAAAGTAAAACCTTCAATAGTAACATAATTGCGATTTATGTCAAAACGTCGAACAATAGTATCATTGTCTATTGCTTTAACAAGTAAAGGATGTGTTATATTACCATTATTATTAAACGTGACACTCTCATCATAATAACCGTTATAAACCAGAACTGTGTCGCCAGCACTCGCAACATTCGCTGCGGATTGGACTGTTGTATACTCTGCGCTCCCATCCCAATTAACACATAAAACGGATACGTTCTCGCAAACACCGGCTGTGTAATTGCTCTCAAACACTCCTATATCCCAACCTAATCCTTGTGATCTAGTTACACCGTCGAAGTCGTTTGTGAAATAAGTTGATAAGTTAAATCCGGCGTCGATTGCTGAAGAGTTTGTATAAGGATAATATGAAATATTTAGATCAGGATTTATTGGACTGCCCGCATCATTATTTTGTACTCCACTATTTGATTTTGCTGTTGAATAACTTGTCCCGTCCATGTCTGTTGAGTATGAAGCGTTGCTTGCGTATATAATGTTGTTATCTACTATAAAACTTACATTATCTCCAAATGAACCTATTGTTATATTATCAGATGTTGTTCCTAGGTCCCACCCAATTGTGCTGCCTGCTTCTGAGGAGCTATCTATAATTATGTTGTTTGCTACTATAACATTGGATGTGTTTTCGTCAGTTGCGTATCCTTCTCCAACGCTTCTAAAAAAGTCAATAAGTATAGAATTTGTTGGATTTCCTAGTAAAACATTGTTTGCGACAATCACTGTGTTTACGTGTGGTGCTTGTATCGCGATTTCTAAACCTCTAAAAACTGTTCCTGGAGGAGGTGGTCTTGTCTCTTCAAAAATGTTATTGTAAATCAAGATGTTGCTAATATTGTTGCCAGCTCCAAACGCGTCTCCGTATCGTATCCACGCGTTGTATTCGTCTTCTTGATCTAATCTGTTAAAGTCATGGAAGTAATTATTGTAAATCCTCCAATATCTCCAATCACCGTTTCCTTGTATTCCATCAATGTGATCATTAGTTCTTATAGAACGATTAAAAACTTCGTTATCATAAAAATCGACTCCGTCAAAATCTAGTTTCACAGCATCACCAGAAAAATCAAAAATTTTGTTATCGTGTATTAAGATTCTTGAATAATTGTTTCCTCTTCCACCATCTGCGTTGTGATGAATCCATAATTGTGTTACGGTAACGTTTATTCCTGCTTTGTTATCATGAATTTTGGAGTTATCAACTTGTATTGTCCCGTTTTGTTCTCTGATTATAATGTTGATTCCGTGCCCAGAATTATTGTATATGTCCAAGTAGCTTAATCTTATGTTTGTGACGTTATCTAAAACATACACCCCTCCAGCGTCCGAGCCTTTAAGAATAAAGTTTTGACCTGTACCATTTTCGACTCTTCCATCAATTATGATGTCGTGTTGGTCTTCTATTTTTATACTTGTGTAGAACGCTGTCGAGTCTGTTATTATTGCCTTGCCATTGTGCCCTGTGTCTTGGCCGACTTTGATGGTTATATGGTGCGTGGCGTTTCCGCTAGCCCCAACAACTAATCTTGAATTATATGTTTTGTTAGTGCTCCCCCCACTAACATAAATGTAATCTCCAGGGTTAATACTGCCCCAAGCAATATCTGCAAAACTCTCCCACGCGTTATTCCAATCACTACCATTATTAGTTCCTGACGCGTTATTATTCACATAATAATTTGTTGCACTTACAGAAAAAGACAATATTATCAAAAAGAAGAGCGTTGTTGCTAACGCTAAGAATCTGTTATGCTTGCTACTGTTACTTACATTACTGTAGCTAGTTTTCTTTGTTTGTGTAATGCACTACACCCTTAGTCTCCCTTAACATTATTTTTGACGATAGTGCTTTATATAGTTTTCTAAAAAATATCGTCGAAGAAGGTGTTTTACATTTGTTCAAGAACTTCAATTCCTAAAACTGCTAGACTGTCTTTTATCGTACTTGCAATTTTAGAGATTAATAATAATCGTTTGTTCATAACATTTTTATCACTACTAATCACAGGGTGGTCAGCGTAAAAGTTGTTAAAACTTTGACATAAATCAAGCAAGTAATGACAAATTGTTGAAGGTTTATAATGCAATGCGGCGTCTTGCACAGCAGCAGAATAACCAGAAAGTTTTTTTGCCAGGGCAAATTCTTTATCACTGACTTTTTCAACTTTAATTTTTGAAGGTTTTTTCCCTGCTTTTCTGATGATGCTTTTTATACGCGCGTAAGTGTATTGCACGTATGGTCCTGTCTCACCCTCAAAACTAATACTTTCGGTAGGATTGTAGGTCATGTCTTTTGAAGGGTCAATTTTTAACATGAAAAATTTTAGGGCTGAAAGACCAATAGCATTAGCGCGTTTTTCAACTTCTAGCTTGTCTAGTTTTTTGTAACGCTTTAACACTTCTTTTTTTGCTAAACTAGTCATTTGTTCTATTAAATCGTCTGCGTCAATTACTGTTCCTTCACGACTTTTCATTTTGCCTTGTGGCAAGTAAACCATGCCGTATGATAAGTGATATAAATCCCAAAATTTTGCCATTCCTAAAAGTTGCAAGATTTTAAAGAGTTGTCGAAAGTGTAGTTTTTGCTCGCTGCCAACAACATAAATTGATTTTGCAGGCTTGTAATCGTCATGTTTTTGTTTTGCCAAGTAAATGTCTTGTGTGATGTAAACTGATGTACCGTCAGAGCGCAGCACCACTTTGTCAGCCGGCAAACCATGTTTTTTTAGTGGTGCTAACACGTTACCGTCATCATCTGTGTAAAAAATGTTTTTTTTCAAAGCGTCACTAACTATTTTTTTGCCTTTGTCATAATGGTCGCTTTCATAGTATGTTTTGTCAAATTTGATGCCTAATTTTTTGTAAGTTTCATTAAAACCAGCGTACACCCAAGTGTTCATTTTTTTCCAAAGAGCCCGGACTTTATTATCATTTTTTTCCCAGTCTACAAGCATTGCTTGAGCCTCTTGCTCAATTTCTGGTTTTTTTAGTGCTTCAGTATTGTAGCGAACATACCAGTCGCCAACAAAATGATCGCTTTTTTTGTTTGGAGCTTTATTTTTTCCAAACTTTTGATACGCTAGCATTGATTTTGAAATGTGGATGCCGCGATCGTTTACTAAACAAGTTCGAATTACTGTATTATCTGTTTTTTCTAATAGTTTGCTGACGCTCTCACCAAGCAAGTTATTGCGTATGTGGCCTAAGTGCAATGGCTTGTTAGTGTTAGGTGAAGAGAACTCGTTGACAATTTTTTGTGATTTTCCAACCTTAAAATTTGGTTTTTCTGTTAACGCGTTTTCAAAAAAATTGTTTCGCTCAACAAAAAAATTCAGATATGGTCCTACTGCTTCAACTTTGATAAATTCTTTTGATAATTTCAAAGTTTTTGCAAAATGTTTTGCAATATGGTCTGGACTTTTTTTTAATTCTTTAGCGAGGATAAAACATGGTACTGCAAAATCGCCAAATGATGAGTCTGGAGGTATTTCTATTTGATCAACTTTCAAACTTTTTGTTTTCAATAATTTTATTATTGTATTTTTATAATTCATTTTTTTGTTTTTTTCTTAGTTGTTGGTTTCTTGTTTAAATGGCGCAATTCATTAAGGATGCTTTGTAGTATCTTGCGATTCTGGCGTGCTTCAATGTATTTCATCGCTACCATTATTACGTATAAGCCAAATATTCCTCCTACTAAGAATTTTAATGAATTTACAATAAACTGCAATGGTTTTAGTATAGGCTCTAATACTATTATTGTTTCATTGATTGCCATAACACACTGTTGTGTAGAACAAGTATTTAAAATTATTCACAACATCATACTTTTTTTCGTAGTGCACTTACTATTACTAGAAAGGCTATTATTAGCAGTGTTACTCCAATGACTTGTGGCATTCGTGATTTACCATCGTTTTCTTCGTATTCTATTATTTCTAAACCACTGCTTTGATCTACTACTTTGACGTCTTGTACTATTACGTCTTGTGGTTCAAGTGTTGCTGCGCCTGTGATTATTGGAGCTGTACTGTCGGAGTTTATTTCTTTTGTTATTGATTTGCTTGAGAGATCTACTACTGCTAGCGTGCTATAAAACATTTGCATTACTTGCAAGTCGTCTTGCATTACGCGAACTCGCAGTGAATAATTGCCTGTTTTGTTAGTGTACAGGTTAAAATCTACTTCTCCTCGCTCGCCTTTTGCCAATCGCAATACTGCTTGGTCTGGATTGATTACTAGTTTGTTTTGTGGGTAAAAGATTATTTTAAGGTTTACTGGTTCGCCAGTGTTTTCATATGCAAAGGTTCCTTCATTATCTTCGCCAACTTTAATTATTGGCGGAACGAACTCGTTTAATACTTTTATTTGCTGGTCGAATAGTGTGTTTATTACTACTGTGTCACGACCTGCTTCATCATCAAAAATTGCTAGTGCTTGTACTTTGATGTTTCTATAAACCCACTCTTTTGTAGGTTTTACAATTTTGTCATCAAGACTTATTTCTTTTCTGTTAGTATTATAGATTTTTAGTGCAGCGCTTTGTTCGTCAACGTCTACAGAATAGACTTCTACGCTGTAAGCTCCAACAAATGTGCTATCACCTTCTTTTAATACTAGTTCGCTGCTGATAAGCTCCCATGAAGCGCTGACCGCTATGCTTGATAGAATCATTAATGCGATGCAGATGACCGTTAAACTCCCCTTGTTCATGAGAAAATCAGTTGCAAGCTTATTAATAAAACTAACGTTTTTTCTTTGTGGTGATTTTCTTTTTAGAAGTAGTTGTTTTTTTCTTTAAAACGGTTTTTTTCTTGCTGGTTTTCTTTGGTGCCACAACTTTTTTTGTTGCTGTTTTCTTTCTCGCGTTTTTTAGTATAGAGCTTTGACGTTCTTTTTTTAGGTCGTTTTCTAGCTCTGCAATAAGTTTTGTTAAATGGTCTATTGTTCGCTCATTATCTTGTTCTTGCATTATACTGTCACACTCTGGACATTTGTAAAACCATTCTGTTGCTTGATCAAAATCTGCTCTCACGCAACCGCGAGGGCACAAGTAGAACTTGTGAGTTTGTTCGCGCACTAAGCGTTCTTTTAGTTTTTCAAGCTTGTCTTTTTTGATGATGAAATATAAGTGTTCGATTAGTGGTTTGTTAAAATCCCAATAATAAATATACCATCCTTTTTGCTTGTCTTTTTTACGATTAAAACTCACTAGGTTGTGCTTGTACAATCGGTAAAGCATGTTGCGAACTTCTTTAATGTCTAAGTCTAAGTCATCAGCGATTTTAAACTCTGAAATCTTTTCTTTTTGGCCTTTTAGTAAATTAACTAGTGGTATTGTGTCTTTGCCGGCCACTTCACTGACCACTTCTTCTATAAGACTTGCTGTTATCTTAATCATTTTCTGCTTAATTTGCGGCACTGCCTCTATCCACCCCAGTTGTTTAGTATAGAAACAATACCTTATTTATTCATTATTTCACTAAATAATGACCTTTCTGCTAATACAACACCGTGTTTTACTATTTATAAAGTTTTCGGTCTCCACAGTCTAGAAATCTTATCTTTGCCTTTTCTCTTTTCCAAATACTTTTTTAGTGCTGGGGGCAGCACTGTCTCTAAAAGCTCTGTTTTATCAATCAAATCATTAAGTTTTCGCTCTAAAGTCTTAGATAGTTTATCATAAAAACTAATATCTGAATAAATAAGCCCTTCTTCTATTCTATGATGTGCTATAGTGCCCTTCGGTGCGAAAACAATATAGCCTCTTTTGCCATTGAACAATTTGCTTGTGGTGTCCATCCCTTTAAACATTAAGCGATAATTTGCCAAGAACACTCCGCCACTTTTGCGTGAAGGGTCAATAATCACTAGTTCGTCGCCGTCAACACCAACACACACTCCGTAATGCGCTCCACCACGACTCTCTGCAAAAAACACGCTTTTTTTATAATCTACAACTGTTAAGCCTCCTTCTGAAAGCCAAGTTTTTGTTTCATCACGCAAGCTTCCCATGTGATTAGTGTCAATCCAAGCGCCCAACACTTGTTTCTTTGTAGCTTTTTCTAAAAAAAGTATCAAATCTTTAGGTGCAGTGCCACCTTGACCTTCTTTAAGACCAATACCTTTGTAGATTTTGTCGTGATCAATGTTGTTGATGCCAAAAATTTTTAGTACAGTCTCGCCAACTGCCGGACCGCAAGAAGAAGGAGTTTTTTGCGGTATAAAATGATTTTTTAAGTCTTCAATAGTTTGCAAGTCAATTCCCGCTGTTTTAAAATACAATTCTTCACTCAATAATTTTTTGTTAGGAATAGTAACAGTATAAGTTGAGTCTGCGCTAATAGTTGTTGCAAGATTAGTTATTTGTTCTACTTTGCCAACAGTCTCGCCAACACGCAATAATTGTCCTTCTTTAAAGCCTTTAAGCCCTCGCAAGTAAAAACCTGCAGCCATGTTTTCTGCAGGTTCTTTTAGTGCAAAAAACAATAACACGAAAAATAATCCGAAAACAATATATAGTGCTACTGATAAAAAAGTGCTTACGATTCGCAAGTTAATACCCAGAATTGATAATGCGATTTCTATTACTAAAACATACAAGAACAGTTTTGCAGCAATGAAAATAAATCTGTTAAAAGTAGCATTTTTTGTTGCTCTCATAAAATCTGTCAATCCGATAGTTTCAAAAAAACGTTCTAATAATTGTATTAACAAATTAGCAACAGTAATTCCAAGAATTAATAATAAAATAGTGGTTAAAATATTAGGAATCAACACGTAAGTATTCATAAAGAAGTTTTCAACAATAGGGGCTCGCAAGTACATTAATGCTACAATGACAGTTATTATCATGATAGTATTTTTTGCAAGTTTTATGGCTTTAGAATGTTCTTTGTCAGTAAGTTTATATTCTTTAGTATTGATTTTTCGCTTCCCATAAGAATATCCCATTATTCTGGAAATAATCTGTGCAAATAAGTAACCGCCCAAAAGTATTGCAACAGTGTAGAGTAAAGTCAATGTTGTTGGATTATTGACAAGTGTTATGACTGCTTGAGTTGTTTGATCAATAGGGAATGCCATGTTAGCCCAATAGCGACCACTTTTTAAAAAGCTTTTGAAAAAACATCTACTGTACAACCGATAAACTTAAATACGCGCTCAAGCATATTTATCGTCTATGAGAATCGAACAAAACAAACAAGACATGTCAGACTTGGCAAAAACACTAAAACAATATGGGATAGTGGCATCTGGCGACGCACAAAAACTGGCTGATGACATTGTAAAAATGAGCTCTAGCACAGGATCGTACGTTCAAAAAACTGCAAATTATGCAGTTCAAACAAGTGACGCTGACAAAAAGGCATTAAACGCATTACAAGACTTGATAAGCACACTAAATTCTGAAATCAAAAAAGTCACTTTATCACTTGATGATTTAAAGACAAAAGTTGGCAGTTTAGAACAAACTCAGACAGATTTAACACAATCACAAGAACAACTCGCGGATTCTCACAAAGAACTAACAGAATCTCATGAAGAACTCTCAGAGACTGTCGATGAAATGATGGAAGAAGAAGAGGATGATGATCAAGTTGAAGAGGACGAAGGCGAAGAAGAAGCTGAAGTAGAAGAAGATGATGGTGAAGAAGAAACTCAAGGAGAAGTTGAAGAGCCACAGCAAGAAGAAGTTATCAGCCAAGAACAACCAGCAGAGCAACAAACTTACGAACAACCAACAACACCTCAAGAGACAACAGTGGCTCAAAGCGAAGAAGACGAAGCTGCAGACGAGCTAATGAGTGATCAAACAGAACCACAACAAACTCAACCAACAGCTCCAACACCCGAACCTTCAAGTGAGGCACAACCAGAGCAGCAAAGCGAACCTGAACCAGAACAGACACAACAAGAACAAGGACCAAATGTTGACTTATCAGATATTTTTAATTTTGGCAATAGGTGATAATAGTGAATGTTGAAAAACTACAAAAACTAAACAAGTTATCAAAAGAACTACAAAAACACGGAATAGCACTAGACTCGCAAAGCGCGAGCGAACAAGCACAACAAATAATACCTGACGCGAACAACGAAGCAGGATTCATTGGCGAGGCAATGCAAAGCCCGACATCACAAGTTGACGAGTCAAGCATCACGCCAACAGGCGTCACAGTTGACGCTGACGAGACATCACTACAAATGAGAAAACAAAACGTGAAATTAGAAGATCACACAAACCAAATAAATGTGATGCAAGACAAGATCAACGAGCTAATATCATATGTTAAAAATCTAGAAGAACAATTAACCAATTTAAAACCAGCGCAAACAACAATTGAACAAGCCGCAAAAAAGTCCAAGCCTAAAGAAGAAAAATTAAAAGATGCGAAAACTGAAGGTGGGCACGTGCGAAGCGGCAATTACAAACCAGAAGATGTTGCCATGGAAAAAGTATTCTATTTTGGCAGTAAGTAAAGAGAGGGGTGGTCGGCGCAATGCTAGACTATGTTGACTTAAAGTACAAACCAACAAAGAACGATCTTGTTGTACAATATTATGTAGAGCCAGCCAAAGGCCTAACATTCGAGCAAGCTTGCGAGCAAGTAGCAGCCGAGAGCAGCATCGGAACATGGACTGAACTGTCCACAATGAACAAAAAAATTGCTACAAAACTACGACCATCAGTATATTCTATCAATAAAAAAAAGCGTTTGGCAAGAATAGCATACCCTCAAGAACTATTTGAGGCAGGCAACATGCCGCAAATACTATCGGCTATTGCTGGAAACATTTATGGAATGAAAGTAATTGACAATTTGCGATTAACTGACATAACATTTCCAAAAAAAATGGTTCAAAGCTTTAAAGGACCGCGCTATGGAATCAAAGGGATTCGCAAAATGCTAAAATTGCCAAAAAGACCATTACTTGGCACTATTGTAAAACCAAAAGTTGGCCTTGACGAGGCGCATCACGCAAAAGTAGCTTATGATTCTTGGGTTGGAGGACTTGACATTGTAAAAGATGACGAAAACCTTACAAGCATGAGTTTTAACAATTTTCAAAAAAGAATCGACAAAACATTAAAATTGCGCGATAAGGCAGAGCGTGAAACAGGAGAGAAAAAGATTTACATGCCAAACATCACTGCTGAGACTTTTGAAATGTTAAAAAGAGCAAAGTATGTAGAGCGTCATGGCGGAGAATACGTGATGGTGGATGTTCTAACAGCAGGTTTTGCAGGACTGCAAACAGTTCGCGATCACGTGTTTCAAGTATTGCACGCTCACAGGGCAGGTCACGGCGCGCTAACACGCAATCCAAAGCACGGCATCACAATGCATGTGTTAGCAATGATTAGTCGTCTTATTGGTGTTGACCAATTGCACATTGGGACAGCGGATGTTGGGAAAATGGAAGGGAGTCCAGATGAAGTGCTAGAGATAGAGCGAGAAATTGAAGAACCAATGATTAAAGGAAAAAATCATATTTTAGCACAAGACTGGCACGGGGTAAAACCAGTATTCGCAGTAGCTAGCGGGGGACTCCACCCTGGCAGCATACCAAAAGTTCACGCTAGAATGGGTCCTGATGTGATAATGCAATTCGGTGGCGGCGTTCACGGACACCCAAACGGCACACTATCAGGCGCTAGAGCTGTACGACAAGCAATGGACGCAGTACAACACAAGAGTTCTTTGACTGATTGGGCACAAAACCGTGTAGAGCTAAAAAAAGCCCTCATAAAATGGGGCGAAGCCAAATAAACACTATTATATATACAGAAGACTTCTATATTTTTTAACAAATTAATTTATTGTTATTCTCTCGATTAACCACAAACCTTTTATATAACTTGTAACTACTCTGGAATAGAAAACCTGCCTTTTTGTGGGCGGTAACGCGTTATCAAAAAACAAAAACCGGAGGGTTAACAACAATGAAAAAAAACACGCTAACACTACTAACAATCATTCTAACAGTGTTACTGCTAGCAATCAGTGCAACAGCACTAAGCGCTCCAGCAACACTTGATATAACACAACAACCAAATGATGATTTCTCACAAACAATCACAATCACAAACGATGGCAACACAACACTGACTAACTTAAATGTTGGCATTGCACCACTATCAGGCTTTAACTTAAACGCAAGCCCATCAAACATAGCAAGCCTAGCAGCAGGAGCAACACAAGTCATAACAGTCCAAGGATTCATACCGGAAGATATTGACACACGAGACAACCCATTTACCAGCACACTAACAGTAAGTGATGGTAGCACATCAACAAGCACAACAATCAATGTTAATGGAAAATCACAATTAAAACTAAAAAACGTTGAATTCGAATATGAAGAAGACACAGCAGACGTAGACGACGGAGACGAAATTGATGAAATACGACGCGGTGAAACAATCACAATAACAGGAGAAATAGAAAACCTATTCGATGACAGAGAAAGAGAATATGACATACAAATAGAAGACATCGAAGTATTCTTACTAATAGAAGACATTGATGACGGAGACAACATTGATGAAGACATCAGTGTTGGAGACATCGACGCAGACAAAGACGACACATTCGAATTCGAAATCGACATTCCAAACGACGCAGAAGACGATGAATACGACGCAATACTAGAAGTTGAAGGCGAAGACGAAAACGGCGCAATCCACTACTTAAGATGGGATCTGACAATAACAGTAGAGCGCGAAAAAGACGACATCAGAATAACAGAAGCATTTTTGGACCGTGACGTTCTAAGCTGTGATAGACGAACAACACTAACAGTAGAAGTAACCAATTATGGAAGCCGAGACCAAGACGACGTAAGCATAAAAGTTGAAAACAACCTACTTGATATCAGTGAAAGAGTCAGACCAATAGAATTAGACGAAGACCCTGATAAAAAAGACAATGATTACAAAGCAATATTCAACCTAGAATTTGGTGACGACGAGCTATCAGGAACATACGATTTAATAATCGACACATTCATTGACGGCGACGATTTAATGGACGAAGACATACTGCGCATAACAATAAACGATTGCAAAGACACAACAACCACAACGCCTCAGGCACCAATAGAAAATATTGTAGAACAACACGAACAAGCAGTCGGCACAACAACACCAATCACAACACCACCAATAGTAACAGGTGGAGCGACAATACCAACACAAGCAATAATAACACAATCAACAGAAAACACAAGCTTGAGAAACGCATTGTTCGTACTACTATTAGTGCTGGCAAACATAGCAGCAATCGCAGCAGCAGTGTTCTTAATAACACTATCAACAAAGAAAAAATAAAACAATTTTTATTTTTTTAAACTTTTTTTTAACTTTTAGTTTTAATTATGTGCATAACCTGATTTTTCTAAAATCTTCTTTCTACTACGATGCGTTAATCTTCTAAGGGCCTTAGATTCGATTTGTCTAATCCGCTCGCGAGTAACACCTTTTAATTCTCCAACTTCCTCTAAAGTCATTGGAATGCCTGTGCCAATACCAAGACGGTGCTTGACAATATCTCGTTCTCTTTCACTTAATGTTTCTAGAACTTCTTCTACAACTCTTTCTAAATCTTTTTGCTCAAGAATTTGATGAGGGTTTAAACTTTTAGGATCTGCTACAAAGTCTAACAGTTCAGAATCCTCGCCATCTCCTACAGGTGTGTTAATTGATAAAACATTAGGTCTTATTACAGGACTTTCTAAAATTTTTCTAACAGTTTTTTCAGGCACCCCTGATTTTTCTGCTATTTGTTCAACACTAGGCCTGTTATATTGTCCAGGTTCAACATTAGGATCGGTGTATTGTTGCGAAGAAAGTTGTTCAATAGTCCTTAAAACCTTGTTTCTGTTCTCTATCATGTGAACAGGAATTCTTATAGCTCTTCCCTTATCAGCAATGGCTCTAGTTATTGATTGGCGAATCCACCAAGTAGCATATGTTGAAAACTTAAACCCTCTTTCATGTTCAAACTTTTCAACAGCTTTCATAAGCCCAAGATTTCCTTCTTGAACTAAATCTGGAAACTCAAGCCCCCTGCCAAAATATCGTTTTGCAATGCTTATAACCAAACGAAGATTGTGAGTTGCAAACTCTGTTCTAGCTTGAGGATCGCCTTTAGCCATTTTTTTTGCAAGAATAACCTCTTCTTTTCTTGATAATAAACGGTACTGTCCCATCTCAGATAAATAAATTCCAAAAGAATCAATTGAATGTCGCCTTCTTCTTTTTTTTCTTGTGTTCACTGGATTTTCAATTATGCTATTGCCATTACTATAACCTGCTTCTGTTTGATCGTTTTCTGATACTTCTTCATTCTCTTGCTCAATCATTGATTCTAAATCTTGTGATGCAATACTTGCCATAACTTCTAAAACTTGATCATCGTCAACTTCTAATTCTTGATCCTCGCTCTGTTTAGTTTCTTGCTCACCATTTTCTAATCCTTGCTCGAGTCGCTCCTCTTCTAATCTTTGCGCTTCATCAATAGCATCAATAACTGCTTTTTTATCTCGAAGATACTTTGTTATAGATTCTGATGTCACGCTTTGAGAACCATTATCCTCTATTACTACAAGACTTGATGGAAGTTTTTTCTTGCTTTTTCCCATCAATTTTTTCAAAAAATATTCATCTTTTAGTTTAGCATACAATATTTTTAGAGCATCATTTAAAGGAACATTGCCACCATTATAGTTAGTGTGTAAAAAGTTTTCAGGAGTTCTAATACTTAATTGTCCTTCAAAAACACCAACTGAATGCATAAGCAAGTATTCGCTTACAGCATTGCCTCGCAAAAATCTTCTATTATTTTTGCCTTCAAGAGCTCCTTTAGAAAGACCTTCAAATATTTGTGTAATCTTGCCAGGAGCAACTTTTCCAATCTTTGTCAAAGCATAAGTTGTAACACTATTAAACGAATAGATTTCTCCAGTATTTACTTTTCCGCCATTGAACTCTCTATGATTGAGGTCTAACATTTTTTCTTTTTTGGAACCTTTTTTTGCAAGTGCTAGTTCAATCATAGTATCGCGTATTTTTCTTTCATAATTGTAAAACTCTAAAAAGTCTTGAGACTTAACACTTTTAATGCCATCATAATCATCAACTTTTAATAGTGGCAAGATCATTTGAAGGTCTGCATCATCATTGTCTAAAGCTTCATAAAATGAAGTGTCGCCAAATTCAGCACTTAACAATACTACAACCTCATCTAAACTAATATCTTCTGGAAATTCACTTATTATACTTTCAAAAGATTTATTTCTTAATTTTCCCTTGGTTGATTCTAGCTTAACAAGGCGTTGATACTCCTTTACAAAATCGCCTCGTATTGCAACAGTTTTACTAACTTTTTTTTTCATTGCAGCAGGAATTTTCCCCTTTAACACTTTTGCAGTATACGCCGGAATTCTAGTTTCTTCAAGAATACTTTTTTCTAACTGTGAAGCTAAATAAAATTTTTCAGAATCAGTAGTGCTTTGCAGACCTTCATATTGTTCTAAAAAAGAGTGTTCTTCAACAAGTTTTGCTTCTCTAGCCGCTATAACTATTACTTTTTGTATTTCTTTTTGTTTTTCAAAAAACTCTAAGACTTCTTGTGCTGCTACAACTTGCTTTCCATCTATTGTCTTATACGACATTTTGTCTTTTTTGTCAGCGTCACTAGTAAAACTATTTTCAAAACTAAACTCTAAATTAGGTAGTTTTATTTCTAAGAACTTCAAAGTGTCTTCAACACTCAAATGATTATCAATCGATAATTGCGCGATAGCACCTTGATCAGTATGATGTCTTATTTTGCTAATTACTAACGAGTGTTCACTTTCTTTAGTTTTATTTGTTTTGGCAAACCTCGATATTTCTTCAACTTCAACAACTCTTTGACCATCTTCAAGAGTTCTAAAAGCTAATTTAGAGCCATCTTCACTATTTTGTGACAATAATTCCTCAGGATTTTCACAAGCGAGTTTTAAAGCTATTGAAGTGTAGTTTGCTGCTTTTGAAGCTTCTACGAATCCATTAGTAGAAACTTGAACTATTGCTTTTTCAAAAGGCATTGTCAAAATTAATTGTTTGAACTCTCTTAAATCAGCGGATTCTACAATTGTTTGAATATAATCTGAAACAACAGAACCTTTTATTACGATATAACCATCACGACTTGTTAAACTTTCACTAGGCAATTTTTTCCTGGCAGCACTTTTATAATGAGATGCTACATGAATGTCTTTAGGCAATAACTTCGAGTCGATATCAAAACAAAGATAACTTGCTTGAACGTCAATATCTTCTAAACTTTCGGGAGCTTTTTTTAGCTCCTTATATTTTTCCATAGTTCTTTTAACGCTCTTTACTTCTTTTTTTACAACACATTCTAAATCATTTTCAATTTTTTCTTCTTGTGTTGGTGCCTTTTTTGAAGCAGAACTTTGTTTTGGAATACTTTCGCTTGCCTGTTTTTTCACAATGATTTCGTACTTCTTTATTAGTTGCTCGTTAGCTAGACGCTTTACTGCGCTAGGTGTTAGAATGAACCCTTCTCCATAACGGTCATGTGTTGAAGGGTGATCTTTAAGCATTGCATCAATAACTTCAATGCTTGTGCCAACAACTTCTGCCAAGTCAGGCAGAAAATAAAGAGTGTTAGCTTGTGGACCTTCAACTTTTTCTTCTATTTCACTGGTTGTTGTTGGTTGAGTGCTTGGCAATTCTAAAGCTTTAGGAATATTCATATCCAAAAAAGTGTTATAACCTTGTTGTGTCAGACCAAGAATTGTTTTTTTGCCACGTTTTTTTATTGTAGTAATAAACTCTGGATGCCGTTCTTTTAATTGTATCAATTCTCTTTTAGTGCACCCTATTTTGCTAGCGATCTGATCAGCAGTGCCTTGGCACGCTAAAACATCATCATCTTCAACAACATGAGAGTGTGGAGTTGTTTGAACTATTTGACTTAAGTCTTCTTTTAGAGTTGAAGGTTCTTGTGAACTTATCGCGTTATCTTTTTGCGGGGGCTTTTCTTTTTTTCTAAATTCTTCTATTAAATATTCTGGAAGCTTATAAACTACTTTTTTGCCAATTTGTGTTCTTTCGATTCCGTCGCCAGCATGTTTTTTTAGTAGTTTGTAAATATCTGTAAAGTGACGATCTAATGATTCTTCTAATCCTGTCATATCTTGCCAGCCTTGAGCTTTTAGTGAAGCAATTTCTTGTTCTCTTTGAGTTTTTAATTTTGCACTGGCAGTTTCTTCAACAACTTCCGTCTGCGGCAAAGCTTCAACTTTTTCTTCAAGTATCGAAGGTTCTGGTTTTGCAGTTGGCAAGCTTTCTGTTTTTTTCTTTTGTCTTCCTCTGCCATCACTTTGTAATAGTTCATCTCCTTGCTGGGTGATTGCAAGAATCTTTTTCGCATTTTCTATAGTGACAAATCGTATAGCATCAGGATATTTTTTTTGAACATCGCGTATTTTTGACTTTGAACAACCATAGATTTTTGTAAGTTCGCTGATAACTCCTTGATGTACTATTATATCATCTTCTAATACTTCGCTGGGCCTAATTATTTTTGTTTTTTCTATCTTGGCTAACAATTCATCATTAGGCTTGTATAGTGTGCGGTTTCCAACTTTTTGTCGTTCTACATGATCAGGATGTGCGCTAAACAAATTGTTCAACTTAGAATATGACGCCCCTAACTGTTGTACTAAGTCTTCTATGAGTTCAAAACCCTGAGCTATTATTGCTTTGACTTCTTCACGGTCACGCATTGGAGTGTCTTCTATTCCTATTTGTTTTGCTTTTTCTTTTGGCATCATACCTTTATATTGCAGTATTTGATTGCCTTTTGATGAAACGCCAAAAATTGTAGTCTCGCCTTCTTTTCTTAATGGTATTATTTCCTCTGGAAACCTTTTTCTTTTACTAGAGATAGTTGCTCTTGTAGAATCATAAATTGTTGAAAGTTCATTGAAACTTCCTTCTCTTACTTGTACAAAGTCTTCAGGAATGTCATACTCTATGATTTTTGGCTTCTTTACTGGTTCAGGGATTGTTTCAGATTCTATTGGCTCTGAAGGTTCTGTTGCCTGAGTGTTAAGTATTGATTCAAGATTTGTTGTTTTGTAGGCTTTGCCGTGTTGTGTGATTATTGCTATTGGATGGTGTCGTGGTACACTATTTGTTCTTTTTTTTGTTTGTTCGATGCACATACTTTGTGCTCCTGCAATATCTAAGAATTCTCTTTTAGTGGCTTCAATAGAAGCGCTATAAGTTTGTACTGGTGGTTTAGAACTGTTATAACTTTCAAATAATGTGTAGACAATGCGCCCATCAACATATTCTAAAACAAGTTTTCCTACTTCTCCTATAAGATTTCCATTGTTGGTTTGGCGAACAGCAAACACGCCTTTTACATCATCTTCTGGGCGAGAAGCCACTAAAAAACTGGTTTTTTTTGATAGTTCTTCGCCTTTTTGTAGAGTTTCATAACCCATTGCTATTAAAGTGCGGCGCACAGATTCATCAACTAATGTTACTTTCTCTAGCGTTACTTCTCCCGTCATGAAACTCCCTGCTATAACTGTTGTTAATTTTGCAAGTTTCTTATATATAAAACTAGTGCAATTTGTTTATTTTCTCGTGCAATCTTGCTACTTTTTGTGTGTTGTTTGATAGTTTTTTATTTGCTTCTTCTACAAAGATTTTTAGGTAATCATCAGGGATTATTATTTTTCCTTCGCGTTTTACTAGGCAGTCCATCATTTCTGTTGCTGTTAACTCTAGCATTATTCTTTTGTTCACACTCATTATTCCTGATCGTTTAAAGCCGCAAGCACGTGCAGTGTTTAATAGAATTTGTGCAGAGTCTAGGTCTTTTGCGCATACGTGCAGTATTGCTCCTTCAACTTTTAGCCAAACGTCAAACTGTGAAGGTTTTTGTAATGCTTTTTGAATGTCTGATAGTTTTGCTTGTTGGTGGCTTGTGTAGTGCCAGTGAGTATTATCTTTTCGTAGTGGTTCTTTGAATTCTATTAGTATTATTCTGCCTGCGCACGAGCTTGTCGTATAATAATCTTCTAATTTGTTGATGGTGTCCACTAATGGCAATATTTCTTTGTCAATGTGGCCTTGTTTTGAGCTGTCAGGCTTTTGCAATGCTTGCAAGTATTCTTTTTTTTCCTCGGTGAATGTCATGTTGTTTTTTTGAAATGAGTGGGTTTTTAAAAAACTATAGAAAAAACAAAAAGATATTTTAAGATACTAATTAGTATACTGTCATACCATTATTCTTTTTCTTTTTTTTGTTTAATTATTCCTTTACGCTCAAGAAAAAACATTATTTGCTCTTTATAATCATTAAATAATACTGCTAGTCTTGTAGGTTTTCTAGTCAAAACCTTATTCTCGCGCAAAATCTCCTTTTGCACAGCCCTCTCATAACGCTTTTTCAAATGTTTAAACTTATGAGAGTATGCTCTATGAATTGCGCTTCGCTTATCAGGGTGTTCTTTGATCATTTCAGTTTCATAAGAATCCCACAGAATGTTAGCCTGCTCATCATACCATTCCTCCCATTCTTCTTTAGATAATCGAACCATAACAAGAACCAACCTATAATGTTTTATTAATTTTATGCTGATTGACTAACAACGCGCTGCATACTAGCAACAAATGAATGCGCTTGAGCGTACAACTTATCAAACTCTGAACCACTAATATTTTTAATCTCGCGCCTTGCAATGCTTTTGCTAAGATTGTAAAACTTTCGCATAGTATTAGGAGCAGTTTTTGGAACTAACTTTTTTTTAACCAACACTTTTTCAATCATTAAAGCAACATGCGAAGGGCTAGGAGGCACTTGACCCTTATGCATTAAAGCTGCGTGAGCAGAGTCAATGCACGCCCAGTACAAGTCAATAACACCTTGTTCAACATGCCATTTAGCATTGGCCAATGTTCTAGGAGCGCGATCAAAATAATTCCACACAGCTTCACTAGAAGGCCGTATCTTGCCTTTAAAGAGAAGTGTTTGCATAACGCCAAAAACGCCTTTATCAAGTATTGCAACGCCATCGCGCAAAATATTTACTCCGACAGGATCGCCACTTCTAACATACTCCCAAAAAGTTGTGTATTTAAGTGTTGTAATGTGAAGTTTACGACTTACTTTATTGACGATTTTAGAAGTGATACTAGAGTAAGCTTGTGAAAGCTCAGAAGTAATCTCAACACTAGCATCATCCAAAACCACTAGCACATCAATATCATTAGCTTTTTTTTCGTGGCGAGCTGCACTGCCGAAGATTACTACAGCTCTTAATAATTCTTTGATTTCACTAGATAATTCTTTTGCAAAAGAGAGTACTATATCAAAGTCATCTTTAGAATACTTTTCTTTGTTAAACTCGTGTTTGTCAACATCAAATTCCAAACTTCCACCTCTTTTATCAATCAATTGCAAAGCATGTTTTTAAAGCTTTTTATTCTAATGGCAAACCACTATAAAATGGTGCACCCCGAAATCGCTCGCTTGGAGCATAATCGCCAACAATATAATTAGCGCTTTTGGTCTTGCCAAAATAACTATCATGAATTTGTCCAAAACCATCAACAGGAGGCATTTTACGACTAACGCCAAAAACAGGACTGTCAAAATGTGCCAGTGTATCACTCCATGCAGTAGTAGGATTAAAAGGGCCTGTTTCCATAATAAAATCGATGTCTGTACCGCTCTTTTTTGACGCTTCTTTCATGGCTTTTACAAAAGCTTTAATCGGAGCGTTACCCTCGCCTGGCGTGATGTGCTCGTCATCATAGCCAAAATTATCACTCAAGTGAACATGACCGACAAAACCTTTCTCTGCAAGTTTTGAAAACTTTCCAACCAACCACTTATCAAACTCTTGATCGCTCTTTTGTGGCTCTTTAGCTTTATAATATTGGCGCCATTGATTCATGTGACCAATATCAATTGTTCCCTTGATATACTGTGCTGCTTCTTTTGAAGCCTGCTCTGTACTTAGACCTTTATCATCGTGTAATCGTCTTGCAAATTCTTCGCGTGATTTATTAATGATTTTTTCAAACTCGTCAGGGTGCGAGCCGTATTGTTCAGGCATGAAAGCTTCAGGTGCCAAATACAACTGCTTTTTCAAATGACTTTTATTTTTTTGGTACACCGCTCGAGTGTGCATTGCAGTTTTGGACATTGCTTGAGCAGTCTTTTTAAGACCAATCTCTTCAACAGAGCGCCAACGACCAACTTGCGTTTTTAGTTTTTCATATTGTTGCGCTGCACCAATAGCTTCTTCTTCGCCAATCTCAAAAGGACTGCCTTGAGCACTACCATTTTTTTCAGCCCATTTAGCGTAGCGCACTGCTCTGCCGCGAGCAGTTTTTAGTTCAGGATCAAAATGTGCAAATCGTAAGACAATCGCTTGTTGTGAAAGGCTTTTGTAATCAGGATTATTTTTTTTGAATTCTTCATCAGCTAATGCTTTTTTGTAAACATCATCAAAGCGCAATTCTTCAACAGCAACCAATCCTTTATCGTCATGCTCTACTTTACCATCTTTTTCTTTTGCCAAGTAAAACTTTTGATCGCGGCTAATATTGATCAACTGTCCTGTTTCCTCGTCAGCTAAAGTGTACAATTCTTTATTTTTTTCTCCTTCAAAACCTTCAAAACTGGTATGTGTTGATATTGGCCTAATCCACTCTCCAATGTGAAACACTACCGCTCCGCCGGTTGATGCTTCGCCAGCAAAATCAATAGCTTTTTTTAACTCTTTAATTGAGCGCTCACTAGCCTGATCATTAAAACCGTTTTGTGTAAAACCGCTAATAGCGCCAGCGTTAGGACTGGCGTGAGTAGTTGTTTCCATCTCATTAAGATGTGCTAGTTCGCGCAATTCCTTGCGCTCCAAAGCGCCAAAAGTTTCAGGAGTAAAACTTTGACTGTTGCCCTTGCCAGCACCCATAAACTCAAACTCAATCTTTGATAATCCTTCAAAAATACGCGCTTTTAGGCCTTCGCGCGGTTGCACAAAAGGATTAACATTAGCTCCAAGCTCTCGAGGTGTAATATCTACAGGAGTATAAGAGTCTTGCCCTCCATGAGCACGATCCATTGAATGAGTGTAGTCTGCCATTTTAATCATCACTACTATAATCAAGTCCTAACTTTTTTAGTGCTTTTTTTGAATCAGTACTAACTCCCCCGCCATCTGAGGATTTGTAAACACTTGATGGCAACTCGCCACCACTATCACTTTGGGTTGATTCTTCATAAACTTTTTCTACTCCTGAACTATAAAGTTCTTTAGGATCAAAATCTTGCGATGCAACATTGTTTTCGCGTGATTGACTCTCCTGTGCAGCGATTTCTTCTAGTCGAGATTGCTCTTGCTCTGCTTTTTCACGCTCTTGTTGTTCTTGCTCTCGCAACACTTCAAGGCGCTCTTGCAAATCTTGAAGATTCTCGGCTTGCGCGAGGTTTTCAGCAACATTTATTTGGCGCTGCAACTCTTCAACTTCTTCTTCGCGCGCGCTTGCAAGCTTTTGACGCTCTGCAAGCTGTTTCTTTAATTCTTCTTCGTACTCACGCAAAATTTCATCACGTTCTTCTTGTGTTTTAGCTTTGCGCAAGCGTTCAATAAATTCTTCAAGCTTCATTTACCATGCAAGCATTCGATGACTCTTCTTATAATTCTTGTAAACGTGCCACATCATACCACTAGCAGTCTTTAGTGCACTATCCTTAACACCTTTTTTTAACCATTTATGATGCTTTGTCTCTTTTTTACCACTAGGCAAACGGGTTTTCTCGCCGCTCTTTCTCTTATAAAACATTACTATAGGTGCGAATGGCGCGTAGAAAGGCTCGAAAAAATGTTGTTTATGAGAATCTTTTTTCTTTTTACTAACAGTCTCAGCCTTTTTCTCTTCACGGGTAAGCTCAAACGATTCACCAGCCTCTTTCAAATATGTTTTCATCTCATCACCTAAACTCTCAAGAGAATCTTTAATGCCAGTGTCAATCTCTGCAAGCAATGCCAAATCTTCTTCTTTTCTCATATCACGATAATTTTGCAATTGTTCATCATCCCAAGCGTAAGCGCGCAACACAATCTCAGTAGCTCCAACGTGAATAGGGCCGCGGTGCTGATGTTGATCACGTTGGTAATCAAGACTAGGCCTGGTTTTATGATTTACTGAAACGCTAATCACGCTATAAAAGTCTTTGTTAGCAGTTTTTTCAGAAAATTTTTTCATACATAATGTTTCAATTTCGATAAGCGCTCCATCAAAAGCAGCAATAAGAGAAGGGTCTTCAATCATGCGATCCTTAGAAGACAACCTGTTAGCATGCTTCATGTAAGGCCTGGCCCATTGGGCATACAATCGAACACTATTAAACATTTGTCTTAAATACTTGACCTGGAAGTTTTTGCGAACTTCCAACTCTTTTTGAGTGTGCTCTTTCCACTCAAAAAACTCTCGAAGTTTCTCGCGCAAAACCCTCAAAACTGAAGGATTAAAATCTTTAGCCAGTTTATCCATTCTAGAGCCGATGTCTTCTTTAGAATTAACATGCGTTTTATAAAATAAGTCTGGCAAAGTTGCAAAACCGACCTGTTGTGACAATCCAAGAACACTAGTAGGACTTTTAGTGCCGCCCTCAACTTGTGTTACCCACTTGTCTTTTAGCACGATTTCAGCATCATTACGCTTATCAAGCAATCCTTTAGAGATTTTATTCCTGCCAAGCTTTTTTTCTTCTTCAATAGCTTTTTGCACGTCAGCATAATATGAAAGGTTAATATCAATATTTCTGATCTCTCGAACCAATTGGTAAACACCGTTAAGCATTTCACTGATAGTTCGCAAATAATTTTGAGCGTTTTGTTGTTGCAAGCTAAGCCTTTGAGCTGAAGCACCCCAAAAAGCTGATTGTTCACTAGCAGTAAAAGTGTCAATAACTTTTTCTTGCAGTGTAAAACCCAAATCTTCTTTTAGGTGATTTAAAATCCAATAATAACTTTCCTCAACAGAATGAGTGTATGATTCAAAAACAAGCCTGTAATAATTGCCCTTACTATCAGGAAAACGAGTCACAACCTTATTGCCATTAATATCTACTTCGTGCTCGTCAATACTGGCAATTGCAGTGCCGTCCTCGTCAAACTCTCCAAAACCATGACTTGCCAGCAACTCTTTAAACTTTGTGACATCCATACCAGTATTGTGCACGAGTGCCTTTATAAAATTAATGGAAAAAACATTATTTTTTATACAATGTCACAACACTGCCAACAACTTGTAATCTTGTAGAGTTAGTCTTTGCTACAAGCTCATCAACAAGCAATTTTTTGTCAGCGTTACTAACAATACTTTTTAAGAGTTTGACTTTTATCAACTTTCTTTTTTTTAAATGCTTGATTATTTCTTCAATAACAGTCTTTGTCAAACCATTCTTGCCAATTTGAACAATAGGCTTTAAGGCACTAGCCTTGACTAACAATTCTTTTTTTTCACTTGACATTTTTATGATGTGTTTGGCCAACACCTCGACGCTTTTGCAATTGGTCAACGTGGCGCATTTTATTTTTTAATAATTTTTCAAAATCTTGAGTGTCTTCAATCATCAAACTAGTGTGTTCTCCGCCAAGAAAATGCGGCATTATAACATAGTCCGCGCCGCGATCATACAATTCTAGTGCTTCATCAATCTGGTTTGCCGTAACAAAAACCATAACCTTAGGGTTGGCATCCTTGGCTTTTTGTAATAATAGTTTGTTGTCATCTTCTTCAGGAATTGTTGAAACAATGAGCTTTGCAGTTTTAAAATCAATTTTTTGCAATATTTCAGGGTCAGATATGTCACCATACAAACAAGTAATTTTTTCACTGGCAAGCTCTCGGATAATATCAGGATTATAATCTATGACTATGAAATCTTTTCTTAAATTGTGAAGTTTTTCAACAATACTATAAGCTATTCTATGATAGCCCACTAGGATGACTTCTTTTTCTTTATGACTTCCATACTGCAATGACTTATCAAGAGCCACCCTATCCAAAATTTTTAACTTATGAGATATCTTGTTATAGATTGTCTTATCAAACTTGATAAAATAAGAGCTAATACCGATAGTTATTATTGTCAAAACAATAGTTAGAGAAAAAATTTCTTGTGTTATGTGACCTAATAGTAATCCTTGAGCCACTAGAATAAGTGAAAACTCGCTAACCTGGCCTAAAGATATCGCTGATAAAAAACTATTGCGTTTTGTGTAGCCAAAAATAGAGGCTATAAACGCGATAAATAACGGTTTTAGTATAACAATAAGTACTGAAAAAATAATTATTGTTGGAATGTGTTGTGATAAGCTAACAAGTGATAATTCTAAACCTAATGACACAAAAAATATTGTGGCGAAAAAATCTCTCAAGCTTTTAACCTTGCCAATAATTTCAGTGCTGTAAGGAAGACTAGCAAGCGCTAGCCCGGCAATAAAAGCTCCGATAGCTAGTGAAAATCCAGCGTAGGTAAAAAGCATTGCAAAACCAAAACAAGTACTAATTGACAACAAAAAAAGCAAGTCCTGGCTTTTTGCTGCAAACTTAAAAAGTGGTGGCAGCAAAAATTTACCACTAACAAGCGCGAAAATCATAACCCACAAACCCTTAAAAATAAAAAATATCACTAAGAAAAATGATAAATTATTCAAAGTTGAAAGAGTTGTTATCGCAATCAGTGCAAAAACATCTTGCATTAATAATATTCCAATTATTATTCTACCGTGTAAAGTTGACAATTCTCCCTTGTCAGCAAGCATTTTAATAACTACCATTGTAGAAGAAAACGCAGCTATCAAACCCCAATAAATATTTGCTGGATAACCAAAACCTAAAAGCATAGAAATTAAAAATCCTAAAATAAAAATTGTGATTACTTGCAGTGAGCCGCCAACTGACGCTACAAAACCAATATTTTGTAATTTTCTAAAATCTAATTCTAGACCAACAATAAAAAGCAAAAAAGCAATACCGATTTCTGAAACAGTCTTAATCATTTCAATGTCGGTAATAAAACCCAAACCAGGACCAATTATTAAACCAGTAATAATGTAAACAGGAATAAGTGGTTGGCGCAAGTAACGAGCTATAATCGCAAAAAAAGTAGCTATTACAATAATCAGTCCAAAATCAAAAAACACGTTAGTCAATAATCACACCCTTTAAAGCAAAATAACACCTTGCGAGTTTATAAAATTAACTAATACAATACTTTTATAAATAATTGCGCACTGCAAAAATTCGAGGTGGATACAAAATGAGCAAAAAAATCATTGTATATTCAACACCGACTTGCCCGTGGTGTGTTCGAGTAAAACAATACTTAGACGAAAAAAATGTTAAGTATGATCATGTTGATGTTTCACAAGATCATGAGAGAGCTCACGAGATGATAGAAAAAAGCGGTCAAATGGGAGTTCCAGTACTTGACATTGGCGGCGCCATCATAGTAGGTTTTAACCAAGAAGCAATTGATAAAGCATTAGAGTCTTAAACTAGTTTCTTTCTTTTTTCTTTGCGCCAATAGTGTGCAGGCCAGTAAAAAAGTACCAGTAAAAAAACAAATGACATCATAAAAAATTCTCCACTCCAATATACTGTGTAAGGACTTGATAGGTAATTAAAAGCGAAAACTTTTGGGATTATTCCAATTAGTGTTCCAACAAAATAATCTTTAAAACTAATATTGGTGACTCCTGCAGCGTAATTGACAGCATTATAAGGACTAAAAGGCGTCAAGCGACTTATAAGAATTATTTCCAAACCATTATTGTCTAATATTTTATGAAATCTTTTAAATTTTTCTTTTAAAACTTTTTTAACAACTTCTTCACCAAGAGCTCTTGAAAAACCAAAAACAATAATTGACGCTAGCACTGCTCCAAGGACACTTATCATTGTTCCAAAATACGCTCCGAAAGCCATACCACTAGCAACATAAAATAATGGGCTTGGAACATTTATAATAGCGCCAAAAATCATTAGCGTTATGAAAATCAGTATAGCCCACATTCCAGCATTATGAATTGTGTTAACAAGACTTTCAGGAGAAAAAAAGTCTGACAGTGCAGTGAACTGGTAAACAACTACAAAACTTACAATAATAAAAATTAAAAGCCAAAACCTGTAAATGTGCTTGCGCTCTTGCATTAACAACTTGTGATTTGAGGACTATATAAAATTTACTAGAATTATTTAATCATGACCTTTAATACTTTGTCAAGTGCATCATTGAACTTTTGCGCTTCTTTTATTGTGTTATAGAAATAACTGCTGACCCTTACGCTGCCATCGAGTTTATGAGCGTTAAACCATGAGTGAACACAATGCACTCCACTGCGAACAGCGATATTGGCAGATTTGTCAAGCATCATTGCTAGTTGGTGATTGTCGAGGCCTTGCAAGTAGAAGGATACTATTCCAGAGCGCTCTTTAGCGTCTTTTGGACCAATAATTGTGGCGTTGTGCTCTAACAATTTATCAGTTATTAAATTGTTGATTGCCAAGTCTTGTTTTTTAATAGTAGAAAAACCAACACGTTTTTTTAAGTAATTTGCTGCAGCGCCAAAACCAATGATTCCAGCATAATTTTGCAGTCCCGCTTCAAACTTTTTAGGAGGTTTCTCAAAAATTGCTTGCTCGTAAGTTGTATCGCTGACAGTGTCGCCGCCAACAATAAAAGGTGCCAGGCTGTCTTCGTGCTTTTGATTAATATATAATGCTCCCATGCCACTAGGGCCTAACATTTTATGAGCTGAGAATGCCATAAAATCAACACCACTATTTTTAACATTAGTCTCAAAGTGCGGAGTTGACTGTGCACCATCAACAAGCACTAAAGCGCCATAATCGTGCGCAATTTTGGCGATTTTTTTAATAGGGTTAGTAACCCCGTCCATGTTAGACGTTTCCACAATACTTACTAGTTTGACTCCTTTGTTCATCATTTGTTCAAATGCTTCAACATCGAAAGTGTTGTCAGTATTGCTTGTTGTCATAACGCGCTTAAGGCCTTTTTTTTGCTCTATTACAAGCCATGGAACAAGATTAGAATTGTGCTCTTTGTCAGAGTTTACAATAATATCATTCTTTTCAAAGTCGAGGCTGTTAGCAATTAAGTTGAAGCCTTCAGTAGCATTACGCGTGAAAATAATTTCACTAGATTTTTTTGCTCCAACAAAATTTTGTAATTGTTTTCTGGCAGCATCAACTTTTTGGGTTGCTAACTGTGATAGTTTATGGTGAGAGCGGCCAACACAAGATGGAAAATCTTCATAATATTCATTCATTACATCAAGAACTTGCCTGGGCCTTAAAGTGTTGCAAGCGTTATCAAAGTAAATTGGAGCATTCTTAGAATTTAGTATTGGAAAATCTTTTCGTAACTTTTCAACATTTGCCATAGTGCGTACAACGAGATGATATTATTTAAAGGTTATCAAAATAAGCATTATTTTAATTCTCTATTGATGACTCTTTTGAATTGTCTGAAGGTTTTTGGTCCAACCAATGGCTCGCCATTAATAAAGAATGTTGGTGTTCCGTAAATGTTAGAAGCTTTGCCTTCATCAATTTCAGTATTGACAACATCAACGTACTCTTGCACTGCCAGGCAAAGACTGAATTGTGCAACATCTAAACCTTCAATTAATCCTGCGTGCTCAATTAGAGCTTCTTTTGAGTGATTATCATTTTCAAAAAGTATTGTGTGATAATCCCAAAAAAAGCCTTGCTCGTCAGCGCACTCAGACGCGATAGCAGCTTGCAAACTATCATTATGAGTCATTATAGGAAAATGTTTGAACACAAACAAAACTTCGTCTTTGTACTCTTCTAGTACTTGTTCAACTACTGGTTGTGCTTCCCGACTAAAGGGGCAAGAATAACAGCCAAACTCTATGATTATGACCTTGGCATCTTCTGGGCCTATAGTGTGAGAGTCGCCAATTTGTGGCACTATAAGATTATCAAGGTTTGGCTCTACAGTACCGCAAGCACTAATAGCTTCACTTTCGCCTTCAGGTATTAAAGCGTCAAAAATACAGAATTCGTCACTATCACCATTGCAATTGCCGTAGCGCACAAAATTATACGCTCCAAATGTGCTGTAACCTAATGATGCGATTAGTAGTATTGTTAGAATCCAACTTAATACTTCAAAATTTTTGTAAGTGAACTTTGCAACTCTTGGAGCTTTTAGCATTAGACTGCCAGTAATCTGACTTTTCAAGCGCTTGTCAAGACCAGTCTCGCACTTTCGCAAAGTAAGACGTCGAAACACACAATCAAAAGCTTCTTTGGCAATCTTTCTGTGCGATGCACTAAAAATTCCTAAAACACTAAAAACAACTAACGCTATTACACAAATTGCCATACTTTTTTCACCTAACCACAAGCACCGCTTGGAACTATCTGTTTAACTGAAGGATCGCCAAGTGGAGTATCACAAATGCTTGGTTTTTCGTCAAAAGCCTCGCATAAAGCTTTTTGGTAACCGTCAGCAGTTCGCTGACCAGAAAATAATGTTCCATCAATAAAAACAGTCGGGCTGCCACTAACACCAAACAAATTATTAAGCGCTAGTTCATTAGCTGCAAAAGCTTCTGCGTTAGTGTCAAAACAATCAGTGATTGTTTGAGTGTCCAATCCTAAATCTGTTGCTACTGGCTCCCAGCAAGTGTCAGCGTTTTCATAATTGCACTTTGAATTCATAGCAATAGCAAATTGAAACCACCTGCCAACATCATACTCTTGTAGCACGCACATTTCTCGCAAGTTTTGGTTCAACTCTGTGATTCCATGCATAGAACAATACTTGCTATCAGCATCTAAACAATACTTTGGCCCGCCGCCTTGATAATTAGAATAAATCACGTAATGCGGTGTGAACTCTGCCAAGCCTTCAAACTTGTGAAACACTTGACTTATTGCTTCTTCAGCAGTATTACCGTAAGGACAATAACTCATCACGTAAAAGTCAATTTGTGGCTTGTTATCACCAAGAGTTATTCCTAAACGCTCAAAAGCTTTTAATCGCTCGGTATCATCTAAATAATATGATGCGCCTGTAGATTGATCCATAATTCTATAATTGCCATCGCCTAAGTCAACAAAAGCGTTTTTTAATTGTTCATTAGACTTCCAAGTAGCAGTTTGGGTAATGGTGCTATCAAAAATGTACGCTGGCGCAAGCTTTAGGTCGTACTTTTCAATCAAAGCCTTACCTTCTTTAGTACTGGCGTCAACTTCTTTTAGTGTGACACCTGGAAAAAATTGTTTGCTAGCACCAACAACTTGCGCGGGATTACACGAAGTGCAATCTTCACTGTTTAGAATTGTAAGTTCTACTTCTACAGGTTTTTGTATACTGTCGCACTTAGAATGTTTGAAGTTTAATTGATTACAAATTTCTAATTTGAAAGCAGCAGTGTCACGAGCACCACCATAAAGAACTCCATTAAAATACATTGTAGGACTGCCAGTAACCTGGCGCTCAACACTCTGGGTGAAAGCATCAAGGATTAAATTTTGTCCTTGAGTGCCAGCGTAACACTCTTGTAAAGCTTTTTCATCAAGGTTTTCGCGCTTTGCGCAAGACTGCCAATTATCAGGAATTGTTCCAGCATTTTCATTCATGCAAAGAACCAAATCCATAAGTTTTTCAGGTTGTAACTCTTGTGCGCAAGCCTGAATTCTATTACCATCAATTTCTTTTTGGCCATGCAAACTTTGCAAACTACCGTCATCATTGACTTTTCCAATAAAACCTAAATTGAAGTTTATCGAACTGCCAAATTCTTCAAGAACTGGAGCGAAAGCATTCTCAACCTGAGTACCGTATGGGCACTGGCTCATAATAAAAAATTCCACGTCAACAACATTACTTGAAGTTGTTGGCTTATCACTTAGTATGTACAACGCGCTAACACCGACAATAGCAATAATTAGTATCAAAGCTAAAGGTTGTTTATGAGTATTAACTTTTGAGAGTAATTGATCGGCAACAGTCTTTTTTTTAACAGGCCTTTTTTTAATAGTTTTCTTAACAGTTTTCTTTGTTGTCTTTTTCTTAACGCTTTTTTTCTTAGCCATTAATGCCTCACCCCTGAATACTTTGAAAAACTATTATACAGTATTATATAAAGTTTATCATCAAAAACTTATTAAACAAGCAATAACTTGTGATTGAAATGCGGAGAGCAATACAATTTTTAATATTTTTTGCGATATTTTTCACTTTTCTATTCTTGATGCACCTATTCGTGTTCTCAAACCTTTACACACTATTTAATTTAGAAAAAACTGCAGGTTTTTACTTGTTATTAGTAGGGCTAAGCCTGTCATATGTCGTGGCAACACTAATCGAAAACGCCTTGTATAACGCACTAACAAGAGCAGTATACTTTATTGGAGCAACATGGCTTGGAATAATATTCTACTTATTTATTATTACTCTAGCGTATAAAATACTGAATTTGTTTTTCAATATTGCAACGCCTGTATCAGGAGTTGTACTAATAACTGTTGCAGTTTTGCTATCAATCATTGGTTTGATCGGTGGTGCAACAATTCATGAAAAAACAGTTGTTATAAAATCTAAAAAAATAAAAAATGATTTAGTGATAGTACAACTCTCAGACGTGCACTACGGAACAATTCGCAACACAAAATTTTTAGAACATTTAGTAGAGAGAACTAATAATTTAAAACCAGACATAGTAGTCATCACAGGAGACTTGGTCGATGGTACTGGAAAGTACACTGCTGACATGTTTTTACCACTTAATAACCTAAAAGCTCCAACCTATTTTGTCACAGGAAACCACGAAACCTACGCAGGCAAAAGTGCAGTGTTAGGATTACTTTCTAAAACTACTATGACATTGCTTTTGGATAAAAAAGTCAGTGTCAAAGGAGTTGACATCATAGGCTTTGATGACATAGAAGGACAAAAAGCAAATATTTCAAAACTTGACAAACTAAAAGTTAACGATTCTAAGTACACAATACTATTAAATCACAGGCCAAAACAAGCAAAAGCATTACTGGAAAAAGGAGTTGATTTGATGATAACAGGGCACACGCACGCAGGACAAATAACACCATTCGATTTAATGGTAATGATAGAGTTTAGACCTTACAAAGGATTAAACAAAATAGGCGATGGTTACCTCTACATTAGTCCTGGAACAGGAACTTGGGGTCCACCAATGAGAGTAGGAAGCAAAAACGAGATAACAAAAATACTATTAAAAAATGGATAAACTAAAAACTGTTCAAAGGATTCGGAAGCAGTGGAAAATAAGAAAAAGTTTTTAATGCAATAATAAATTAATCACTTTTTAGATTGTCAAGAACAGTGCCTAATTTGTCTAAACTGTCTCCTATGCCCGTCCAATCTCCTTGTTTCATTGAATCTTGTATTAGATCATAATAAGTTTGTGCTTCTTCAATAAGTTCAATTGTTGATTTTTCTTCTTTTTCAACAAAAACTTGTTTAGATTTGCCAAACAAAACTTCTAAAGCAGTAGATAAGTCTTCTTCCATCACGACTCGTACACCGTCAGACACTAAAACTCTTTTTAGTTCTGGAAGTTGGCCTGTTTCTGCTTGAATATATAATGGTTCAATATACAAAATACTGTCCTTTATTGGTATTACGAGCAAATTTCCCCTTGTAACCCTTGAGCCTTGCTGACTCCAAAGAGTGAGTTGTTGTGAAATTTCAGAGTCCTGATCAATTTTTGCTTCAATTTGCAGGGGTCCATAAATTAATTTATCTTTTTGAAATTTGTAAAGTATTAACTTTCCATAATTATCACCATCTGACCTTGCGGCCATCCAAGCGACCATATTATCCTTTTTTATTGGCGTGAAAGATGTCATTAAAACAAATTCTTCTTTAGTCTCTTGGGGAAGTTTTATTATTATATAATAAGGTTCAACTGTTACTTGTTCTCCAACACCGTAAACTTCGTTTGGAATCTGCCATGCATCTTCTTTATTATAAAAAACTTTAACATCGTCCATGTGATAAATGCTATAAATTTGTGATTGTATTTTAAACAAGTCCACAGGATACCTTATGTGAGCTTTTAAACTTGCCGGCATATCTTCAAATTGTCTGAATTGTTTAGGAAATATTTTAGCATAAGTCATTATTATAGGATCAGTTGTGTCAATAACATAATATGTTACGCTGCCATCGTACGCGTCAACAACTATTTTGACAGAATTTCTTATATAATTTATTTGTCCATATTTTTCAGAATAAGGATAATTTCCTGATAGTGTGTACGCGTCAACAATCCATAATAATTTGCCATTATCAATAACTAAGTAAGGATCACTATCCAATCCTAAAAATGGTGTGAGCTTTGATATTCTATCAACAATATTTCGCGTGAACATTAGTTTGCTATCAACTGTTATATCTGAAGATAATAAAATTTTAACATCTGTAAACTTTACAGCAAATAATAATTTTTTAAAGAAAGAATCTAATATTACTCCTCCTTTACCATCATAATTAATGTATTCGTTAGTATCGCCTTTAGGAAAATCAAACTCTTGTGTTTTTGTGTTAACTAAAACATAATCATTGTCTCTTTCTCCATAATACACTTGCGGTTTTGAAATTCTTAAATTAGTTTCGTCAACTGTGTAAACTGGCGGGATGTCTTTAATAAAATAATTAGGCAATCCTTGCTTTGTAACCTTGTTCACTGGACTCATCACAACACCAAAACCATGAGTGTAAACCATGTGCAAGTTAACCCAAGTTTTTGCGTTCGCAGTTATTTGATTTTGGTCTAGTTCTCTAGGGGACAGCATGACCTGAGTGTATTTTCCATCAATAATATATCTGTCAATGTCAATACCTGCAAGATCATAATACAATCTTATCTCTTGTGTTTGCTTGTAAGTTTTAGTTAGTGGACGCCAATCTAATATTCTAACATTATCAATAGTTTCTTTTGCACCGTCCAAAATTGTAGAAGTTAAAGCTGTTTCAACATCAAAATCTTTCTCTTCAACATCTGCTAGATTATACGCTAACCTTGTAAACTTTATATTATTTTCAATGTATGGCTTTTCAAGATTGATCTCATTAGGCGAAACTTTTAATGTTTGCACAAGCCCAGGAATCATAGTAGGGCCTACGAAACCAAACAATAAATAAACTATTAGCGCATAAGCAAAAACGTGCCTTTTTCTTAATTTTGGCTGTTTTGAAATATAAAAAACCCAAACTAATAGCATTACTGCCATGATAACAGCCAAAAACATTAAAATTTTGATCATTGGCAAGTACGCTACAACATCAGAATAACCTGCTCCTACAACAATGCCTTTCTTTGAGTACATTATAGAAAATCTTGAAAGATAATGTTTTACAGCTAATAATAAAAAGAATATTGATATTAAAATTCCAGAATGAATTATTGCTTTTCTTTTAGTGAACAATACTTTAAAATCAAACGATTTATGAGGCATTGTGACAACTTCTTTAGGAAATTGTGAATCAGTAAATAATTGCTTAAAATCTATAAACGAGTTCAAATAATCTAAGACTACCAAAATAGTAGTCAGAACTACTGTGCTAACAAAAAAACCTAAAATTGTTTGGTATAAAGGAAGTGAAAAAACATAAAATGAAACATCTTTCGCAAAAATAGGATCTAGGATATTAAAAGATGTTTGATTAAAAAATTGCAAAAACTTAAACCATTTTGAAGAAACACTAAAGCCAACCATAACAGATAAAACTGTTATGATAAGTAATTTTAATTTGAAAGGAAACCTGTTTTTTCTGATTATTTTTGATGATATAAAAACATTAACAATTGCAAAAAAGAAAAAAATTATTGCGGCAACAAAAAACAATTGAATCTTAGCAAAAAAAGATATCAAAAAAATTTGTTCAAAACCCAAAGCGTCAAACCACAAATAATCAGTAAACAATCCAGCCAAACCAGAAGTGAACACGTAGACTAAAACAATAACAAAAACAGTCAATTTCAAAAGCAAATTCTTATTCATGAAAACACCAAAAAACAACACAATATTTAAAAGTTGTTACCAAAACAAGACTTTATTCAAAGATTACTAGCAGTTGAGCATTACAAAGAGGTATTATGACATTAAACAGTCTTTTTAGACGTGAAGCACAAAATTTTTATATGTGCTTACAAGATATAACATGTGATACCGTATATTAACGTATTAAAAGAAGAGCACAAAAACATTCTTAAAGAATTAGACAAACTAGAAAAGAAAACAAACACTGCAAAAAACGAAAAAACAGTATTAAACATTATCGAAAAATTCATCAAAAACAATTCTAAGTATATAATGAACCATTTAACAAAAGAAGAACTATTCTACGAATACATCAATAAAGAACTAGGAAACAAAGCAGACCTAAAAGAACTAGCAAAATCAAAAGAAGTTATCACAAAAGAAGTAACAACATTAAATCAAATAAACAAAAGTTGTGAACTATCAAAAAGCAAGCTATTAATAAACAATTTCATTGAAGGAATAAAAAACAGAATATCATTCGAAGAACAAACACTATTCAAAATAGCAGACTACATACCAGAAAAAGAACCATTCGAATAAAAAACAAAACACATTCTAAAAACAAAAGAAAAAAACAAGATTAGCGTGGTGATAGGATTGCACAATTAATAATAGAAAAAATCTTTTTCTCGAAGTCAAGACTATATATCCGTAGGACAGGGGGCGTTCTAAAAAATTCTAAGGAAAGTATTCTCTTATCTTTTCCTTTAATCTCACTTTATTTCCTGCTATTGTTCTAGTAATAGAATAAGGACCAGTTTTTTTATCATCTGGTAAATCTTTTAATTTTATTCCTAAATGGGTAAGACCTTTATATATAGTTTTTAATGCTGCTATAATCGTTTGTTCATCCTTGATATCACCAGGAAAAATGAATGCAATAGTATTTACATTTTCAACAAGTATTGAACGTATAATGTCTGCAATGATTATATCTTGTTTCTTTTCTTCACTATCTAATATTTCAATAATCAGTTTTTTATTATTCTTAAGAATAAAATATATGTCTGGTTGATAGTTAACTATCATTTTAGTTTTAGGATCAACAATGCTTAAAGGACTTTTATTACCTTGATATACCTTCCTAATCTTTTTATTCAAGACTAATTCTTGTCCATACTTTAACAATTCGTCTTCGATTCTTTTGTGATATTCAGTAACCATTTTACCTTCTTGCTAAAAAAGAAACCTTTTTCTTTCGTTTTTTACCTTTCTCTTGAACATAGAAAGTGACACGTTTTCTAGGCGTAGCACGTTTTTTAGTTTTCTTAGTTTTCGTAGCCATTTTTACCTCATAATTATTTATTATCAATTTGTTCATATTCTTGACTTAATTTTACCATATTTGTAAAAAAACCATTTATCATTTGAAGACTTTGTTTAGATAATTTTTCTTGGGCTATTTCATCAATTATTGAAAATTTTAATCTGTGAGTGTTTGATTGTTGTAGGTTAGAACCAATGCCTGCAAGTTTGATATCAATTTTACCATCTACATCTAACTTTGTTGAAACTGAAATATCAAAATCTAATTTAGTATCTAAAATAAATCCCTCAGACAATGCATCTTGTATTTGCTTTATACTGCTTGAAACAAATTCTTTAATTTCTTCTTTCATTTTTTAAAATTTATAGCCATACTTTTCTTTTCTCTTTTCAAAAGCTTCTTTTCCTCCTTCTAAAATGCTTTTAATTTTACCTTGTGTGTCTAAATTCTCAATAGTGCCAACCGTATAAGATATTTCCCCATCTTTATAATCTGCAATAATAATTTGCTCAGAATCTGTATTTACAACTAAATTTGCATTGTGGCTTGCTATTATCACTTGTCTTTTTTCTTTTGCTTTTCTTAAAGCTGATACTAGTTGTTCATAGATGTATTTATTATCCAAATCCTCTTCTGGCTGATCAATTAGTAAAGGTTTATCATCGTAAGCTAGTATAGTTTGCATTAATACTATAGCTCTCTGTCCCATAGATAAACTCTCTAAAGGTATTTTATCTAAACTTATATTGATTTTTGTATTTATAGGTATTTCAAATAATGAATTATTAACCTCGGCGTATTTTACCTTTTTTTTCAACTTATCTTCTATAATTTCGTGTACTTTCTCATAACCTTCTTTGAGTTTATCATATTCATCTTTGGAATCATTTATAATATCGTTTAAGGGTTTAATTATTTCTCTTTCTATATTTAAAGATAATTCCCTTCGAGAAATAGTTTGATTGTTCACATGCTCATTTATCTTATCACAGAAAGAACTATTATCGATTTCAAGCACTATGCAAAAGTCTAGATTTTTTAGCAATTCGTTCTTTCCTTGTTCAATTTTTTTAATATGTTTATTTAAGAAATCACTTAATTCTATATGTCCTTTGATTATTTCTTTTGTTATATCAAATATATTATTTTGTAGAGATTTTATTTCTTTCTCTTTCTCTTTCATTTCTTCTATTTTTTTATCTATTTTTTCGATATCTTCATTAATAGTTATCAATTTTTTCTTTAATTCACTAATAGTTTTATGAGTTTCTTCAAAAGATTTAAACTCCTTATTTATTTCTTCTATTTCTTTGCTTATTTCTTCTATTTTTTTTAAAATAGTTTCTTCATTAGTTTTTATACTCGAACTTATTTTTTCAAATAATCCAATATCAAACATATCTAGCTTACCAATCTTAAGTTTTTCACTAAACTCATCATTAAATCCTTCCACCAAGGAATTAAAGTTATGTATTTGTTCCATACTTGTTTTAATAGTCTCAAGTCTAGTTTTTGCACTCTCAAGATCTTTACGTTCATCCCTCTTTTCTTTAAGTTTTTTAGCGACCTCATCTAGTTTCTCATCTATCTTTTCTTTATCTTCTATTTCCTTTATCCTTTCTTCACAGTCTTTTTTATCCCCTTCTTTTTTCTTCTTTTCTTCGTTCAAAACAGAAATTTCATTGATTTCATTTAATAATTGTTGAATAGATAAATTAATTTTTTCAATCTCTTTTTCTTTATTTTTGATGCTTTCTTTTTTGGTGTAATATTGTTCTAACTCATCAGGACTTTTCTCAAAGATAATATCAAAAACATATTTACTTAATTGCTGGGAATCGGATGATAAACCTTCAAAATGTTTCTGAGTAATATACCTAATATCTGCTTCGTCAATAATCTTCTTTTCTTCTCCTATTTTCTTTGAGATAACATCCTTTTTAGATTTTGTACTTAGTTTAACTGTAATTGGCTTATTAGAAGTCTTTTTACCATAAAGTCTCTTATAAAAAGAAGAATCTAATTGTTCTAATTTTTCTCCTTCTTTGAAACATGAAGCTATTAAATCAAGAATTGCAGTTTTTCCAGAACCTCTACCACCTATTACAGAGATTAAATTATGATTTAGATCAATATCTGTTTTTTTTATTTTTAGTCCAGCATTTATTTCAGTTTCCTCAATTTTTATCTTATCAAGGGTATGGATACTTTTTTGTGTTTCAGGGTTATCTTCTTGGATTCTTATTCTTTGTCTTGGTTCATATAATATTTGCATTAATCCATTCCAAGTTAAATCAGATTTCACCCAACAAAAATTAATTTTTCCTTCTTGGTTCTTTTCAGGAATTAAAAACCTATCTTTATAATCATGCCCATCACAACCCCAAATACAGGGTTTTAATGATTTAAATTCAGCAAGGTGTTCATTAACATTTTTACCTGTCGCTAAACAAAAGTCTCTCGTTTTTTTATTTGATGAAAAAACACAATGTGACATCTGTAAAAGTTGTTTCCTAGTGCCATGAGCTGCACTATCCCATCCCATTAAAGATGTATGGTCTTCTGCAAGACAAATCAAATATTTTCCTTTAAATTTATCATTTTTTTCTAATATCTCCTTTACGGCATTAGGGTCAACAACGGCATTCATACAACCAACAAATAAATCAGACATGTCTTTGAATTTTTTATGTTGACTTTTTAGAGTTTTTCCAAACTCTGCTATATTACTTATTTTTAGTTTCCTTTTTTGACCTGAAGAAAAGGTGTCCTCTTCATAAATAAATTCAATATCATCTAAGAAATGCTCTCTTATAGTATTTATATCTACATCGGGAGAAAATAGGATGTGAAAATTAATTCTTTTTGTGACAGTTGTTTTTCCTTCTTTTTTTACTGTAATAATTTTGTCTGCTCTGAATTCAATATTTGGAAAAATGAAGATATCTTCCAATCTTCCTTTTTCTTTATACTCTTCAACTTTTTTATATCCTTCAATCATGAAATAATCAGTTATTCCTATAGCTGAAATGTGTTTTTCTTTTGCTACTTTCTCAATTTGTTCTATGTAGTTATCCCAAGTTTCATCTTTAGAAGAATCACCGTACCCATTATTCAAAATAGAACAGGGTGTATGTAGATGAAAATCCCATTTTCTCCAAATTGAACCTTTATTCATAGATATATTAAAGACAATTTTTATATAAATCTTTTTAAGAATGGAAAAACAGAAAATCTGACTCGGTTTTAAACTCTCATATGTGCGTAGCACGGACTCCCCCTTCGCTGTTATGCGGTGAATTCTAAAGACTTAAATATCTGTTTTAATACTTTTTTTTTATGCAAGTAGAAAATATTATAATCCGGGGCAAATATTATTTTCCAGGTAAATTTGAACGAATTAAAGATATTAAAAGAATTATAATGAATTATATGGGTAAAAAATCTTATGAACCTGAAGATACAAGAGATTTATTTTCTCTTGATGGTTTTTCAACAATCAACTTTCAGAGATTTTTGGGTAAAGATGATATACCTTTAAAATTTCAAATTAAGAAATTTTTAAGACTTATTTCTGAGGACGAATTATCGAATAACTTATATTTTGAACGTATGAGAAAGTTACGTAATGAGCTTCCTTTTGAGGTTCAGTTTAGATTCACTTCAGAAAAAAAGAATGGGAGAGATATAATAAGTATTAAAATCATTTCTATTCCCGTAATTTATTATAAAATGGCTCAATTAAGTAATAAAATTGTGTTATCTGATTTTGATCATAGCAATATAGTTTATACAAACATAGAGTTTATTAAAGAGGTTATGGATGCGATTCATGCAGTTCCAATAGAACCACCTCAAGCAATGTCTCATTATGTAAAAACTAAAATAAGCGATACATTAAAAGAATATAAATATGATAAAATTGCAGAACTATTAGAAAAAGGAAGAAGTAAACTTGAAAGAGGAGAAGATGGAATTCCTGATTTATTAGGCGTTATAGAAAACTTCCTTTATTTAATCACTGATAAAGTTGTTGAAAAACCGGCACAATTACACCAACCTGAAAAAAATATTGAAAAACTAAAGGATGCAAAATTTATTTCTAATGAAATTTGCGGAAGTCTTCAAAAATCCCTTTTTCAGGGAGTTTATAGGATTTTAAAAGATAAAGATCATAAAAAAGAAGAAATTAATTATTTTGATATGAACTTATTTTTTAATATTACTGAAGATGTGATAGACTATTTGTTAGAAAGAGTGATAAAGCATAAAATAAAAGTATCTTAAGATTTTTTTTGTTTTAGTGTCTTTCACGTATCAGAATTTTCTTTGTTTTTAGTATCCTTCCATTAGTGTGTTGTTGAAGTTTGGAATTGTTGCTGTTGTTGTTTCTTTTTCTTTGAATGGTAGTGTTTCTTGTCTTATGTCTGTGTAGGGTTTGAATGCTTCAAGACTTGCAATGTCGTATTGTAGTGGTGTGAAACCAAATCCTTTTACTGCTTTTTTTAATAGTTTTGAATTAGCTCTTGATTTTCTGGCTAGCCATTCTACTATTGCTCCGTTTACTCTGCGTTCTTGTGTGATATCAAAAAATGTTGCGTCGGCAAGCATGTCACCATGTTTTTCATAATGAATGTGTATAACTTCATGAAATAAAGTGACATCTCGAACATAACAATCAATTCTGGTTTTTGGAGATTGATATTGTTTTTCAATTTTTATAAGTTTTAACTTCCAGTCAATGCCGGCCAGTTGAAACGGCAAAGGAGTAAATTCTACTTTCCAACCATCCTCTAAAATATCGTCTATAGATGCTCTGGTTAAAGGATTGTTATCAATCATAGCAAAAACACTATTGTAGTGCCAATCACCCTGAATTGAGCTTACAATTGTTGACAATTCTTCAAAAGATGCTTTTGAAGGTTCAAAGTCTAAAGCTAAACGCATGTTAAAGCATAAAAGAAATTATATAAAATATTATTGTTTGAACAAGAGTCTTTCAGGTATTAGAATTAAAAAGAATTAGTTATTCTTCTTCGTTTTCTTCTGTTTTTTCTTCTTCTTTGTTGTCTTCGTCGTCGTCTGCGTCATCGTAGCCTTTCATGAAAGCTTCTTCTTCTGCGCTTATCTCATCATTGTCGACCATGTCTGAGCGGTGGTCTTCTGAGTAAACGTTTTCTTCGCTTTCTGCAGGTTTTGGTTCTTCTTGAAACATCATAAAACTTGCACTTTGATAACAACTTTATAAGTTTTTCGTTATTTTCGTTGTGTAGTAACTTTTTTTGAAAGCTCGCTAGTTTTTGTTGCTTGTTTTAATGCTGCTTTTATTAGAATCAGGTTTTCTTCTTTTAATTGTTTAATCAGCCCGGTTTGACGTCGTAATTCCTCGTGCAATTGTCCAACAACACGATCATGCTCTTTTTTACTAACGGTTTTCTTCATTAAAATAATTCATACAACTGAGTATTTTTAACACTTACTAAATTTATAGTATTGCTATGTCGCGATTGTAGCCGTGCATGAATGCTGCTTCCCAGCCGCTCACACTGTCTGCTTCTAGTTCGTGTTCTACGTAATCGTCGTAGTACATGTCGTGTGCTTCGTCAACGTCTTCGAATGTTTCGTACTCGTAATAGTCGGTTGTCATAAACCCACCCCCTTGTTTATACATACTATAGATACTTTTAAATATATATACATTTACGATATAGTATATATAGCTAATATGTTTTGCATTTGGCTATATGCTTTTATTGGGGGTGTAGGGTTTATGGTATCAAGAAAACTAATAAAATTTGGTCGTAATAGTTTTGTTATCAGCTTGCCAAAAAATTGGATTACAGACCACGATTTAAAAAAAGGCGATGAAGTAAATATTCATTTTGAGGGTGACAAATTAGTAGTGGATAATAATTCTGAAGCACAAATACAGCCCAGGGTCAAAACTATTGATTTGACAGTTGTCAACCCGTTATATTTGCGAAAATACATAATTTCTGCATACATCAGAAATTATAATGTGATAGAAATAATCGATCATGACATCGAAAAACACTTAGACATAATTAAGGATTCGACTCGTGAAATGATTGCTTTGGAGATAATGGAGCAAAGCAAAAAAAAGGTTGTCATTAAAGATTTTTTGAACATGAACGACATTTCAATAATTAATATTGTACGACGAATGGATGTTATCATACGTTCAATGATTAAAGATTTGGATGATGCTATAAGACAACGCCAAGCAGTAGATTTTGCAAAACGTGACGAAGACGTCAACAGATTATTTATTGTAGGACATAAAATACTCAATAAAGTAATGCAACACCCGAGTCTTGCAAGCCAAGTAGAAATACGCTTTAAAGATGCAATAAACTATTTTAGGGTTATTGAAGCTTTAGAGTCAACAGCTGATCAAATAAAAAGACTTGCTAGGTTGCTTGCTGAAACACAATATATTTTGTTTGAGGATTGCAAGAACACAAAAAACCCTTGTCACAAAGAATTTATCGTGCTGCTTGATGAGATTAACAAGACTTATTTGAATATATTGAATGAGTTTTACAAGCGTAAAAAAACAGCTTCTTTTGCTGCACTGGCAAAAAAAAGTGAGATGATGAAAGATATTGAAGCATTATTAGAGCATCGCCTGGCGTGTAAACAACACCCTAAAGGGTCTCAAAAGTTCAGCGCTAAAATTTCTTCAATACTTGAAAAATTGCAGCGTTATGAGAATTATGTTACTAGAATTGCAAAAGCTGTTATTAATTGGGACTCTTAGAAGTTTTTATTGTTAAACGGCCTTTTTCTACTAGCACGTGATAGGTAGTGTTTTCTTCAAAACCAGCAGTTCTCACAAGGTGCTCTGGCAATAGTACACTGTCACCTTTAAATTGTAGGGGCATTAATAATTCTTTGTCAATTAATGCAACTCCTTTGCTAATGCCAAGGTCTGAGAACAAGTTTTTTGAGCCGTTAACATTATAATCTTTTTTGAACTCTCTAGTTTTCTCAAATAAGTATTCAGCAATTTTTTTTGCAAAATCAATTTTTGTAGCGCCACTAATTCCAGTTATTCCGGGCGACAAATTCACTTCTAAAATCACTGGGCCAGTGTGCGTTTGCAACAAGTCAACACCACAAACTTGCGCTCCAATAGCTTTTGCAGCGCTAACAGCTAATTTTTTGGCTATTGGCTCAAGCAATACTTGCTTGCCAACACCTCCAAGGTGAATGTTAGCTCTTTGCTCGCCATCTTTTGCCTGGCGCACCATTGCACCAACAACTTTATCACCAATAACAAAAGCTCTAATATCGCTTCCTTCAGTGTCAATGAACTCTTGTATTAAAACTGGCAGTTTAAGAGTTGAAAAAGCATCCAATAAAGATACTGCACTATTTTTAGAATCAGCAAACATCACTCCCTTGCCTTGTGTTCCACGAGGAAACTTCAAGACTATTGGATAGTTTAGTTTGTCAAGCAAATTCTTAGCACTTTTAATGCTGGCTGCCAAGTAAGTGTTAGGCATTAACAAGTCAGCCTGTTGTAATTTTAATTGTGATAATAGTTTATCATGACCAATAGTGAAAGCTGCAGGGCTGAGCGGCAAATAAGTGTTTTTTGATAAAATACTTGTTAAAGAGCGCAAAATAGTGTTATAATTGTGCGATCCTTTAGCGTAAACACAATCATACGATGGCAATAAGGTTCCATCATGGAACACTTTTGCACTATCACGACCTATTTGAATCTCGATTTTTCTAACATCCAAAAAATCAACACTTTCGAAAACTTTTTTCATAGCATCATATGTTTTTTTCGAACTCTCACTGCCATACTAATAATTGCTGCTTTCATTTTAGTGGATCAATAATAAAACTTGCTTTTTTTAGTATGTTCTGACCTATCAGCACAGGAGTCGTAAGGTTTTCACGCTTGCTAACACTGAACTCTTCAGTCAAAACATTGTTTTTAATCTTGATTTTTATTCTAATAAGAGGTCTTTGTTGTTTTCCAAGAGCACTCTTATAAACTTTCACTCTGTTAACAGGGCCAAGTTTTAATTCAGTTACCAGTGATTGGCAGATGCTTGAGCGCACCGCGCCAGTGTCAATTTTAGCATTAACACTTTTTTGCGTAACGCCAAAAATAACTATTTTCTCGACCAACCCAACAACCTCTCTCATTAAAAACTAGCATGACAAATTATTATATAAAACTAGTGTTTTTTCTCATAGAAGAATTTTTAAATACTACAACGCTTAAATCATACTATGACAAAAAAACAAGTTGCAATGCACTGGGCTGACAGCACTGTAAATAAAGTAATAGCACAGAAAGGCAACAAAAAGACTTATGTTTTGGCAGCAGGCATTACACCATCAGGAACTGTCCACATTGGAAACTTTCGCGAAATCATCACAGTCGACTTAGTAGCCAGAGCGTTCATTGACGCTGGCAAAAAAGTTCGTTTTATTTACTCTTGGGACGATTATGACGTTTTTAGAAAAGTACCCTCCAACCTGCCAGGACAAGAAGATTTGCAAAAACTTTTGCGAAAAGCAATAGTTGACATACCAGACCCTTACTCAAAAGTTGAAAGTTATGCTAAGCATTTTGAAAATCAAGTAGAGCGTGACGTGGCAATTGTTGGCATAAACCCTGAATACTTGTACCAGGCAAAAAAGTACAGGGCAGGCGAGTACGCAAAAAATATTATAGTGGCATTGCAAAACACTCAAAAAATAAAAGATGTTCTCAACAAGTATCGCAAAGAGCCATTAGCCAATGATTGGCTGCCATTAAGCGGTTATTGCCCGGCTTGCGGCACTGACGACGTCACGTTTTGCGACTATGACAACAAACAAACAATAACAATCAACTGCAAAACTTGCAATTATCAAGAAAAAATCGATATACTAACAACAAGCATTCTAAAACTACCATGGCGCATTGACTGGCCAATGCGCTGGGCTTATGAAAAAGTCGATTTTGAACCAGGAGGCAAAGACCACTCAACACAAGGAAGCTCGTACACTACAGGGCAAGAAATAGTAAAAATTTATGATTGGACTGCTCCAACATATACAATGTATGATTTTGTCAGAGTAAAAGGAGTAGGGGGCAAAATCTCAAGCTCCACAGGCAATGTTATAACACTAGCAGAATGTCTTGAGGTCTACGAGCCAGCAATTGTCAGATGGTTGTTCGCAGGCACCAGACCAAACGCTGAATTCGCAATAAGTTTTGACGTTGACGTAATAAAAATCTATGAAGACTTTGACAAATGCGAAAGAATATACTACAAAGCAGAAGACGCCAGTGAAAAAGAAACACTAAAACAAAAAAGAATTTACGAGTTAAGCTGTGTAGAGGCCCCAAGCAAAAAAATACCCTTTCAACCAAGCTTTCGACACTTGAGCACTGTAGTGCAAATTTACTCGTTCAATAACGAAAAAATAATAGATCATTACAGCGAACACTTAGCTGATGACAATGACAAAAAACGGTTACTCAACAGAGCAGAATGTGTAGAGCGATGGCTAGAGAAACACGCTCCAGACGATTACAAATTCAGAGTACAAGACAAAGCGCCAACAGACTTAAAACTTGACACTAAAACAAAAACAGCACTAAAACAAGCAGCGCAAACACTACAAGAAAAAACTTGGACTGACAAAGAATTACACGAAGAATTCTACAAAATAATAAAAAACAATAATTTGGAAGTAAAAGATTTTTTCAAAGCAGCGTACAACACTCTAATAGCAAAAGATAAAGGACCACAACTAGCAAACTTTGTGCTAATAATAGGACAAGAAAAAGTAGCAAAATTATTTGATAGTTTATAATCACATCAATTGCAAGTCTTTAGTGATAATGTCAATCTCTTCTTCGCTGGCAGGGCCAATGCCAACAGCGGTTTTTGTCCCAGGAGCAATAACAGTTTTTCCAGCGTCAGTAATCAGTGAAGCCGCCAAACCATTATCTTTTGCTAATTGGAAAAATTTCACAAGAGTTTTCTCACTGGCAACTTTTAGGACTATTTTAGCCATTCCACAGGATTGCCACTCACTAACAATTTTCTTGTCAGCTTTGAGAACAGCGTCAACTGACGCGTGACTTGCTTGCGCCGCCATCTTACCCTTTGGCAATTTCAAATCATTGCGAATTAGTATTGCTTGCTTGTAAACCATTTTTAATTATTGTTAATTCTTCTCCATCTATAAATATTTGAGGGTTTAAAAATACTGCGTCTAAATGCGTTTTGATATTGATGCTGCCACCAAACCAATAATTCGAACCAATACCAATATGTGCCGAGCCCAAAGTTTTCTCATCAGCAATCATAGCGCCAATAATCTTTGCCGCCGGGTTTAAACCAATTCCGAACTCTCCAACAACACGAGCATCTTCACCATTATTTTTCACTGCTTTATCAATAGTTTCACGAAACTTTCTTGCTTCTTCTTGACCACTAATTTTTATCACACTACCATTTTTTATTGTTAGTGTTATAGGATTTTTTATTTTAAGGGTTCCATCACTTACTTTTACTGAACCGTCAACAACTACCACTCCATTGACAGAAGACGTGATTGGCGGAAAATAAATTTCTCCAGCTGGAAGGTTGCCACCGCTTGCAGGGCTTGAAAAACTACCATCAACAACGCTCATAGGATTATTGTCAAGTTCTAAATTCAAGTCAGTGCCACTAGCGGTTTTCACGCTCATTGTTTTAGCGCCTTCCAATACTTTTTTAAGTTTAGAAGCTTTATCCTGTAATTGTTCATAATCAATAGTGAACATTGGAACTAACTTTTCAATCATTTTAGTATCCAATCCTTGAAGTCCAATAGTTGACGCGAAATGATGTTTGTTTTCTTTGATAAACGACCGAAAACTCATCTTATTCTTTTGCAAAAAACCAAGCTTTCCAGAAAAAGCCAAAAGTAAAATACTTCCATCAGGAGCGTCAATCAAAGCCTTTCTAACGTTCTCATCAGCCAACTCCCCGCCAAACTTAGGGTTTTGAACAATAATCTTAGCATCATGGCCTAACCCTTTAGCAGCACTATAATAATTAGCTGCTAGTAGTGGCGCAATACGCCTTGCTGGAAAGCCAAGATCAGTAAAAATCAAAATGTTCTCTTTAGACTTTGGAACAAAACATTTATTGAGCAAACTCTTAAAATACAAATAATTTTTGTCAACATAGCTTTGCAATCCTTCCTTGTTTAACCATTCTAGAAATTCTTCAGTGTTCAACATTGTATATTGTCAATTGTAGCTTTTTAAAAAATTATTGGAAAATTTTTAATTCAAGAGTCTTCTAAGTGCTCGAAGGCTTCTTTCATCAATTCTTCAGCCTGGTCTAAAAGTGATAAGAAATGATCAGTAAAACTTCTTTCCATCTTCTGGCGCATTTGCATTTTATCACGCAAGTCTGTAAGCTTGTTCATCCAATACCTGATGCTTTGGTGCGCTTCTTGCAATACTCCGTGATTCAAGTCAGCACCCTCTTTTTTAAGGTTTAACTGTTCTTGAATCAAAATAATATTATGCTCCATCTTCTTGAGTAATCTGCCAGCGCTAGTGTCTGCTTTAAACTGTGCTCTTAGTAGATCATCATCAACACCAATAAGATCTTCTAATTCTTTAATCTGCGATAACTCCTCTCCCAAAATGTTAATCTCTTCAGATAATGTTGTTTTTTTCCTAGTCATGATTTGATTATTAAGAAATCGATGTTATATAAACTTATTTAATTGACAACCTTTATAAATCAACAATTGGTTTACTAGTCATATGCCAAACGCAGTAACACACGTGATAATAGCAATAGTCTTGGTTGACTTGTACCGCCACTACATTGCAAACAATCGTTTTGGCACTAATTATATATTTTTAGCAGGTATTGCAGGACTCTTGCCTGATATTGACATCGTACTAGGAGGATTTCAAAAATTGTTCACTGGTAAAACATTTTTCTTCCATGGCGGCTTCACTCACATAATAGCATTGCCACTAATTATTTTAACAGTCGCAATATTTTTTAGTGTGTGGGAAGAAAAAAAGATCGCATTAGCATTATACATTATAGCTTTTGGTTGGACATTACACATAGCACTCGACTGCTTAATACTTGGAGCTTACGCTCCACTATTTCCATTTTACAGTGGTCAAATATGCCCTGGACTTTTCACAAACGAGCTCATGCCAGCACTTGACGCCATAATACTTTTAGCTTGGCTTGGCCACGAACAAGTAAAACATAAAATAAAAGACTACTTCTAAACTAAAAAATGGTATACGAACCACTAGAGGACAGCGAACTACTAGCACAACAAGTAAACATTCTAGCACGTGGCAAAGTCTTAGACATGGGCACAGGAAGTGGAGTGCAAGCATTAAGCGCCACAAAAAACAAATCAGTCAATAGTGTGCTAGCAGTAGACATTGACAAAAAAGCAATAAGCCACGCAAAAAAACACAACTCCCACAAAAAAATAGAGTACGCGCAAAGTGATATGTTCAAAAACATTAAAGGACAGTTTGACACAATAATTTTCAATCCTCCATACCTGCCAAACGACGAATTGGCAGAACCTGACGTGGCACTTGACGGCGGTCCTAAAGGTTGGGAAGTAAGCAAAAAATTCTTAGACAATGCAAGCGATTATCTAGCAGATGACGGGCAAATACTATTTTTGTTTAGCAATCAAACAAAAAAAAACAAAGTAGAATCGATAATAGCAGAGAACGGGTTTGAAAAAAAACAATTAACAAAAAAAACACAGTTTTTTGAAACACTCTACGTATACCAACTCACAAAAAATCAACACCTCAAAACACTAAACCAAAAAAAAGTCAGCAATGTAATGCTTTTCGCAAGAGGCCACAGAGGATTGATATACACAGGAGTTTACAAAAACAAAAAAATAGCCGCGAAATTTCACAACCCAATTAGCAAGGTTGACACGATAACAAACGAAATAACGCAGCTAACAATGCTCAAGAAAAAAAACATTGGCCCAAAAATAGTATTCTCAGGCAAGAATTATTTCGTGTACTGGTTTATAGAAGGAGAATTAATCGGGGAATTTTTAAAAAATAACAATAAAACAACAAACTATCAAATCATAAAAAAAATCTTAGAACAATTAAGAACACTTGACAGTTTAGGACTTAACAAAAAAGAACTGACAAACCCCTACAAGCACATATTAATAACAAAAAAACAAGAACCAGTACTAATAGATTTTGAGCGCTCCAAAAAAACAGTCAAGCCATCAAACATCACACAGTTCACACAATACATTATTAGAATGCTAGTTCATGACAAAAAAAACATTGATGTTTTGCGCTCACTAGCAAAAAATTATAAGAGCAAACCAACAGCACAAAACTATAAAAAATTAGTCGCTACACTAGCAAAAGTTTTATAAATAGGAGACCTTTTCCTCAAAATTCACTAAAATGGCAAAATTACGACAAACAAAAACAGTTGACAAGTGGAAGCGCAAAAAATGGTACGATTTAATAGCGCCAAATTACTTAAACAACAAAGTAATAGGTCACACTCCAACAATAGACGTCAACAAATTAGTAGGTAAAAAAATCACTGACACTTTAATGAATGTGACAGGCGACATGCGACAGCGAAACATTCAAGCAACCTTTGAAGTAATACAAGTAAAAGAAAACAAAGGCCACACCAGACTGTTTAAGTACGAGCTAACACCATCATCAGTCAAAAGACTTATTCGCAGGAGACGCTCAAGAGTTGACGATTCATTCGTGTGCAAAACCCAAGATTCAGTACACGTCAGAGTAAAACCATTAGTTATAACAAACAGTGTTGTTTCAAGAGCAGTACAAAAAGCGCTACGACAAAAAACAATCGATTTTCTAGTATCATACGTTTCAAACAACACATACGAGCACATAATACAAGAATTAATACGTCACAAACTACAACGCGAACTATCAAGCACACTAAAAAAAATCACTCCGCTTAGAAACTCAGAAGTAAGACTTTTCAAAATTGAGACAACACAAAAAATGCAAAAAAAAGCATTAATTGCAAAAGAACAACCAAAAACAGAAGAAACAAAAGAAGAAGTTGAAACAGAAGAGAAAACAGTAGAGAAAGTAGAAGCGAAAAAAGAACCTATTAAAGAAGAACTAAAAAAAGCTGTTAATGTTAAAAAAATAGAGAAAACAACAGTTAAGAATACTTCTAAATAATTATTATTCCAATTCTATATTAACTATTCCTTCAATACCTTGTCCTTCGTCAAAATCACAAGCTCTTAGTAATTGTATGAATTTTACGCGTTGATTGTCATACCCTTTAGCTACTGCTTCGGCTTCAGGAAGTGTTGGTTGGCCTTTTAATTGACCTGTAAAAAATGCATAGAGGGTGTCTAACCAAGAAGATGCACGTTGGCTTTCATAATGCACACCTCCAACTTCTTGGGTAAAGGCTTTGCGATGTTTGATAAGAGTTAATAGTTCTTCGGGATTTGTTGCGCTTACTAGTGGCGGTGGATAAGCACTTATAACTTCTAAACCCATCGTTCGCCCTAATGTTGTATTATAAGTATCTGATGGAAATTTAATTCCTACAAATCGAGCATCTTCAATAAATTCTTTAGGATCGGCAACTACCGTAGGGGTCCCTCCGGTTACGCAGCTAAATATGACGTTATCGTCATCATAACAAGGCATGAAATAACCATATTTATTGAGAAATCTTTCAGTAATTTTTCGACCTTTAACACCTTTTCCTTGAATTTTTCTGCCAGCAGGCCAAGCTCCTTTTTCTTCTTCGAATGCTGTAACAAACGCTTCTTTTGGTAATACTATGCCCCAATAAGGTTTTGAGAATTCATAAACATTGCTACAGACTATTGTTCCGGGTTGATATTCTGGGTTATCCTTAGGTTCGAGCATTTTCTACTCTCGCGTGATACTTATATAAAAAGTTTTCTCACAAATCTTTTTAATAAAAAACAGTTTTCCATTATGTTATGAGTAAAATAATTGCTGTTGGAGCAGAAGCAACAATAACATTAGCTGACAATATTATTGTTAAAGAACGCGTCAAAAAAAGTTATCGCCACGAAACAATCGACTCTGAACTGCGAAAAAAAAGAACTCGACGCGAAGCAAAAGTATTAGAAAAAATATCAACTTTAATTCCAACACCACACTTAATAGAAGTTGATGAGAAAAAGCATTTAATCAAAATGGAATATGTTGACGGACCAAAAGTTCGTGATGTGATTGAACAAAACCCAACATTAGCAAGTGTTATCGGAGAGCAAATAAAAAAATTACATGACAATGACATAATGCACGGTGATCTGACAACAAGCAACATGATATTATGTGAAGACAAAGTGTATTTTATTGATTACGGACTGAGTTTTAATTCAACAAAAATCGAAGACAAAGCAGTAGACCTGCATTTACTAAGACAAGCATTAGAGAGTAAACATCACACAATATCAAAAAAAGCCTTTAAGATGGTACTAAAAGCCTACAATGATGATGAGGTTGAAAAACGTTTAGTCATTGTCGAGTCCAGAGGCAAGAATAAAGGAAAGGCTTAAAAAACCAATTTGGTTCACTAATTCTTATGAAAGTACAAAGCCTAAAAGGCACAAGGGACTTTTATCCCGAAAACAAAGCAGTACAAAACTATTTGTTTGAAAAAATGATCAATGTAGCGAAAGCTTTTGGATACCTCGACTATGAAGGGCCACTGTTAGAGCCATCACAATTATGGGAGTTAAAAAGCGGCAGCGAGATTCCACAGCAAATGTATGTTTTCAAAGACAAAGGAGGGCGCAAAGTTGCTATCAGACCAGAACTAACACCAACTTTAGCTAGAATGGTTGCCGCCAAACAAAAAGAACTATCAAAACCATTACGCTGGTATTCTATAGGACGATTTTGGCGCTACGAACAACCACAAAGCGGACGCCTCAGAGAATTCTTTCAATTTAACATTGACTGTCTAGGGTTAGATTCTATGAAAGCAGACGCGGAAATCATTGCAACAGCAATAGAATTAATGAAAAGTTATGATTGCAACGAAAAAGACTTCTACATACGACTAGGCAATAGAAAATTAATAGAAAACGCTTTTACAAGTATCACAAACAAAAAAAATATTGTAGAACTATCACGTTTAGTCGACAAAAAAGATAAGATTTCAAAAAAAGAGTTTGACAGCGAAGCAAAAAAACTAGGACTTGACAATAAACAATTGAAAGAATTAAACAATTTTTTAACAATAACAGATTTGTCAAAACTAAAAGAATACGATGGCTACGACGAATTAGACGAAGTTATTAGTTTACTAAAAGCCAAAGGCTACAACAAATTCATACAATTAGATCTTAGCATAATGCGAGGCTTTGACTATTATACTTCAACTGTTTTTGAAGTCTTTGACAAACGTCGAGAGTTTCGCGCGATTGCTGGTGGTGGGCGCTACGACAACTTAGTCACTGACTTTGGCGGAGAAAAATGTCCTGGTGTAGGCTACGCTTTTGGCGATGTAGTCCTAGAATTATTTTTGAAAAAATTAGGCAAGCTACCATCAAACATTTCCAGCGTTGATTATTATATCACGCCACTTAGCGGTGTTAGTGAAAAAACAGTCAATACTATTGCAACGCAGCTGCGACAAAAGTATTCTGTTGAAGTTGACATTAGCGAGCGCAACCTTTCTAAAATGCTTAGTGCTGCTTCAAAGAGCGGTGCTAAATTTGCTGTTATTGTTGGCGAGAAAGACCTAAAACAAAACAAGGTCACAGTGCGAGATCTTGCTAGCGGCAAAGAAAAAAAGCAATTAATAACTAAACTAATATAGTTAATTGTATATTGAAAGCTTTTTCGTAGAAGTTGTTGAATTTGTAGAAGTTGTATGGTTTGTTGATATTAATATATCATGTTTTTCCTTGCACAACTGACAAAACCATATCAGCACTAACAGGCAATCGCCCAGTATCATAAAAACTTTTTCTTGTTTCAATACCATAAGCAATAATAGTTTTTTTAACTAGGCCCGTTCTTTCTTCAACATTAAACATTGCACTATTATCTGCAATACTAACTAAAGACTTATGTATCCACCTATCTAAAGCTAAGCGGGACCACGCTTGAACATGATCATTATCAAACACAACACCTTTTTTCAATCCTTCTAGCGCATCAACTGTTGTGAGTTCACCAAGGGCTTTAATACAAAAACCTAAAGTATTAACCCCTGACTCAAAACTAACTGAGCGCGCGTAATCTGGAACTTTTTCTAATTCCTTATCAAGAATATGGCATAACTTTGGACCTACAGAAGTGTATGAGAGTCTAGTTAATTGCTCGGCAGCCCACATACCATGCTCGCCACTACTTTCTGCAATATCGCACAAATACTCAGCAGCTTTTTCAGTGCCAACATTGCCAATAGCTTCACAAGCAGCCATAGGACATAGTGGGTGAGTGTCATGCAATACAACTTCCCTTAGATCATCTAATAGTTCTTCCAATTGTAAATCGCCAACATCTACAATCATTCCAATCCTGCCAAACTCGTCTTCAACCCACTCATAACTATTGCCGCAATCATAAACAAATTCACCATACAAAGTAGCTTGTCCAGGAATATCAGGATCTGTGAGCAAGCCCTTCATCAAAAGATATTGCTCTCTCATGTGATCATCACTCACTCCGCGCTCAAGTCTTTGCCTATCAAGATTTGGCAACCACAAAAGCTCAGCTTCATTAAAAGTCTTTTCAACTTGATAACCTTGAGAATTAACTTCTTCTTGTAGTACAGCCAGAGGTTTCTTATTAAAAGAAAAACCATCGAATTTGACATGTTCCATAGAACACTGGCAAATAACTTATTTATAAAATTATTCAGAACTAACTTATTATTTTTTCTAACTCTTCAGGTTTCTCAATTGTATAATCAGCAAATTCTTCTTCGCCACCGCTCGGATGACCCCATTTTACAAAAACAGTCTTAGCACCAACTCCTTTTGCAGGTTCTAAGTCGCTAAGCTTGTCACCAATAACAAACGTGACAGTTCCTTTTTCTTGTAATAATTTGATGTTTTCTTCATTGTTAACTCCAAGAATTGGAGGTTGGCCAATAACAAAATCAAATGCAACAGGAATCTTCGCGATTTGCAACATTCCTGAAATAATATCGGTCCGTACACCAGAAACAATCGCTAGCTTATAGCCTGCCTTTTGAATTCTTTGTAGTTGTTCTACAAAACCTTCGGGCACAATTGAAAGACCGTGTTTTTTTGCGCTCATGTACATTCCAATCTGAAAAAGATTAGTTGCGACCTGGTTTTGTAATTGCTCGCCGGTTAACTCCATAAACTCTAAATCATTTTTTCGATACTGAACTTTTAAGTCTTTTGTCAACCCGGTAAGTTTTTCTACAAATTCACGATTAGCTTTGTATAATTCGTCAGGATGAGCGTGCTCTTCAATTGAAGGCAACCCACGCTCTAAGACTTTTGAGCGAAACTCGTTAGCCTCTTCAATAACAGAAGCCTTAACCAACGTGCCTGCAAAATCGACCATTACAATTTTATCAGTCATGAAAAAAGAAATGTTTTGAGAATTAATAAATGTTCAGATTTTCAAGCTCACTACTTTGCTTATGTTGTCTGCTTGCATGCTAACACCATAGAGTTGGTCTGCTTCACTAATGATGCCATCATTGTGGCTTATCATAATATACTGTGCTTTTTTTGAATAATCTCTTATCAAATTTGATAATTTTTCGCTGTTGTGCTTGTCAAGAGCAGCGTCAACTTCATCAAGCAAGTAAAAGCTTGCAGGGTCATGTTCTTGAATACTAAAAATGAATGCTAGAGCAGCCATTGTTTTCTCGCCACCACTTAAACTGCGAATATCTAAATATTTGTTTCCAACGATTCTAACCTTTATCAAAACGCCACCATTGAACGGGTCATTAGGATCTTCAAGCATCAAGTTGACTTCTCCCTTAGCTTGCAATTCTTTGTAAGTTTCTTTAAAATTATGGTTTACCACGTCAAAAGTTTGCAAGAACAATTCACGTTTCTTACTCTCGATTTCGTTCATCAAAAGCAGCACGTCTTCACGCTCCAAACCAAGAGTTTCTTTTTTGTTTAATAATTCCTTATACTCTTTCTCTACAACATCATAAATTTCTAAAGCTTTCATGTTAACACTGCCAATGTTTTCCATCATTCGCTCAAAAGCATTAATTTCACGATTAACATCAGCTTCGCTAACATTCTTTAACAATTTGACATCCTTGTACTCTTCGAACTCTTTATCGAGTGCTGCTTTTTCTGCTTTAATGCGAGCCTGCTCTAAACTAACACCGTTAATTTTAAGCTCTAAATCCTTAGTTTTTTCTTGCGCTACTGCAAGTTTTTGCTCGCTAGCACGCATTGCATCGTCAGTAGCTTGTCGTTTTGTAAACAAACCCTTATATTTTTGATAGAACTCTTTTTGCGCTGCTTCTTTAATTTTAACATCTTCTTGCAAAGTTTTAATCTTTTCTTTCAAACCTTTTTGTTCATCAGTAAAATCAAGGCGTTCTTTTTCTAACTGTTTTATAATCCTTTGAGTGTTCTCGACCTCACTGCTCAAAATAGAACCTATATTTTCTTCAATGTTTTTAATATCGCTACTGTAACGAATGTTCTTTTCGCGCAACTCAGTTCTTTTTTGTTCTAGAGCGTTAAGTTCTGCTAACAATCTTGGATTGCGCAATTCACTAATCTTGTTGCGCAACTGTTGTTTTTCTATCTTGACCTGTGCTATTTCTTTATTAGCACTACTAATATTGTTTGATAACTCACTAAGTGTTTTATCAACACTACCAATTTCTTCTTGCAATTCACTTTTTTGAACTCTTGACGCTTGCATGTCATCAGAGTCTAAGTGTAAAGTTTTTTCAAGAGTTATAATATCGCCCTCAAGGCTTGCTTTGTGATTGCGCAACCGCTCAATACTATCATCATTAGCTTTTTGATTACTCTGTAATCGTTCAATAACACTAGTTTTTTGATTGATGACTTCCTCATACTCTTTAATATCACGATTCAATTCTTTTTCTTTAAAACCAGAACCCCGAGTTTTTGATCTAAAACCGCCATGCATAGCACCGCTCAAGTCTGTCAAGTCACCCTCTAAAGTTGCCATTTTAGCAACACCAATTCCAATACGCCTTGCAACATCAATATTGTCAACAACAATTGCAGAGCCAAAAGCATAACTGAAAACTTTTTTAAACTTAACATCATAGCTTACCAAGTCAATAGCTAAGCCGTGAGCGCCAACAGCTTTAGAAGCAGTGAGGGCCTCAGGACTAATTGGACGAGAGCGAATCTTGTTAAGCGGCAAAAAACTAGCAGTTCCCAACCTATTAGTTTTCAAATGCTTAATACACTCAGCAGCAACTTTATCATCTTCTACAACAATACTGTTCAGTTTGCTCGCAGCAACAACTTGCAATGCTTGAGAATACTTTGATTGAACTTCTCCAAGTTCGCTGACAGTACCATAAATGCCCCGCATTTTATTTTTCAAATCCAGTATTGTCCTAATAGCATTATTGCCAGCGCTAAACTCTAAAATGCTTGCCTGGCGGGCAGTAAGTTTCGCAAGCTCTTCTTTAGCACTCAACACTTTTGCGCGCGCAGTCTCAAGCTGTGCAGCCATAGAAGAACTCTCCTCTAAAGATTTTGACAGTTCTAAAGTGGTTTTTTTAAAATCAGCCTTTTGAGCTTTAAGCTTTTCTACAGCTTCTTTATTTTCTTTTTCAACCTCTAAAACCTTATTGATTTTCTCGTCAATACCTTCAACTTGAAATTCTAACTTGTCTTTTTTGCGAAGCAATTCCTGTTGGTCTTGGCGAAGCGACAAAATATTTCTTTCTTGCTCTTCAGCACTCTTATCAATTGTTTCAATACTTTGCTCTATACTGCCAGCATCATCTAACTTGTTCTTGGTCTTGAAAACTTTAATTTTTTCTTCAATTTGTTCAACTTGCTTTTTATCAACTTCAAGAGTTTTAGCGATTTGTTCTTTTTCAGAATTCAACCGTTTAATTTTACCTTCAACTTCAGAAATATTTTTTTGCAATTCTTCTTTACGCCTAACAATCTTCTCCTGCTCTTCTATAACAGTTTCCAAACGTTGCTTTGCAGTCGCCAAATCAACTTTTAAATTCTCAATAATCTTGTGAAGTTCAACCTGTTCTTTTTCACCTTTTTGTTCAATCTCTTTGTTAATACTGTCAATTTCACTTCGTTTATCATCAATAACTTTTTTTAATTGTTCAATATCTTTTTCATAACTCTCAAGACTTAATTGTTCTTTTCTAATACCATCAGACAATTTTTTAAGAGAATCACTTTTTTTAGTTATTTGAATGTGCAATTGTGTTGCCTTGTTTTGATTAATCTTATCTTTCAATTCTTTAAACTTCAACGCTTGATTACGCTCCTTTTTTAATTCTTGAAGGTGAACTTGACGCTCTGATAAAATAATATCGGCCTCTTTAAGCCTTTCTTCGACCTTATTAAGCTCGTTGACAGCTTTCTTCTTCTTATCCTCGTAAACATTAATGCCCGCAATTTCTTCGATTAAAGAGCGGCGCTCGCCAGTACTCATTTCAACAAAACGAACAATATCGCCCTGCAAAATAATATTATAGCCATCAGGATCAACCTTTGCTAAAGACATCAAATCAAGCATTTGCTGACGAGTACGAGTCTTATCATTAATCTTATAAGTTGATTGACCGCTCTGTTTAACAATCCGAGAAATCTTAACTTCAACATCATCAGTTGGAAAAATCTTTTTAGAATTATCAAAGTAAATGCTAACTTCAGCATCTTTTGCAGGGTTCTTTTTCTTGCCTCCATTATATATTAAATTAGCGCTTTTTTCAGCACGCAAACCCTTAGCACTAGTTTTCCCAAGAACAAAACACAAAGCATCAATAATATTGCTCTTTCCAGAACCATTAGGCCCTAAAACACAATTAAAATTGTCGCCAAAAACAAGCTCTGTCTTTCGAGCAAAGCTTTTGAAACCCCTCAATACTAGTTTATTAATTTTTGTCATTTGAATGCAAAACAAAGAGTGCAGTAAGGGTTATTTAAAACTTACGATTTAAAAATAACTAATAAAAAACAATAATGAAAAAGACTTAAAAAACCTTATTTTTAAAAAAAATAAGGTAAAATGGGCTTTTTTTCGAATTTTGAAAGCGAAAACAACCCCTAAAACCGGAAAAAACAATAAGTTTATATATGGGTTGCCTCCATTATATTAGTATGGATTATAATATGCCTCAACATCTTCAAAACGCTCCAACTAGAACAGTTTACGGGCCGCAAGGACAGCATATTAGTATTTCCGAAGGTAAAAATGCTGTTTCAGTAGCGATTTTAGACGTTAGATACCCTGAAGGAAGTTTCACATACAGTGGTAAATCAATTAGAGAAGTAACACGAAAAATTGAAGATGAAGATCTTTTTGGCGGGCTAGTGGATAAAATATTAAGCGTTGCAAAAACCAAAATCCCTCCACAACCAGAACTATCAATTGTTGCAGGACACGCGTAATCACAATTCTAAAAACTCTTTGTAGAAAGCCAGTGAACAACTAGAAGAAAATGCAACAACAAAACCTTATTGAGAAAATAAAGAAATTATTGCTAAATTCAAAAGATGCAACAAATAGTTTAAGAGAACAAGCACGAGAGTATAGCATTGAAGAACTAGTACTTAATAACCTAAAAGGGCTAGAAGTTTATTTAGATATTCCAACAAACGGTCGAGGACTATTAAGTGTTGAACTAGAACAACACCCTGACAAAAATTTGATACTTACAAGTATATATGAGTTGGCTGATAAAGGACCTATGAAAGTAGAGGCTGCACTGCGAGCAATGCTAAGTGCATACGATGCTGGCGCCACACTAAACGACGCAGTTGATGCAGCAACACAAAAAGCTTACGATTTAGCACGAGAACAACGCGAGTATACTAACGATAAATACTTGGTTTAGGATTAAGTTTTTATACTATAAAATAATTTCTTCACGCAATGATAAAACCTTACAAGGCTTCAAGCGAGTACACTTCAGCAGCAGCAGGGCTTATGAGTTTAATACATTATTACTTGCCACGCTACAAGCTAAACAAAGAAAACGAAAACCGGGTGTGGCGCGAGAGTGCTGCACTACCAATGAAAGGCTGCTCAATATATGGTTTAGCGAGAGTTGCAAAAAAACAAGGTCTTAGAGTAAAAGTGTTAGTAGGCGATAAAAATTACAAGTTTCCAAACTATCGCTTTGAAAGCTACAAGTTAAGCGATGTCAACGACGCAACCTACACTTCAAAAATATTATATGAGGATGCAGTCAAAGAAGGAGTAGAAATATTAGAGTCAGACTTTGAACTAGCATACATCAAAAAATTACTTGGCAAATCAAAAAAATTAATAGCTCGATTAAACGCTGGAGTAATTCGTGGCACCAAAGCCAAAAGCCAATTCATACCAATAATAGATTACAAAAATAACAATTACACAATCCTAGACCCACGCGAGGGAACAATCTTAAATGTTAGTGACGAATTAATGAACAAAGCATTCTTGAGTGTCAAACAAACACTACACCGCGATAACAGAATGATAATACTAGGTTAAAAACCATCAAGCTTAGTCTGATCCTTACGCTTTACAACGTTTTTGTATGAAGCCCACGTTTTTCGAAAAAGCTCAGGATATTTATCATAATAGTCTTCTAAAAACTTTTTAGTAGTAGGGTCTGACGGGTAACCACTGCCAAAATTGTGGCGCACTTTCTTTTTAAGTTTTTCAATCTCGCGATCACGAGTGACCTTAGCTAAAATGCTTGCTGCTGCAACAATCAAATAATTCACGTCCGCGCGGTGCTCGACAACAAGTTTTATTGGAGCATCAAGTAAACGCGCAACATACTTTTCGTAATCTTTAAGATTATTAGAAGGACAATCAAGTATTGCCATGTCACAAGTAACATTATTTATTAGTTTCGCACTGGTTATTGCTTCAAGCCAATTAAGATTCAATGTTTCATCATCTAATGCTTTGTCGACTTGTGCTGCTGAAACAATCAATATGTCAAATTCTTTAACAATTTTTTTAATTTTTTCAAACAAGTGCTCACGCTGCTTTGGAGTTAACAACTTACTGTCCTTGACGCCGATGCGCGCTAGTTCTCCTTCGCGAGAATCTTCAATAGTGCACACTGCCATCACAAGAGGTCCGATGACAGGGCCACGGCCTGCTTCTTCAACACCTGCAACAATCATACTAAGTTCAAAGAATGTTGTGTTTTATTAAAATATGTTTTTTTACAAAACAATATTTTTTTAAATAAAACAAGAATTGCTAGCGCATGATAATAACAATTTCTGGAATGCCAGGCAGTGGCAAGACAACAGTTGCAAGAATGATAGCTGATCAACTAGGTTTAGAACATGTCAGCATGGGAGCCCTAAGGGGTCGTTTGGCAATAGAGCGCGGCATGACAATACAAGAATTAAACGATCTAGGCGAGCGCGAAGCATGGACTGATAAAGAAATTGATGATCACCAAACAAAACTCGGAAAAACAAAAGACAATTTTGTAATAGATGGTCGTACAAGTTACCATTTTATTCCAAATTCAATAAAAGTATATTTGAAAGTATCAACAGATGTCGGGGCTAAAAGAATTTTTAATGCTGTTCGTCCAGACGAAGAAAAATCAAGCAGCGTAGAAGAATTAAAACAAAAAAATATAGATCGAACAGCAAGTGATAAACGCCGTTACAAAAAATATTATGATATAGATCCAACAAATCAAACCAATTACGATCTAGTAATAGATACCACTACCAAAACAATAGATCAAGTAACAAATCAAATAGTCGAATTCGTACGCAAAAAAGTCCACTCTGAAAAACTTATAGCTAACCACAAGGTTTAAAAATAAAACCAAAACACCTATAAACACTTTGTTCTTAACAACTAATAACTACGAGGAAAAAACACGATGAGCGGAGCAGTTAACAAAGGAGATTTCATAAAATTAGACTACACAGCAAAAATGGTAAGTTCAGGCCAAGTCTTTGACACAACAGACAAGTCACTAGCGAACAGCATAGGAGCAAACCCTGAAATGGAGTATGGTCCGATAACAATATGCGTTGGAGAGCGACACGTTGTAATAGGACTTGATGATGACATCATATCAAAACCATTAAACAAAAAACAAACAATAACATTAAGCGCAGAGAAAGCTTTTGGAAAAAAAGACCCTAAAAAAATACAATTAATACAAACAAACCAGTTTACAAAACAACAAATCAAACCAGTACCAGGATTACAAGTCAACATTGACGATCATACGGGAATAATAAAAACTGTCAGTGGTGGTCGAACAGTAGTAGATTTTAATCATCCTTTATCAGGACAAGAAATAACTTACGAGTACACAATTGTAGAGGTAGTAAATAACTCAAAAGAACAAATCAACACACTATTAGAGATGGAACTACGAGTAAAAACTGCCAAAGTAGAAGTTGATAAAGAAAAAAAACAAGCTATTATACAAATAGAAAAGCTACCAAAAGAATTACACCAAATACTAGGTGATAGGATAACAAAACTAGTGCCTGCTATTAAAGAAGTAAAGTTTAAATAATAGTGAGAATACAACACAATATCGCAAATTGACAGGGAGGTCAAACAATGGAGACAATTATTCGAACAGCTCAAGAAAACGCCGCGAACAATATTATAAAATCAGCACCGTTAAACAAAACACAAACAGACAATGAACTAGAAGAATTACTATCAAAACAAAAAGCTACAATAAAAGTCATTGGAAGTGGTGGCGCCGGCAATAACACAATCAACAGAATAGCAGAAGTTGGAATCATGGGAGCACAAACAATCGCAATCAATACTGACGCACAAGACCTATTATACACTACAGCAGACAAAAAAGTCTTGATAGGAAAAGAACTAACAAAAGGCCTTGGCGCTGGAAGCACGCCAAAAATCGGCGAAGAAGCAGCACGAGAGTCAGACAACGAAATCAAAAAAGCTTTAGGCGAGACAGACATGGTATTTATCACCTGCGGGTTAGGCGGTGGAACAGGAACAGGTTCAGCACCAGTAATAGCAGAAATCGCGAAAAAACTAGGAGCTCTAACAGTAGGAATTGTGACAATGCCTTTTACGATGGAAGGCAATCGACGCTACGAAAACGCAGTCATCGGCTTAGAAAAACTAGAACATTCAGTAGACACACTAATAGTAATTCCAAACGACAAACTATTAGAACTAGCGCCAGACCTGCCAATACATACTGCATTCAAAGTAGCAGACGAAATATTAACAAACGCTGTAAAAGGAATAGCAGAACTAGTAACAAAAGCAGGACTTGTAAACTTAGACTTTGCAGACATCAGAGCAGTAATGGGACAAGGCGGAGTAGCATTAATAGGAGTCGGCGAGTCAGACACAGAAAACAGAGCAGTAGAAGCAGTAGAAAAAGCCATCAGCAACCCATTACTCGACGTTGACGTAAGCGGCGCCAACGGAGCGCTAATAAACGTTATCGGCGGCACAGACATGACATTAGAAGAAGCACGGAGAGTTGTAGAAACAGTCAGTGAACGATTAGACGAAGACGCACGTATTATTTGGGGAGCGCAAATCTCAGAAGACATGCAAAACGTTCTAAGAACAATGCTAATAATCACAGGTGTTAAAAGCAGCCAAATATTCGGTCAAGGACACAGAATAAAAGACACCAGAAAAAGCGAGATAGAAAACGAACTAGGAATAGAATTTGTACAATGAAACACTATAAACAACGATTCATAAACTTTACAAAAGAAAGCCTCAGAGTATTAAAAGTCACCAAGAAACCAAGCGGCAGCGAGTTTAAAACAATTGTTAAAGTATCAGCCCTTGGGATGCTAGCAATAGGACTGATAGGTTTTCTGATACAATTACTAAAACTAGTATTCATATAATAAAATGACAGAAGCACAACAAGAAACAGAACAAACAGAAAAAAGTGAAGAAAACACTTCAGTACTTTACGCTTTGCGAACAACAGCCAATCGTGAAGAACAAGTAATGGAATTTGTCACAAGCAACGTGACAAAGAAAAAACTAGAAGTATACTCCATAATAAACCCTCACGGCATGAGAGGATACATTTTTGTCGAAGCAGCAGGCAAAGCAGAAGCAGAACAAGCAGCCTTCGGAGTACCATACGCCAGGGGAATACTGCCAAAACCAGTAGATTACACAGAAATAGAACACATGCTAGAACAATCAAAAATGGAAGTCAACATGCAAAAAAATGATATTGCAGAAATCATCAGCGGACCATTCAAACGCGAAAAAGCAAAAATCACACGCGTTGACAAAACAAAAAACGAAGTAGTAGTAGAATTATTAGAAGCAGCAGTACCAATACCAATAACACTAAAAATTGATGCCATAAAAGTCATAAGGCGCGACACTGATGACGAAGAAGAAGACTAGTTCTTTATATATGCTATGAACTTTTAATCTTTTTGAGATATATAATCATCCATCCTTTTAAAATGTTCTTGAACTTCTTTTTCTAAAAGTTCAAACTCTCTATTAATAATTCCTGGAAGTAATGATGGAGTGTTTGAGGGTTTGGTTACTGCAACACTAACAGGTTGAATACCATCATGATTAGGACATGAGCCGTAGGATACAGTAATGCTGATTTGTTCATTTCCTTCTGTGCCAGTATAAGTAGCATCCCTATTATCCCACTCGTCAGTATGAGATTCTATTTGAACATTTTCAAAAGGAGTTGCCATTAATAGTCTTGTAAGCGCTATTTCTGTTAAGCGTTGATAAGCTTCTTCTGCTTTTGGAACTGCAAGCCAAAAACTAGTGGTTGTTAAATCGGCCTTTTTTGACTCTTCAATTATAGTCTTAAGAGTTTTATCATAAAAACGAGGATAGGTTGATAGGCCCTCTTCAACAATCTTCTCTCTTAAAGCATCAAAACAATCAGGTTCATTTTTTGAAGTCATTCGGTTTTTTCATATCAAGTTATATAAAAAACCTTTCCTGTTTAACCGACACCTTTTTAAATATCCCATAATTCTCTCACAAGATTATGGCAAAGCAAACAGTAGAAGTATTAATTGAAGGTGGCAAAGCAACAGCGGCACCACCACTGGGACCTGCGATGGGACCATTAGGTGTTAATATTGGACAAGTAGTCGCAGATATAAATTCTAAAACTCAAGATTTCAAAGGAATGCAAGTTCCAGTAAAAGTAGAAGTTGACACAGACACAAAAGCTTACACAATAAGTATTGGAACTCCTCCAGCATCACAATTAATCATTAAAGAAGCAGGAATAAAAAAAGGCAGTGGAAGCCCGAAAACAGACTTGGTAGCAGACCTCAAGATTGAACAATTAGTCAAAGTTGCAAAAATGAAAGAAGATTCTCTTTTAGGAAAAGATCCAATACAAAGAGTTAAAGAAATCGCAGGCACATGCCAGTCAATGGGAGTCATGATCGAAGGCAAACCAGCAAGCGAAACAATAGCAGACCTGCAAGCAGGAACATACGATCAAAAAATACTGTCTGGAAAAACAGAGCTGACCGAAGAAGAAAAACAACAACAAGAAGAAGAACAGAAAAAACTACAAGAAGAAATGGAAGCCAGACGTCAAGAGTTTGAAACAACAGCCAAAACAATACTTTCAAAAATGGAAAATAAAGATCGCAAAGACAAAGTTAAAGCATTAGAAGAAGCAGAAATACCAACACAATTAATCAATGAATTATTACCTGTTGAAAAAGAAGAGAAAAAAGAAGAATCTCCACAATCATAATAGAAACCTTTTAATATATACACAAAATCATCAACAAAAAACCTATTTTAATTTATTTGAGGTGAAAACACATGGAAACAACATCAAGACCGTTAGACGCATTGAACAGTAGCAGGGGCAAAAGAGTCCTAGTAGATTTAAAAAATCAAAAACAAGTAATTGGAAAACTAAAAGCTTTCGACATCCACATCAACGTAGTGCTAGAAGAATCAGAAGAGCGCGTTGGCGGCGAACTAACAAGAAAGCTAGGAACAGTATTTATCAGAGGAGACACAATAGTAACAATTTCTCCAGCAAACTAAAATGAGCAAAGGAACAGCTTCTAAAGGAAAACACAATAAAGGAAGGATACACATTCGCTGCAGGCGATGCGGCAATGCTAGTTATCATAAGATAAAAAAAGTCTGTTCAAGCTGCAATTATGGCAAAGCCGCAAAACTACGCACTTACTCATGGGCAAAAAAATAAAATTTCCACCAACACATTCTACTAACCACATATTATCTATAGATAATTATATATAATATTGTAAACACCAAAATAAGTGATTTATGCGGGGGTGCCGGAGAACTCACAAACGTTCGTACTCCAACACAACGTGGTGTGTCCGGAGCGGTCAAACGGGCTAGGCTTAGGCGACCTCGAGTCGAGGAAACCTAGTGGCTTAGTGCCTACTGGGGTTCGAATCCCTACCCCCGCACTTATACTGACAGAAGGAAGGGTTCCAAAAAATGGTCGATGTGCTGTTTTAGCGTCAATAACCAGACTCAACGATTGATGATAAAACGCTTTCAGTATACAAAAAAGAACATTAGACATGGTCAATCCTTTATAAATGAAACAAAAACGAGAAAAAAGCCATCGACGATAAAAAATACTAAAAAAACAAAAAAATACGTTGTACCTAAAAAGTGATGAAAGAACAAAAAGCTCGAATTCAAGCAGTACAAGCCCAAAGCAGTACACCAACACTGCAAAAAAACACAATTTTGCGAAATGTTTATAAACAAAACCTCATACTTTTCAATTACTAGCAAACACTACTGATTACCGCGACGACGAAACACCATCTAACAGGTGTTTAACAGCAATGACTACCGACAGCAAGAGAACAGTGGGACAACAATTATTACAAAAAGTAATAATTGGCGTATAACACGGAGGTGTTAGCAAATATGCAACTAAAAAAAATAGCAAAAGGCATTGCAACAGTCGTAAGCGCTGTTAGTATGTTAGGAGCAACTGTAATGGGAGCAATGGCAGCAGATCTAGCCAATTACCCAGCGCCATTTGTGGCAGACGGAAACTTCGACGCACTACTAGTAGTAGGCAACAGTGCAGCAGCCGAAGATATTGTAGGAGCAATCGATATTGCAACAAGCCTACAATTCGAAACAAAACAACCAATTGCAGTAGGCGGAGCCGCAGCAGTTAGTGTAACAGGGGGAAAGACTGAAGAAGTCACTCTTGGAGACGCACTAAATGCAACAGCAGCATTCGGAAACTCGCTAGACGACGATGATGTCGCAGCTCTACAAGAGAGCAGAATAACAATTGACATCGGAGATGTTGACAACGAGTATGACGTCCACGACGAACTACGTTTTACAAACGGTGTTTCAGTCGAAACAGGACTAACCTACAGCAACCAAGACGAAGACTTCGGTAGTGGAGTATTCATGCCATTAACAGCAGGCGGACTAAGCTACTACTACGTATTCGATGACGCACTAGAAACCGGCAACTACTTAAGTGACGCATCAACCACCGACCCAGTAGAAATTGAGTTTATGGGACGAAAGCTAAAAATTACCAGTGCAACAGGCACAGGTATTACAGCACGTGTAGGTCAAGAATTCTTCATGGGCGTTGGCGACGCAGTAACAGTCAACGGCAAAGAAGTAACCTTACTAAACGTTGGAACAGGCGGAAACATAGTTGTAGACGTTGACGGAGTTGTTGAAACAGTCAGCAACAAAGAAGACGTAAACGGTATTGAAATAGACATCGATGACTTCTTCTATGAAGATAACAAAGAAGACAGGTCAGCAACACTAATTATTGGTACAGAAGCCACAAAAACATACCAAGACAGCGACGAATACATCGGCCAAGATGAAGACGACCCTGATTGGGTATGGGTATTAAGTGGAATTAATACATCAGCCCCAATATTAGGTGTTGAATTCGACCAGTACATTGATGACCCTGACGACAACCCTGTAACAGTCGGCGGCTGCTACGAATTCCCAGAAGGATTCGCAAAAGTATGCCTAGACAGCCTTACAGAAAACGACTACAAAAAGTTCACCATTGATACAACAACTGATGAACTATACGCAGCTGACGGCAGCACAACACTACAAACAAGTGCTAAAGTGCTAACCATCGAAGCAGCAGGCGGCGAAGACAACGGATTCGCAGCAGGAGCTGGAGCAGCAGACGACACCGATCTGGTTGCATTGTACGAAGAGTCAAGCGGTAACATTGGAGTATATTGGGAAGACTCAAGCAACGGTAACAAGTTAACCCAAGGTGCAATTGTAAACGCTTCAAGCGGTACACTTGCAACAATTGACTTCCAAGACACAGCTTTGGCTATTGGACTTCAAGGATGGGCAAGCGGATCAGGTAATCTGACACTCGGTTCAGAGCTAAGTATATACATTGAAACATCAAGCAGTGATTTCATATACTTAGGCCACAGCGATGGTGACACAGTAACAGCAAGCGACGTTGTATACACTGGCGGCGCAGTCAATAAAGACATCAGCGGTTGGGAAGAAGACACGCTAACAAGCGCAGGTCTTGTTGTGTTTGACTATGACGGCTCAGCATCAAACGACAAGTTTGAATTTGAAGTAAACGGGGACACCGCAGACTTCAAAGCAAACGTAGTTGTTTACGGTGCAGGAGCAGCAGTCGCAAGCTCAGCTGGCGGATCAATTGACGCACCAGTAAAAATAAATGTTGGCGCAGCAAAGCTAGACAGTGAAATCAGTGATGTCACAGCACAAAACCTAATTGTTGTAGGCGGACCGTGCATAAACACAGCCGCACAACGCTTAATGGGCTCAAGCTCACCACTATGCGGTGAAGCAAGCGGACTAAGCGCAAACACAGCAACAGTTAAGCTATTTGAGCAAAGCAACGGAAACGTAGCAATGCTAGTAGCTGGTTGGACAGCAAGCGACACCAGAAGAGCAACACGAGTTGTAGCAGACTACGACAAGTACAGCTTATCAGGTGACGAAGTTGTTGTAACAGGTACAAGCTTAAGCGACATCAGCGTAAGCGCACCGTCAGAATAAGGCTACAGCCTTATTTTTTCTTTTTTTTTCTTTTTTTAAAACACTAATTCTATAGTACGACAAATCTTATAAAAAACAAAAAAAGTCTGCCATTTATGCAAGGCGAAGTAAACATAACATACGAAACACTATTCGAAATACTACGACGTGAAAAAAACCGTGAAGAATTACAAACACTAACAAAAACATTCTTAGAAGACGTCAAAAACTATTTACAAACAAAAAAAAACGTTGCAACAAAAAACCAAGAACAAAACACATTATTCTCAAAAGACGACACAGACAACACACTAAAACAATTAACAAACACAAACAAAATACTATCAGAACTATACGATCGCAGAGAAAGAAAAATAATGATACTAGCACTCAACAAAGCAAAAACACAATCAAACATTGTCAACACAACAGCACTATTAGAACATGAAAAAACATTATACGCTGACATGGTACGATTACTAGAATCAAACAGAACACAATTAGAGCAAACACTCAACAATGTTAACACTTCAACAACGCAACCAGTAACACAAGTTGAGCAAACAACCCCCGAGCCAACATCTACAATGATACAAGAACCACAAGTTGAAAAAACAAGCCAGCTAACAACAATAATGGTAAGATTTTTACAACCAGTACCACAATTTGTTGGCGAAGACTTAGAAAACTACGGGCCATTCGAAGAAGACGACATGGCAAACCTACCACGAGACGTGGCAAACGTACTACTCACAAAAGAACGCGCAGAAACAGTAGAACAAAAATAATTAGTTTTATATATTAGTGCCAAATCACCAATTCTATGAAAGTCCCAAAGACCACAAGACGATTATGTCCTTATTGCAAAAAGCATACAGAGCACAAAGTAACAGCTGCAAAAAGAAAAGGCTTGAACGCGACAAACACATTAACTCGCGGCAGTGTAGCAAGAATGAGAGCTCGAGGCGAGCGACGCGGCGTAGGAAACCAGGGAAAAACATCACGGCCTCCAGTGCAAAAGCGTAAGATGAGCGGCAAAAAACAATCAAAAAGAACAGACTTTCGCTATGAATGCACAACTTGTAAAAAAATACACACTCAAAGAAGTGGTGTTAGAACAAAACGTTTAGAATTCATATAAACAAATAACTTTTTATAATATAATTTCTACAAAAGCTTTATGGGACTAAAAGAAACCGCGCTAACATTCGGAGTGGCAATATTATTTGCTTTACTAGTAGGTTTTGGAATAGACGCATTCTACGAATCACCAGACTACAATGATTATTGCAAACGTGACATAACTGCAAAACCATTAGGCCTGAATCGTGAAGATTTAGCAAATTGTCCACAACTTGATGAAACATTTATTGACAATTGCTATGATGACGAAGGAATGATACGCTACAACACAGACACTGACGGATGTCAAACAATCAAAGAATGCGATTACTGCCAAAGAGATTATAATACTGCAAATAAACTATACAATAGAAACCTATTATGGATCACAGCCGTGATAGGCGCAATAGCACTACTTATTGGAATGTACGCGCCACTAACCTATGAGCCAATAGCCTCGGGATTCATATTCGGGGGAGTGTTGACTATTGCTTATGGTACAATGCGCTCGTTCAGTGACCTTTCAAAAATAACACGATTCTTAATACTATTAATAGAACTAACACTATTAATATGGCTAGGAACAAAAAAAGTATTAGACAAGCCAACAACAAAAAAGAAAAAATAAAGTTTATTCTCTGTACTCAAACGATAAATTGTTATACTCTTCAGTATCATATACGCAAACGCCATCATCATGATACAAAACAAACTCGCTAACGCCAGCGTCCAAAGCCATCTTAGAGCAAATAGTGCAAAAAGGTTTACCTGCGCGCGAAATAGTGTCATTGTTATCTAAGCGAATAAAATACAATCTAGAACCAACAATTTTATCGCCATTAGTTTTTAGTGCATGCATGATAGCGCGCTCTTCAGCATGAATACAACAATTACGATCACTCTTAAAATTCTTAGGAATATCATCTTTAAAACAACGCTTCAATTTCTTATTGCCTGGCGGAGCATTAAAACCCTCCCCAATAACCTCGCCGTTTTTTACAATAACACTACCGCACTTTGAGCGCAAACACAAAGAACTCTTAGCAACATCAGCAGCCAACATAATAAATTTTAAAGCCTCTTGCTCTTGCTCATCTTTTGGATAAAACATCAAAGAACAAAAACATAACTATTATAAAAAGTTATTTTCGAAAACTATATAAAAAAGACACAATTCTTTGAGTACACTACGGGCCCGTGGTCTAGTGGCTATGACAGTGCCCTTACATCCTAACGGGAAGAAAGGCATTGATCCCCGGTTCGAGCGACCTTTTACAAAAGTTCGAACAGCAGTAAGAGTTCCGAAATTCCGGGCGGGCCCATTAAACTTATAAATAAATAACATATTTTTTCAAATAATGCGCTGGTGGTTGAGTGGTACAATACGGCCTTGCCAAACGATGCAAATCGTGCAATGAGGCTGTGGCCCGGGTTCAATTCCCGGTCAGCGCATACATCTTTTTTTTAGAAACGTTTTTAAATATACGGTTTCTCCTCAAATTGTCGACAAACAATCGGCTCGCGGGCCTGTAGCTTAGCCTGGTTGGAGCACCGGTCTTATATGGCAGTGCTTTGCAGTGATAGTTGCGGACACTTGGCTCTAAGAGAGTCGGCGGTCCCGAGTTCAAATCTCGGCAGGCCCATTAAATTATTTTGCCCCTGTGGTGTAGTCCGGCCAATCATCTTGCCCTTTCGACGCGAGTAATCGCGAAAGACAGGCAAGGACTCGGGTTCGAATCCCGGCGGGGGCATACCAGCACCTTTATATATTGGTGCAAAATCCTAAAACAGTTATTAAAATGAAGCGAAGTTCACGACGTTGGAAGAAAAAAGGCCAGATGCGTTGGAAATGGCAAAAAAAACGCATGCGCAAAGAGAAGAAAAAGCGCACTAAACGATAGATAAGTATATAAACAAAAAAAAATTCCTACTTACACTTTAACCTTACGATCACCACCAAAAAAAATAATTTTTTACATGTGTATGCCTAATCATAAGCAGTTGGGTATGAAATAGGATAATGAACGAATTTCTTGTGACAAACAATAATTCTTATTCGGAAAGAATGACTATACAAGGATAATAAACGTAGTAACAAATTCCCGTTGATCCTGCGGGAGGCTGCTGCTATTAGGATTCGACTAAGCCATGCAAGTCTGGGGCTCCTCGGAGCACCGGCAAACTGCTCAGTAACACGTCGGTAATCTGCCCTAGAGTCAAGGATAACCTTGGGAAACTGAGGCTAACACTTGATATGAAACAAACACTGGAATGTGTTGTTTTTCAAACTCGTGCTCTAGGATGAGCCGGCGGCGGATTAGGCTGTTGGCGGGGTAATGGCCCACCAAACCTTTGATCCGTACGGGCCTTGAGAGAGGTAGCCCGGAGAGGGACACTGAGATACTGGTCCCAGCCCTACGGGGTGCAGCAGGCGCGAAACCTTTACAATGCACGCAAGTGTGATAAGGGAATCCTAAGTGCTCACGCACAGCGTGGGCTTTTGCCAAGTGTAAATAGCTTGGCGAATAAGCGGTGGGAAAGACTGGTGCCAGCCGCCGCGGTAACACCAGCGCCGCAAGTGGGAGCCGCGTTTATTGGGCCTAAAGCGTTCGTAGCAGGTTTTGTAAATTCTTTGTGAAATCGTCAAGCTCAACTTGACGGCGTGCAGGGAACACTGCAAGACTTGGGACCGGGAGGAGTCAGAGGTATTTTTAGGGGAACGGTAAAATGTGATAATCCTAAGAGGACCACCTGTGGCGAAGGCGTCTGACCAGAACGGATCCGACTGTGAGGAACGAAAGCTAGGGGAGCAAATCGGATTAGATACCCGCGTAGTCCTAGCCGTAAACGCTGCGAGCAAGATGTTGGGCATCCTTTGAGGTTGCCCAGTGTCGAAACGAAGGTGTTAAGCTCGCCGCCTGGGAAGTATAGTCGCAAGGCCGAAACTTAAAGGAATTGGCGGGGGAGCACTACAAGGGGTGAAATGTGCGGTTTAATCTAACTCAACTCAGAGAATCTCACCAGAGGCGACGGCAGGATGATGGTCAGTCTAAAGGGCTTACCGGACGAGCCGAGAGGTGGTGCATGGCCGCCGTCAGCTCGTGCCGTAAGGTGTCCAGTTAAGTCTGGTAACGAGCGAGACCTGTGTTTACAGTTGCTAACAGCGCCTTTAGGCGGACTGCGCACACTGTAAAGACTGCTGTGGAAACGCAGAGGAAGGTGCAGGCAACGGTAGGTCTGTATGCCCCGAATCTTCTGGGCTACACGCGCATTGCAATGGTAGGGACAATGGGACGCAACCCCGAGAGGGGAAGCTAAACCTCTAAACCCTATCCAAGTCCGGATCGAGGCTTGTAACCCAGCCTCGTGAAGCTGGAATCCCTAGTAATTGGGTGTCATCAACGCCCAGTGAATATGTCCCTGCTCCTTGCACACACTGCCCGTCAAACCAACCGAGCAGGGTTTGGGTGAGACTCAACTTTTTTGGTTGTGCCGAACCTAAGCTCAGTGAGGTGGGTTAAGTCGTCACAAGGTATCCGTAGGGGAACCTGCGGATGGATCACCTCCTTTTTTTTTCATTTAATGAAAAAAAACTTTTTACATAATGTTCATTATCCATACCCAACTCTTTTCACTTACGGGCTCGTAGCTCAGTGGGAGAGCGCCGCCCTTGCACTGACTGCAAGCTATAGCCTTCGGTCACATGATAGGCGGAGGCCGCGGGTTCAAATCCCGCCGAGTCCATTCGAAGAATGGAACGGAGGTTCCGAAAACAATGTTTTCGATATCGCCGAGTCCATTTCAGTAAGGAACAAATCATATTCATCAATCAATAGCAATTCGCGATTGTTACAATTGTGAATGAAGGGCATGATATAACATGCAACTCCCATTTCATGTTAATGAAAGCCGTGCATAAACAATAGGTAAAACACGCCTTAGATTGTTAGGTGGATGACTTGGCTTTGGACGCCGATGAAGCAAGTGACAAGCTGCTTTAAGCCTTGGCGAGCTGCACGTAAGTGTTGAACCAGGGATTTGTGAATAAGACTTCTTCTTAGAATCCGCAAGGATGGGGAACGCAGGGAATTGAAGCGTCTTAGTACCTGCAGGAAAAGAAATCAAATGAGATGCTGTTAGTAAGAGCGACTGAACACGGCACAGGGCAAACTGAACCATTGTCAGTAATGATAATGGGATGTGGTTGAGCGTCTTTAAGTCCAAATTTTATATTTGAAGTCAACTGGAAAGTTGTACCATAGAGGGTGATAGTCCCGTAAAAAACCATTATTTGGATTTCGACGTTTCGAGAGTAGTGTGTCTTGGAGATGACGCATGAATGTGGGAGGCACCAACTTCCAACCCTAAATACGTCCAAAGACCGATAGCGTACCAGTACCGTGAGGGAATGTTGAAAAGTACCCTTGACAGGGAGTTAAAAGACCTGAAACCTAACAATGATAGTTAGACACGCACTTACGGGTGTGTGTCGTACGTTTAGAATAACGTGCCAGGGAGTGTGTTTGAGTGGCAAAAATAAACCATTACGTGGTGTATTTATAGAGAAATCGATAAGCCCGCAATTTATGAGGGGCAAGGTATTAAAGTGCCTGTAGTCACTTGAGCACGACCCGAAACCGTTCGATCTAATCCTGGGTAAGGTGAAGCGGAGGTAAGACTTCGTGGAGGCCTGAAGAGGTGCTACGTGCAAGTGTTCTTGTAACCTGGGATTAGGGGTGAAAAGCCAATCGAGAACGGCGATAGCTGGTTCCTACCGAAGTTGGCCGTAGTCAAGCCTCAAACGAGACAGTTAAGAAGGTAGAGATACGGATTGAAGATTTAGGGGGAGAAATTCCTCGGTTTTTTGTCCAACTCCGAATGTTTTAACGTTGTAGACTTTGGGAGACGGGGCGCCGGGGTAAGCTTGGCGTCCGAGAGGGGAACAACCCAGACTATAGTTAAGGTCCCAAAATATTAGTTAAGTGTTAACGGGTAAACGGTGTTCATTGCCAAAGACAGCGAGGAGGTTGGCTTAGAAGCAGCCATCCTATAATAAATGCGTAACAGCTTACTTGTCAAGGTTTTGAGCCCGGAAAATGGACGGGGCTAAACTAATTACCGATACTATAGACAAGCCACAAGCTTGTGATAGGTAGGTGCTTTGCCAGGGCAGAAGCCCGCCCGAGAGGGTTGGTGGACCTGGTTGAGATAAGAATCCTGGTGGTAGTAGGAGCAAAGCACTGTGAGAATCAGTGCCGCCGAAAGGGCAAGGGTTCCTTGACAATGCAGTTCAGTCAAGGGTAAGTCGATCCTAACCGAAGGCCTAACTGGTCTATTCGGGAAAGGGCAACAGGTTAATATTCCTGTACTAATAATGTATGTGCGGCAACGCAAGCCTTGTTTTTGACGCTTCTGGCTAGATAAACACAACTCGTCTGTTGTGCTAATAAGGACAGTTCAAAGGAGTACCGTAATGGTGAGAACTTGAACAAACCTTAAAATGGTACTACGCAAGTAGTATTTTGTTGATGTCTGGAGCCCGTGAAAAAAGAACAGGGAAAGAACATTATTAATCGTACCCAGAACCAGCACAGGTGCCCCTAGGTTAGAAACCTAAGGCGTGAGGGATTAATCTAGTTGAGGGAATTCGGCAATTTGGCCCCGTACCTTCGGTATAAGGGGTCCCTATAATCGTTGTTGTATGACTGCGATTACAGGGCTCAGTGACAAAGGATGTCCGACTGTTTAACAAAAACTTAACCAACTGCTAAATCGTAAGGTCTTGTATAGTTGGTGACGTCTGCCCAGTGCCAGTACTTGAAAACCCGGTTCAACGGGGAGAAGAGCTGGTAAACGGCGGGAGTAACTATAACTCTCTTAAGGTAACGAAATGCCTTGCCGTTTAATTGACGGCCTGCATGAATGGCGTAACGAGATATCCGCTGTCCCCAACTAGAACCCCCTGAAAATTACATTCTGGTGCAAAGTCCAGAGACATCCAGCGGGAAGTGAAGACCCCGTGAAACTTTACTGTAGCCTATAGTTGTGATGTGATTTGTGTTGTGCAGCGTAAGCGGGAGTTGCTTAAGCAAAGTCGCTAGGTTTTGTGTAAACGCCAATGAGACACCGCTCTTCATAGTTTGCATTACTCACAAGCATTGCTTGGACACCTGTAGGTGGACAGTTTGGCTGGGGTGGCACGCCGCTGAAATTGTATCAGTGGCGCCCAAAGGTATGCTCAACCGGGTCAGAAATCCGGTGTGGAGTGCAAGAGCAAAAGCCTGCCTGATTGGACCTTTAACAGTATAAGTTCCAAACGCGAAAGCGTGGTCTAGCGAACCACTATACCTCCTTGGTGGGGGTTAGTGCTGACTGAAAAGTTACTCCGGGGATAATAGAGTTGTCGCGCCCGAGAGCTCAAATCGACGGCGCGGTTTGCTACGTCGATGTCGGCTCTTCCTATCCTGGTCGTGCAGAAGCGGCCAAGGGTGGGGGTGTTCACCCATTAAAAGGGATCGTGAGCTGGGTTCAGTACGCTGTGAGGCAGTATGTTTATTATCTGCTGGATGTGTGTGGAGTCTGAAAGGAAGGACCATTTAGTACGAGAGGAACGATGGTTCGAGGCCACTGGTGTACCGGTTATCCGACAGGGTATCGCCGGGCAGCTACGCCTCAAGGGATAAGAGCTGAAAGCATCTAAGCTCGAAGCCTGCCTTGAAAAGAGACTCTTTGGAATACGAGTAAAAGACTCGTTTGATGGGACTGGCGTGTAAGCACCAAGGCAACGAGGTGTTCAGCGTGCGGTTACCAATAATTCTTTTGTGTTTTACCTATTGAATGTGCGCGGCTTTTATTTTCTTTTTTTTTAACAAAAAATTGTTTTAGCGAAAGCTTTAAGTATAAGATTCTTTGAAAACTCACAGTGATAATATGGGTTATAAAGTTGTTTTAGATGATGAATCATTGTTTAGCGGTTTAGAGTTTACTCCTTCTAAAAGGAATAATTTAGTAGGACTTGTTAATTCGATAATTGAAGATGATGCGGTATTGCAAAGCGCTGCAGAAGCTGCAGCTCTTAGGATTGCACAAGGATTGGTCGGCGATTGTCAAGATTTTTGTGATCGCCAAATTACTAGGACAACCGCTATTTATTTTAGGGATACTGTTGATGGAACCTTGCTGCTTGCTATTGATGATTCGCCTTCAATCGAACAGAATTTAGTACACAATTTTGCAAGTAGAATACAAAAGGCTATTTTTGAAAAATCGCGTTATTTAGTTTTACCAATGGGAAATAAAATTAAGGATGCAATAGAGAGAGCTCAAAATGAAGATAGATTCATTATAGCCCCGCAAAATAGTTATACTATTTTTTTAAATCATGGCAAGCCAGTTTTTGAGAATGATGAACTAGTACAAAAAATTTTTGGTGTTGTTGGGGCAGAACAATACTCTGACTTTTTAAAATTTAATGATATAAAAAGAGCAAGTATTGAACTGCCTTTATTAGCGTATCACACTGGCGAACCAACTATTAAAATTGAAGATGGCAAGGCATTGATTGCTCCAATATTGCTTTGTTCAGAAAATCTGCCACCACACCTTGATGGTGGAAACTTGTGCTTATATCCTCATCCAGGAATTGATCAAGGTATAGAATCTAAAGAAAAAGAAACACCTTCCACTTTTCCAATTCTTAACGCCAGAGGAGTTTATAATCCTGTTGATGACTCAATTTTAGACTTTTAATGATTGTTTTTTGTAGTAAACTTTAAAAATAACCCCTTGATTACATTTTTTTATATGAATGTTCTTGTGGAGACTTATGGGTGTACGGCGAATCTTAACAATTCTGAAATTATCAATGGGTTACTACAAACTGCCGGTTATAAACTTGCTCGCGGCCCGGCAACTGCTGACGTTTTTATAATAAACACTTGTACTGTTAAAGGACCAACAGAAGATAAAATATTAAAAAAGATCAAAGAGTATCACAAAAAAAGAAAAAACTTGATTGTTGCTGGTTGTATGGCTGACGCCCAAGCTGACTTATTAAAAGTCAACGCGAAAAATGCTGTTCTGGTAGGCACACGACACATAACAGATATTGCAAGAGTTGTTGATGCTGTTACAAAAAAGAAAAAGCCTCGCGCCACAATAAGCGATCGTTATGAATCAAAAGTCGGACACCCAAAAATTAGCAAAAATCCTATTGTTGAAATAGTACAAATAAGCGAAGGTTGTCGCGGAAGATGCAATTATTGCATAGTACGACTTGCTAAAGGAGACCTTGTCAGTTTTGAGCCAGAAAAAATAATAAAACAAGTAAAAAAAGCAGTTGACAAAGGAGCTAAAGAAGTCTGGATTACAAGCCAAGACAATGCAAACTATGAATATAATCTGCCAGATTTGCTTAAAAAAATTGCTGATTTAAGAGGCGATTTTATGATGCGCGTCGGAATGATGAACCCTAACAACGTGCTACCAATACTTGATGAATTAATAGAAGCTTACAAAGAAGAAAAAATATTCAAGTTTTTACACTTGCCAGTTCAAAGCGGCAGCGATAAAGTGCTGCTTGAGATGGGCCGTGATTACATGCTTGATGATTTTAAACTAATAATTGAAGCTTTTAGAGATGCATTTCCACAAATCACAATCGCTACAGATGTCATCTGCGGATACCCGACAGAAACCGACGAGGACTACCAAAAAACAATAGATTTGATTAATTGGTTGCGCCCCGACATGTTACACCTTAGCAAGTTCTGGCCAAGGTCAGGTACTCCTGCGTCATCGCTTGATTTGATAGATCAAAAAATAACCAATAAAAGAGCCCGCGATCTAACAACACTATCAGAAACTATTTCAGCACAAAAAAATAAGTTATGGGTTGGCTGGACTGGAAAAGTATTAGTTGATGATAAGAAAAAACAAAACAGTGTTGTAGCTCGCAACAATCATTACAAACAAGTAATACTAAAAGGTGATTTGCCACTTGGCAAAACAGTTATAGCAAAGGTTTATCGCGGTGCCACGCATCACTTGATAGGAACATTAAGGGTAAGATGACAAAAGACACTGACAAAATATTTAAGGCGTATGATATTAGGGGATTGTACGACAAAGAATTAGACGCTAAAATTGCTTATACTATAAGCCGCGCGATAGCAAGTTTTCTAAAATGTCAAACAGCAGTAGTTGGCCGTGACGGAAGAAAAAATAGTGCTGCACTAGCAAAAGAAGTAATCAAAGGATTAGTAGAGCGAGGAGTTGACGTTGTAGACATTGGACAGTGTTCAACACCAATGATATTTTTCGCGTCAAGAGCGTACCATTATGATTGCGCAGTTATGGTGACACCATCGCACAGCCCAAAAGAGTACGCTGGAATAAAAATATTTCGAGAAAACGCGACTCCTGTAGGTCAAGGCACTGGAATGGAAATAATAAAAAAAATCTATAACGAAAACCAATTTACTGTAGAAGACAAAGGACAAATCTACAAAAAAGAATTATTTGAAGAGTACAAAGAACAAATAACTAAAATCGTGCCAATTCCAAAAAACAAGCCAACAATAATATTCGATGTTGGAAACGGAATGGGAATATTTGAAGCTAAAGCGCTAAAAGACCATTGCAAACAAGTAATAATAAATGATAAAATAGATGGTGAGTTTCCGGCACGAGGCCCAAACCCTGTGACATCGAACTTAAAAGACTTAAAAGAAAGTATTCTAAAACATAATGCAATGTTCGGAGTGGCCTTTGATGGTGACGCAGACAGAGCAATATTTGTTGACGACAAAGGTCAAAAAGTTTTCGGTGACGCGATAATAGCAATAATAGCAGAGTACTTACTAGGCTTTAGCCCAGAGCAAAAAATAGTTGTTGAAGAACGTGCAGGCAAAGCACTAAAAGAAACACTAAAAACTAAAGGGGCGAAGGTAATAATTTCAAAAACAGGACACACTTTCATCAATCAAAAACTAATAGAAAACAACGCATTATTTGGCGCTGAAGAATCAGGACACTTCTACTTCAAAAACATTGAGTACGGCGAGAGCACTGCAATAGCAGTTGCAACACTAATAAAAGCCTTAAACGAAGAAGAAACAACGCTTAGTGAACTAGCAAAAAACTTCAACAAATACTTTGATGTAAACCTAAACTTCAGAGCTGCAAACCCTGCGGGAATAATACTAAAAACAGAAAAAAAATATCCTGCAGGAAAAAAATCCAAAATTGACGGTCTAACAATAACATTCAATGATTGGTGGCTAAACATTCGACAAAGCAACACAGAACCATTAATAAGACTGAAAATAGAAGCCAACACCAAAGAATTACTCGACGAGAAAACAAAAGAGTTAAAAAAATTAATAACAGGAAAATAAAACCATTTAGACCAAAAAGCTTTTAAATAATTACTTGTTCTTGGGCCTTGTAGAGAGAAAGAAAGAACGAAAAAAGAGATTAAAAAAACATTCTTTCTCGGGGCAAAAATCCCAAAATGACCAAGAAAAAATTGGTTAAACAGCGTATGAAACCATTAATGCCAACATTAAAGGAGAAAAAACGCTATATAAAATATCGAATACACACGCAAAAACCGTTAAGTGACAATAAAATGTTACAAAACACTGTAAGGGGCGCACTACAAGAATATTTAGGGAGTAGTGGAGCTGCAAAAGCAGGCTTGTTATTTGTAAAAGACGGCTTTGACGTAACAGAGCAAACTTTCATAATACGAGTCAACAACAAACAAGCAGACAATGTAAAGGCAAGCCTTACACTAAAAACAAAAATGAACAACAAAGAAGTAAACTTTCAAAGCATTAAAACAAGTGCAATACTAAAAAAATTAATCAAAGGTGGGAAAAAATGACATTACAATCAACAACAAACCATCAAATGATGGGCTATGACAGAGCAATAACAATGTTTTCGCCAGACGGGCGATTACTACAAGTAGAATACGCAAAAAAAACCGTCAAGCAAGGAAGCGCAGCAATAGGAATAGTTTGCAAAGACGGAGTACTACTAGTAACAGACAAAAGAATAGTAGACCCGCTAGTAATAAGCGAGTCAGTAGAAAAAATATTCAAAATTGACGATCACTTAGGCGCGACAGCAGCAGGAATACTCTCTGACGCCAGAGTGCTAGTAGAAAGAGCACAATTAAAAGCACAACAAAACAGGGTAACCTACGACAGTCCAGTAGACGTGTTATCAATAGTCAAAGACATTTGCTCACTAAAACAAGTCACCACACAATCAGGAGGACTAAGACCTTTCGGATTATCACTTTTGATTGCAGGAGTTGACGATAACGGCCCAGCATTATACCAAACCGACCCAGCAGGATTATACTGGCAGTTCAAAGCAACAGTCATCGGAGAGAACGACACTCAAATAGAAGAAATATTGCACAAAGAATACAAAGAAACACTAACCATAGAGGAAGGACTAAAAATAGCAATAAAAGCCTTAAACACAAGTGTGGAAAACCTCAACGCTAATCGTTTAGACGCTGCAATAATCACTACAACAGACAAAAAATTAACAAGGCTAACAAGAGAAAAAATCAAAAGCGTACTAGACGAAATACAAAAGAAAAAATGAAACCTTCAACAACATTTGACAAAGAAAGAGTAAGCTTTAACGTAGCACGATTAAAAAAAGAAGGCACAAACTTCGAAATAGTAATCACGCCAGAAAAAGCAGTCTCTTACAAAGAAGGAAACGACATACCAATAGAAGAAATAGTGCACTCACAAAAAATCTTTTTTGACGCACATAAAGGATTACTAGCCTCAGAAGAAAGGCTAAAAAGCGTTTTTTCAACTGACGAGCCACTGCAAGTTGCAAAAAAAATCTTAGAAGAAGGAGAAATACAACTAACAGCAGAAATACGCTCAAAAGTACGCGAAGAAAAAAAACGCCAATTAATCAATCTAATACATCGCAACGCAGCAGACCCAAAAACAGGACTGCCACACCCAGTGCAACGCATAGAACTAGCTTTTGAAGAAGCAAAAGTGCGAGTTGACGAGTACAAAAAAGCAGACGAGCAAGTACAAGACGTGATTAAAACATTACGACCCATACTGCCAATAAACTTTGAAAAGAAAAAATTACAAGTACTCCTGCCCGCAGAATTCGCTGGAAAAGCTTATAGCACCATCAAAAACCTAGCAGAAATAACAAAAGATAACTGGCTAGCAGATGGCAGTTGGCAAGGCAACTTAGAATTGCCAGCAGGACTACAATCAGAATTAATAGATAAACTTAATTCTATGACGCACGGCAATGTAGAAATTAAAAATATAGAATAATAGGAGATGAATAATATGGGATTATTAATACAAGACAAACAAGTCGTCGTGCCAGGAGAAATACTAGCACAAGGAATGGATTATTTACCAGGTCACGGAACTTATCGTGACGGCGACAATATAAAAAGCACAAGACTAGGATTATTAAACGTTGAAGGCAGAGCACTAAAAATAGTGCCCCTAAAAGGAGCCTACCTGCCACGAAAAGGCGATACAATAATCGGAAGAGTTGACGACATAGCATTTAGTGGATGGCGATTTAACATCAACAGCGCATATCCTGCAATGCTATCAATGAAAGACGGAACACACGAATTCGTAGCGAGAGGCGCAGATTTGACACGTTATTACAAACTACAAGAGTATGTAGTAGCAAAAATCATAAACGTGACAAGTCAAAACCTAGTAGACTTAACAGTTAAAGGACCAGGACTAAAAAAACTTGGGCCTGGAAGAATAATAATGGTAACGCCAGCAAAAGTGCCGCGAATAATCGGAAAACAAGGCAGTATGGTAACACTGATAAAAGAACACACTCAAACACAAATAACAGTAGGACAAAACGGCATAGTGTGGATCAATGGCAAAGAACCAAAAAAAGAAGCCATAGCAGTACAAGCAATAGAATTAATAAACCAACAAGCACACGTTGGAGGCTTAACTGACAGGATAAAAGAATTTTTAGAAAAAAGAGTGCCAATGCCAAAAACAACAAAAAAAGTTGAAGAGCCAAAAAAAGAAGATACGGAAGTGAAACAATGACTTACACTAAAAGATTAGACGGCAGAAAACACGACGAGCTACGCGAAACAGAAGCAAAAGTTGGCGTGATAAAAAGAGCCACTGGAAGCGCAAAGTTTCGAATGGGAAATACAACTGCTCTAGCTGCAGTATACGGTCCAAGAGAACTACACCCAAGATTCTTGCAAGACCCTGAAAAAGGACGCCTGCGATGCAATTATAACATGATGCCATTTAGTGGTATGGGAGACCGAGTACGACCAGGAGCTAACAGACGAGCAAAAGAAATAAGCATGGTAACAACAAAAGCATTACTGCCAGCAGTAGACTTAAAAGACTACCCAAACGCAGTAGTAGACGTGTTTATTGAACTGCCACAAACAGACGCTGGAAGCAGATGCGTTGGAATAGTAGCAGCTTCAATGGCATTAGCTGACGCTGGAATACCAATGAAAGACCTAGTTTGCGCTGTAGCAGTCGGCAAAGTAGACAAGTCAATAGTAATAGACTTAGACTATGAAGAAGAACAATACCCTAAGTATGCGACAACAAAAGTTGACGATGAAGAAGTGGCAGACATACCAATTGCTATGATACCATCAACAGGTGAAATAACACTGTTACAATTAGATGGCGATATCAGCAAAGAAGATCTTATTAAGGCACTAAAATTTGCAAAACCTGCAATGGAAAAAATCTATGAAATACAAAAAAAAGCCTTAAAAGAAAAGTACAGTGACCTAAAAGGTGGAAAAAAATGAATTTACAAATACAAAACCACATAAAACAATCACTCGACCAACAAGCACGCGTTGACGGCAGAAAACTAGACGAGTTTAGAGACTTAACAATTGAAAAAGGCGTCTCGCAAACCGCTGAGGGCAGTGCAAGAGTAATACTTGGAGAAACAGAAGTCATTGCAGGAGTCAAAATGAGTGTTGGAGAACCATACCCTGACACGCCAGAAGACGGAAGTTTAATGGTGGGCGCAGAACTACTACCAATGTCAAGTCCTAACTTCGAGCCAGGACCGCCAAGCATTTGGGCAATAGAAATAGCTCGCGTTGTAGATCGTGGAATCAGAGAAAGCAAAGCAATAGACACAAAAAAATTATGCATTAAAAAAGGCGAAAAAATATGGTTAGTCGCAGTAGACATCATAACAATAAACGATGATGGAAACTTACTTGACGCGGCAGGAATTGCCACTCTTGCAGCATTGCAAGACGCAGTATTTCCAACGTATGTTGATGGCGAGATAGACTACAAAAAAAAGACTAAAACTAAACTACCATTATCAAAACTGCCAATACCTGTTACAGTCTACAAAATAGGCGACAACTTACTAGTAGACCCTGTAAGCGAAGAAGAAGAAAGTGTTGACGCACGCTTAACAGTAACAACAACAGAAAAAGGGCAGATTTGCGCAATGCAAAAAGGCGGCGACGCACCACTAACAATAGAAGAAATTGATAAGATGTGCACACTAGCACAAAAACGCGCTAGTGAGCTGCGCAAAAAACTTTGAGGGTAAACAAGTTGAAGTACACAAAATACGAAAAAGCACGCCTTGTCGGCGCAAGAGCACTACAAATAGCGATGGGTGCACCGTTTCATGTCAAACTGTCAAAAAAACAGTTAGAAGACATAGGCTACAACCCAATAGAAATAGCAAAATTAGAACTTGCGGCTGACGTCATGCCAATAACAATAAAAAGATAATACTTTTTATTTTTTTCTTACTTTTTTCTTTAATTATTAGTTAATACAAAAAACTTAAAAACTTCTTTGTTGATTAATATTTTATGCAATGGGTAATTTTTGCTTTCATATCAGCAGTTCTATCAGGTTTTGCAGTGCTAATCGGCAAAAGAACATTGTTTCGAGCGCATGCGATGCAGTACAGCGCAGTTTTAGCTTTTGTTAATATGATGATAACACTGCCTTTTTTGCTGGTTGCAGATTACACAAGTTTGAACTTTGACGCTATAATATTAATATATTTTGCTTCGTTGCTAGCAGCCTTTGCTTTTTTGCTGGCCGCAAAGAGTATTAGGCACATGCCTGTTAGCGAGTCCGCTCCAGTATTTGTGTTAGGACCGGGTATTACTGCAATATTGGCTTTTTTGCTTTTAGGAGAACGTTTGACAGGGGTGCAGGCTAGCGGAATAATTTTTTTGATAATAGGATTATACTTGTTAGAATCGCGCAATGAAAAAAATATTTTTGAACCTTTAAAAATTTATTTTCGATCAAAATATATTCATTATATAATCTTGGCACTAGTATTATATGCTGTAACAGCAGTTATTGACAGGGTTATAGTGGGAATTTTCAAAATACCGCCACAAACTTATATTGCGTTGGCACAATTGTTTGTAGCCATAAACTTTTTAGTGATGCTGCACGTGTTTCATGACGGGCTCAAAGATTTTAAGATTGGACTGCAAAAAGCCGGTTGGTGGATACTGCTCGCTGGAGTGGTAACTGTAGGGTATCGTCTTGCATATTTGCAAGCTGTAAAAACAACTTTTGTTGGGCTAGTAATAGCGATAAAAAGAATGTCTGCATTATTTGCAACAATAATAGGGGGAGAATTGTTTCACGAAGACAGGCTTTTCAGAAAAGCAATAGCTTGCTTTGTGATGATAGTAGGAGCAATACTAATAGTACTATGACAAAAAATAAGATAAGTAAACAACACCTAGAAAAATACTTTGCAATAACACAAAAAGCCATTGACGCAGTAGAGAAAGGTGGATTTGATAATGATAGAAAAATAATGGCTTTAGACTTTTTTGACATGGCAAAACGCTATTATAGTGATGCAAAACATTATTATGAGAAAGGCGAGTGGGTTACAGCATTTGCTGCGATAAATTATTCTCATGGGTGGCTTGATGCAGGAGCGCGCAGCGAATTATTCAAAGTAAAAGACTCAACACTCTTCACAGTTGACGACGACTAGAAAGTTTTTTTGAACATTTCTTTTCGCAGCAAACTACTACCAATCAATAATCCTAAAACAACTATTGAAAAAATACTTATTAAAAACAAGTAATCTTTTGCAAACTCATAAAAAAACTGCATTGGAAAAGCCCCTAATAATTGTGAGTTAGCAGAAAACTGCCAAGAACCAGGAGGAAAAAACAATAATTTGTGAAAACCATTAAACAATAAACTAAAATTATTGGCCAATACTAGAATTAATCCTGCAGTCAAAAGGGTAATTCCGCTGCCATGCATAGCAATCATGTCTAAATGTTTCACAAAAGTCTCCCGTTTAATAAAAAATAATGCTATTATGATGATTAACTCTAAAGGCAACAGTATATATGGCAATAACAAAAATATGCTCATACGTTTTTTCACATCAAAAAGATGTTGTTGTTCTTCCAGAGTATATTCTGGAATATCTGGCAAGCCAGTTTCACTATTTTGCAAGTAATAAATAGTACTATACGCAATAGTTCTATTCTCATAAGTGTAGCGTAATTCATCAAAATGCCTATCATAAAATTCTTTGTTAAACACAACAGCCCTAAAGTGTATTGTGTAGACTAAGAGCACGAAATTTATTATAGCCACCAGTATTAGTATTGTAAGAATGACTTTTTTCTTCGAATCCTCTTTTTCTACTCTTACAATGGCATCGATTGCTTTTTCTACCATTAGAATAGTATGTTAAGGGTTTAGTATAAAAAAGTTTTTAAAGATAGGACTTCATAATACTAATATGATAGAATTAGGGGGCAATATAGTACTTAAAGGCTTTAAAGAATTAGACCCTCCAACAATGATGATAGTTCGCAAACTAGTAGGCAATCACGCAAGAAAAATTTCTGACAAGAAAAGTTTTGAACAATTAAGTATAACATTAAAACTAGTTCACCAAAAAGAAAAAAGCGCGAAACACGAAGTCAAAATAGACTTGAATGTCAAAAACAAAGTTTTTAATTCTGAAGCTGTAGATTATAATCTTTTTTTCTCACTCGATAAAGCATTGCAAAAACTCGAAAGCCAAATCAAGAAATAGTTTTAATGTTCGTAAAAATCTAGCAGAAACCTTTCAACACCTCTTACTACAGTGTGATGTAATGGTTCTGATCGCATGTGTAAAGGATCAACCTTGATGGTGTAAATTCCTACTCTGTTAGCACCAGCAATATCAGTGAGCAGTCTATCACCAATCATCACGGTCTCGTAAGGTTTAGCACCTAGTGTGCTAAGAGCTTGTCTAAAACTTTCAGGAGAGGGTTTCTTAAAATCTGAGCGTATAACTGGAATGTTGAAGTATTGTTCAACTTCATCAGTTCTTGAAGAATTAGCGTTTGATAAAATACAAGTTTTGAATTCGCTTCTTAATTCATCCACTTTTTTAGCAACCCTTTGATCAATTTGAGTTCCATGATAGTGACATAAAGTGTTATCAACATCAAATATTACTGCTTCGATACCTAGCTCTAAAAGCGCGTCAACATCAATTTCAGCTATATTGCTGACTTTAAGGTCGGGAGTTATTAATGAAGGCTTCAAACAAGACATGTAAAAGCCTATCGAAGGACTTATCTGAGGTGTTGGTTCCATAAGCATTTAGAAAGTAAGTTATTTATAAAATTATCCCGAATTCTCGCCTAAAAAACAGCTTTTTTTTGCAAAGGTTTATAAACTAATAAATTAACCATTTTATAGACGAGAAATGAAGGGTTTTTCTGTCTTAAAAATTAACAAAAAAACATTCAAAAACTAGTTGAATTTACAAATAAAAAATGAGCGAGAATAACAATAATTATGACGCTTCACAAATCCAGGTTTTAGCTGGTTTGGAAGCTGTCAGAAAGCGTCCTGGAATGTATATTGGTAGCACAGGGCAACGCGGGCTTCATCATTTAGTCTACGAAGTAGTAGATAATAGTATTGACGAAGCACTAGCAGGCTTTTGCACCAGTATAAATGTAGTAATACATAATGATGAAAGAATTACAGTAACCGATGATGGACGGGGTATTCCTGTTGACGAGCACTCAAAATTTAAGATTTCTGCTGCGGAAGTTGTGATGACAAAATTGCACGCTGGCGGGAAATTCGATAAGAATACCTATAAAGTATCAGGAGGACTTCACGGCGTAGGCGTTAGTGTAGTAAACGCCCTGAGTAAAGAATTAGAATTAATCATTAACCGTGATGGTAAAACCTACAAGCAAAAATATTCTCGTGGCAAACCGCTAACAAAACTAGAAGTTGTTGGCGAGAGCAAAACAGCCGGTACAAAAATATCCTTTCTTGCAGATGATTCAATATTTGATGTTAAAGAGCACAATTTTGACATACTAGCAACGCGATTGCGAGAACTGGCATTTCTTAACAAAGGATTAGAAATAACAATAATTGACGAGCGAAACAACAAAACTAAGGCTTTCAAGTACGATGGCGGAATTGTCAGTTTTGTAGAGCACATTGACAAAAACAAAAATCCATTACACAAAATAATCTATGTTAACAAAGAAAAAGAGAAAATAGATTTAGAAATAGCAATGCAGTACAACGAAGGATTTGCAGAAAACGTGTTCGCATTCGTAAATAACATTAACACAATCGATGGCGGAACACACCTTATGGGATTTAAAGCAGCACTAACAAAAAGCATTAATAATTACGGAACAAAAAATAACTTGTTAAAAGATATAAAATTATCAAGTGATGATGTGCGAGAAGGACTAACAGCAGTTCTAAGCATAAAAATACCAGAACCACAATTTGAAGGTCAAACAAAAGCAAAACTAGGAAACAGTGAAGTCAAAGGACTAGTAGAAAGCATTTTTGGTGATGCACTACGAGAATTCTTAGAAGAAAACCCAAGTGACGCCAGAAAAATAATTGAGAAAAGTGTTAGTGCGGCAAAAGCACGCGATGCAGCAAGAAAAGCACGTGATTTAGCACGCAGAAAAAATGCTTTAGATGGTGGCGGACTACCAGGAAAACTAGCCGATTGTTCAAGTCGCGAACCATCAAAAAGTGAGTTATACCTAGTTGAAGGCGACAGTGCAGGCGGCAGCGCAAAACAAGGACGAAACCGTGAATTTCAAGCAATTCTACCGCTAAGAGGTAAAATCATAAATGTTGAAAAAGCACGATTACACAAAATACTATCAAACAATGAAATAATCACTATGATAACAGCAATTGGAGCCGGCATTGGAGAAGAATTCAACATAGACAAAACACGATATCACAAAATAGTGATAATGACTGACGCTGATGTTGACGGAGCACACATTAGAACACTACTACTAACATTCTTTTATCGTTACATGCCACAAATCCTTGAAGCAGGATACTTGTACATAGCACAACCACCATTATACAAAGTAAAAAAAGGCAAATTAGAACATTATACGTACACAGAACGACAAAAAGATGAATTAATTGAAAAGCTAGGCGGAGATCAAGGAATCAACATACAACGCTACAAAGGACTAGGGGAGATGAACCCATCACAATTATGGGATACTACAATGGATCCTGCGACTAGAACATTACAACAAGTAACAGTACAAGACGCAATAGAAGCCGACAGCCTGTTCACTATTTTAATGGGTGACGAAGTAGCCCCACGACGCGAATTCATAGAGCAAAACGCCAAACTAGCAAAAAACATAGATGTTTAAACACTACTTTTTTATATTCTAAAGGGCACAATATTTTATGGACGGGTTAATTTGTCAAAGTTGTGGCATGCCAATGCAAAAAGGCGAAGACTTTGGAACTAACCAAGACGGCACAACAAACACAGAGTATTGTAAGTGTTGCTACAAAAACGGAAAATTTCTAGATAAAACTTTAACACTGAAAAAACAAGTAGAAAAACTTGTAAAATTAGGAGTTGCAGAATTAGGTATGCGCGAAAATCAAGCTCGCAAGATGGCAATGACTACTTTGCCAAAATTAAAAAGATGGAAAAAATAAAAAATATTTCTTCTCTAGCGTAAAAAGAACCAGTAAGCTGCAAACCCGATGAGTAAAACTCCTACGACTGACAAACCAATCCATAAAAGTTTTTTACTGTCGCCGCCTCCAATTGAAGGAGTGCTAGGCGTTGCAGGCGCTGTTGTTGGCTCTGCAGCGGGTGTTGTTGGCTGTGTTACTGGCTCAGCTTGTGCTGCAGGCTTTGCAGCATCTGTTGATGTAAGATTTTCATCTGCCATATTAAAAACAATAAACGCGTACGTTCTTTAAAAAGGTTTCTATTTCGCTAGTTTTAAAAACTAGAAAATAATTCGATAAACAAAATGTACAAAGAAGTAGCACTATTATATGACGCAGTAATTGGCGAGATGCCATACGCAAAATGGACCAAAGACATAATAACACTATTAAAAAAACACAATCACACACCAAAACTATTATTAGACCTTGCTTGTGGCACAGGCAATCACTTAGAACACTTCACAAAAAAGTTTTCTTGTATTGGAGTAGACAAGTCAAAGACAATGCTTCAAATAGCAAAAACAAAAGTTGACAACGTCAAATTCTATGAGCAAGACATGCGAAAACTAAACATTACAGAAAAACCAGACACTATAGTATGTCTTTATGATTCAATTAATAACTTAAAAACAGAAAACGATTTATTAAAAACTTTCAAAGCAGTACGCAAAACACTCTCTGAAAATGGAATATTTATTTTTGATGTGATAACACTAAAAGCAATAAACGAAATCATAGAGACACCAGTGCAAGCCGGCAGCGTAGGACCAGACCATTACATATGGCACAACACAGTAAAAAACAACAATTGGCATTGGACATTTACAAGTTTTATAAAAACTGGAAAGAACTATTCGATGTTTGAAGAAGACCACATAGAATACTATCACAACGTCAAAAAACTAATCAGCCTAGTAAAACAATCAGGATTTAACATTCTACAAACACAAGACAGCTACACACTAAAAAACGTCAACAAAGAAACAGAAAGAATCAACTTTATATGCAAGAAAAAATGAAAGAAAAAGTCGGCGTTGGATTTGGGGTAATGTTGCTAAAAGATAATAAAGTATTACTTGGAAAACGCCATGAAGATCCTGAAAAAGCATCAAGTTTGCTAAAAGGTGCTGGCGCTTGGACAATGCCTGGTGGGAAACTAGATTTTGGCGAAACATTCGAAGAAGGTGCAATAAGAGAAACTCTTGAGGAGACAGGAATAAAACTCAACAAAGTCGAAGTAATTTGCGTTAACCAAGATATCATAGAATCTGCACACTTTATCACAATAGGATTATTTTCTGATGATTTTGAAGGAGAACCACAAGCTTTAGAGCCTGACGAGATAACAGAGTGGCAATGGTTCGATTTAAACAATCTTCCAACACCACTATATTTTCCAAGCGAAAAAGTTCTACGAAATTATAAACAAGAAAAGTTCTACATACTTAAATAGAACAAACTAATTCCTGATTAAATTCCTTTTTACAGAATGTAAAAAGGAAAGTTTTATCTTTGAGGGTGACGGTTGGGCGCTTTCTAGGTAAAGAATAAAAATTTTAGTTGCGAAAAAAATATAAATAAGTCCTCCAATAATCATTCTAAAATGGCAACATATACTTCTCTTTGTGAAGCTACAACTCAAGCATTATCCTCCTCAATTGATTATGTCAGCGAGTTTATTGATACAAGCGTTGGTTTAAGGATGTTTGGAGGAGCAATGTCACCCTTTCTTGGAGGGATGTCTATGTATGCAGGACTCAATAGCTATAATCCAAATAGTGTAATGTATGGTATGCTTGGAGGATTTTTAGGCGCAGTTGTTGGAGTGACATTGATTACAGATATACCAAGAGTTGTTAAAGAAGCTGAACAAAAAAAAATTGAACAAAAAAGCATAGATGATTCTTTAACTTAGATTTTTCGCAATTGAATTTAATCATCTATTATACGAAGTTTAATGATGATTGACTGGTGGTTGTCCTGGTCATTCTCGCGTGACTGTTTTAAAGAAAAAAGGCCCTAAGAGCTTTTAGAATGTTTTAATTGAATGTTTTTTTGTATAGGTTCCACGTGCGGATGTATTCTGCGTGCGGCCATGCTAGTGGCATGGTGATGTATGCAACGCCTTTTTTGAATAGTGGGTGTTTTCGAGCGTTTTCTATCATTATCAAACGGTCTTTTCTAAGAATGCTTGCTTCTGTGAAGTCTGTGATGTATTCTTCGAATTCTTTGACTGTTGCTATGTGTTCTGGTAGTAGGTTTTTGTAGGAGATTTTTAATACCCATTTTAGGTATTCATCGCTTTTTTTCTTGTCTTTTAATCGTATGTAGTGGCGTGCTATCATTAGTGTGAAGTGTGGCCATGGCCCCCAGCCTCCGTTGTGGCGTCCTTCGTGTTTTGGATAACGGCATATGCCTCCTAGTTCTTTGTTCCATAGTTCTCGTTCTATTCTTTTGACTGTTAGTTTTATTTTTTCATCTTTGTCGTCTAATAGGTCGTAGTCTGCTACTGCGTATTGGCTTGCGTCAACGTTTACTAGTACACTGCTTGATTCTTTTACCCTGATGTTTTTTATGAATCCTTTTACGCGGCTGTTGTACATGTATTTTAGTATTCCTTCTTGTATTTTTACTGCGTGTTCTTTCCATTCTGTGTGAATGTGTCCTAGTTTGTAGCATAAATCGTACATTTTGTAGATTGCTTGACAGCATACAGAATTGGCCCAGATTTCAAGTCCTTTTTCTGTTGGTGGAAACTCGTGAATGCTGTTTGGAGTGAATATTAAGTATTGGTCTTGGTAAATGTTATTTAGAATGTATTGTACTGCTTTTTTTACTTGTTCCCAAACTTTTTGGGCGTATTGAAAGTCTTGTGTTTTTTCTACGTATTCTGCAAGAGCGTATAATATTAGTCCTGTGCCATCAATTTGTATTGGTTTGTAGCTTGCATCATTGCCTTTTTGATCTATTCTTTGTGGGAAAGCGCCGCTTTCTAGTTGTGTGCTAAAAACAAATTCTAGGCCTTTTTTAGCTTCTTTGGCGTGATTTGCTGATAGAAACCCTAATAGTATTATCGCGTGATCTCGTGGGTACACGTAAGGGTATCGTTCACCCTCTGGCGTTGCCAGGCAACCACCATTTTTTAATTGCACTGTTTTTAGGACTTCAATGCTTTTTTTATAAATTTTTTCTGCCTTTTTTTTGTCAAGCAAGGACTCTTCACCTCTTTTAATACTGTTTTGTTAAAACCTGCAGGGCCAATTGCGCCTGCTTTATGATAATTGTTGCTCTCATACTTTTTATTCTTTTTCATTACTAAGTATCCAATGTCAACATTGTCAAGCATTGAAAAATCATTTTTTGAATCTCCGATGCCGACACTGCATGTTTTCTTGCCATATTCTTTTTTGTAAATGTTTATTAGGATTTGCACTGCTTTTCCTTTATCCGTTCCCTTGCCCATTATGTGATAATACCTTCCGCCTTTGGTGTGTGTAAAACCATATTTTTTTATTTTTGCTAAAACCTTTTTTTCATCTTCAGGGTTTGTTATTGTGAAGGCTTCGTCATACTCTCGTTTTTTTGCTTGTATTGATTGCATAATGCTCAGGCTTGTGTCATTTGATAATTCTTGAGCGCTCATATCATGAAAACATGTTATGGGATAATCTGCATTGATTAATTTTAGCGCGTTCACTAAGTGAATGTAAGGTGTTCCTAAAACAATAACATGGTAATCATCAATTATGGCGTCATAATTATAACGTATGGAAAAATAGTTTTTTGGAATGAATATTGCGCCGCCATTTTCGCAAATAAACGGGTGAACATTTCGTAATTCTGCTCTAACAGTCTCTATTTCAGCGCGTGTTTTGCTAGTGCAAATGATTAGTGGATAATGATGTTTTTGTAATTGTGCTAGTGCTTTGCTTGCTTTATCGTATGAGTAAGTGTCATTATCTAATAATGTCCCGTCAAGGTCTGTAAAGAAAATTTTTCGCATACTATTTTTGCTCTTTGCTCTTTTATAAGTTTTGTTAAAATCATAAAACTTTTAAAGAAGCTTTGCACTTTTGTTGTTATGCTTTCAAAAAAAGAAGTGAATATTGTCTATTCTAAAATCATAAAAGCAACTGTTGCAGGTTTAGGAGTTGCAATAGTACTCTTGATTTTTGCAAAGCAAATGGGAGCTTATGTCAATAAAGCATCTTATTTGTCGATCGTTTGGGGTACAGTGTTTATTTTGCTTGGCGCTTTTGTGAATACTCGGTTAGCGCAGAAAAAATTTGATAAAAACTAAAAAATTATAATTTCTTTTTCTTTTTGATTTTCTTGATGTCTTTTTCTAAGTCAAGTCTTTCGAGCAGTTCTTTGTAACGATTACGAATTGTTACTTCTGTTACTCCTGCAACGTCTGCAACTTCTCGTTGTGTTCTTTTCTCGCCAAAGATTAGTGCCGCAACGTACAATGCTGCTGCTGCAATACCTGTTGGTCCTCGACCGCTTGTCAGTTCAACTCTTTGCGCGTGTTCTAGTATCTCAACTGCTTTTGATTGCGTTTCAGCACTTAATTTCAAACTTGACGCGAAGCGTGCTATGTAGTCTGCCGGATTGCTTGGCAAGATGTTTATGCCTAATTCTCTTGTTACGAAACGGTAGGTTCTGCCAATTTCTTTTTTTTCAATGCCGCTAGCTTCGCTTAATTCATCAAGAGTTCTTGGCACTTCGTGGCGTCGGCATGCAGCGTATAAACTTCCTGCTACTACTGATTCCATGCTTCGACCTCTTACCAGTCCTCTTTGTACTGCTAAGGTGTATATTCGCGCTGCTTCTTCTTCTACACTGTTTGGTAGTTTGAGGTATGAACTAACACGCTTTAATTCTGCTAGTGCTAGTTTTAAGTTTCGCTCAATGGCTGTTGATATTCTGTACTGCCATTTTCGCAGTCTAAAAAATTTGTTGCGATCTTTTCCTGAAAGCTTGTAAAGGTCTGCTTTTTGACCTACTTCTGTCCCTAGTCCTTGATCGTATTGAGTGTAAGTTGTTGGCGCTCCTGTTCTTCGGCGTTTTTCTGAGGAGTCACTGTCAAATTCTCTCCATTCTTGGCTAAAATCGACCATTTTATCTTCTAGTACAAAGCCACAATCTTTACAGATTATTTCTCCTGTGTCTTTATGGTGTACGAGGTTTATCCCGCCACATTCAGGGCATTTTTTTATAAATCCTGTTCTTGACATAGTATCACCTTTTGTAGAATCATCAAATTTTCTTGTGTTTTTTCCTGCTTTCCCCCAATTTATAGTCTGCAGTATAATATATGTTTATAAACGAAATCAAGCCATTATATATAAAGGTTTCGATTGTACTGTTTCTTTTTTAATAGTTTTCGCAAGCTATTTAAATAATTGTCAATTGTCAAAAATAACCCTTGCCGGGGTCGCATAATCCGGTATTGCGCCAGCCTTGAGCGGCGGAAAATCAACAAACTGATTTTCGAGGCTTTGACCTACGCCCAAAACAGCTGGTGTCCGCAAGGATATATGGGTTCGAATCCCATCCCCGGCGCCTTTTCCAATGAGTATAAAGCCGTATATACTCAAAAGACACTAGTGACTGTAGAAAGCAGTTAAAAAGGTCAAACAAGAAAGCGCTTAAGCTTTTCTTTTCAATATATAGATTGCTCTATCATTATTTCCGGATGGGATTACTGATACCACTTCCCAGCCTTGCTTTGCTAGTTCATTTAATTCTTCTGTTGGTTTTTCAAACACTCCTTCTTTATTAACTGGCCAAGGATTAAGCATTTTTGCGTGCACAATTCCTTTAATCATATATTCATAACTCATTTTTCATTTATTTTTTCCTTTTGCGTAAAAAATTAACTTCAAGTCAAACTATGATGTGTTGCTTATTAGTACCAAGTATATGTTGTTTATTAGTACCCATAACAAAAGTTATTTTTTTATTTTGGATCATTCGAGCTTTTAATTCTTTGGTAAATGATTTTATATTGTCCCAGAATTTTTCACCGCTATAATCTAAACATTTAAACCCGACGTCGCTTAATTCATTCTTTTGTATTTTTTTAGTGTGTGGAGACAATAAAAATAGTTTTGTTATAGGTTTAAGCTCGTTTACATGTAACCCTTCAGTACCTTTGTGAACTATGGATGCTTCTGCCCGAAACATATTGAACAAGTGATTAGCTTGTTTTTCCCACTCTTTAACTGCTTTTGGCTTGTGCTTTGGACTGTTTTTTATTAACTCAACCGTGCTTACTAACCTTAAGTTTTGTTTAATTAATGGTTCTATAGGGGTTATATAACCTTCATCATCAATCAAAAGAGCCGAAGACGGAAATATTGAAAAAACCATTGCACTTTTAACAAAATAAGGCACTGCGACAAAGTAACCTCTTTTGAATCTACATCTTAGTTCTAAAGCGAATTGTTTTCCGGCCGTGCTATCGCCGCCCACGCCTTCAAGTATAACTAACACCGAATCTACAGACTTTTTTAAGCTATCAAGAAATTTGGTTATTTTCTTTATGTGGGCTCTCTGAATTTCTTCTAATTCGTTGAATACAAAGTAAATGACGGGAATATTTAATTCATTTTCAATACTGTCAAGAAGAACATTACAAGAGCTAAAATCTAGCGTCATATACTTAACAGACACTAGTTTTTTATAAGTTTTTCCGATATATTTATATATCTTGGACGCAATTTTACTTAATAAATGATGATAAATTACTTATTTAATATGGAAATTATCCGTAACATTTATATAAAAAAGATACATTCTGGAGTACTTAATCGTTGAGGTGAAAGATAATGGCTGCAAAGCAAAAAGCTGCAAAAGACCTACATAAATTACAAGTAAATATAAGTAAAAAAGCTCTTAACGATTTAGAAGAGTTAAGAACTGAATTAGAGGCAACATCAAAAGCTGAAGTTATAAAGGCTAGTTTAAAACTGTATAAGTTTATTACTGAAGAAAAACTGTCCGATAAAGGTGCTAAGGTGTTGTTGAGAGATTCAAAAGGCAACATTAAAGAAATTATTTTTTAATTTTTTAATTATTTTAATTATGTTGAGGGAAATTATGAAAGTTAAAAAGAAAGCGGTGTTAAATAGTGAAGTTCGTAGCCTTGTTGAAGATATAGAAGCGCTAGACACTCCTGATCCTCAACTAAAAGATTTTGATCACATAAAATATTCTGCAGAACAAATGGGAAAGTTTGATAATTTAGCGTCATTACTTGGCAAAGCCATAATATTTACTTATCTGCTTATAATTATTATTTCATTTATTTGTTTTTTGGGTACAATGAATGAGCAGTGTTATCCTTTATTCTTAAAAAATTTTGAAATTCTTGTACTAATAATAATAGGTTTTTTCTTTGGAACAAGATTGATACCTTACTATATTAGAACTCGATAAGTAATATGATCTTGGTAGATATATGGCTAATCAATAATTTATCCAGCGTTGTTAAACTTTATAGATGAAATCATTACGAGAAAATTTGATGCTCTCTCTTGCAAGCAAGAAAATTAATGTATTTGTACTTCTACTAGTTTTTTGTATAGGTTTACTGCGTACTTTAGTTTTTCTTTGCTGTCAGAGAATACTGTGAATAGTATTTCGTCTTTTTTTACAAAGTCGCTGACGTGTTTGTACAGGTACACTCCTGCTGCAGCGTCTTGTGGTGCTCCTGCAACTCGCGCTACAGCTGTTATTACTTTGTTTGGAATCATGCTCACAACACCATTTTTTGGTGCTCTAATGTGTGCTCTGTAAGCTCCAACTCTTATGTGTTCTGGTCTAATGTTTGCAACGCCGCCTTGTGCTGCAATAATTTCGCGAAACTTTTGATATGCTGCTCCACTGTCTAGTATTCTGCGAGCTAGTTTTTTACCGTGACTTTTTATTGAAACGCCGCCAAGCTCTAATATTCTGCCGGCAAGTGTTATTGCTTTTCTTCGCAAGTCCATTGGTTGGCGATCATCATTTTCTAAAACGTATAATGAATCGCGAGCTTCAAGGTTTGGGCCTATACCATTGCCTATTGGTTGAAAGCCTGGTGTTAGCACGACGTCAACAGTCATTTTTAGTGCTTTGCAAACTTTTTTGAACTTGCGCTCTAAGTCTAATGCTTTTTTGCGAGTTGGAATTTTTGAGCCTAAACCGTAAGGAATATCTATTAATAATTTTTGAACTCCAACAGCTTTCTTTTTAGCGAGAACACTTGCTAAAAGTTGTCCTATAGGATCTAAGCTCATAGGATATTCTACTTTGATTATTTTATCATCTGCTGGTGCAATGTTAACGCCACCACCCCATATCATGCAAGCGCCTGTTTTTCTAACTATTTCTTTCATCGCGTCAGCAGAAAAAGTAACATTTGCTAAAACTTCAATAGTATCAGCAGTTCCCGCGGGACTTGTGATGCTTCTAGAGCTGGTTTTTGGAATTATCAAACCAGCAGCTGCAACAATCGATACTACAATGGGCGTTGTCCTATTGCCGGCTACCCCTCCAACACAATGTTTGTCAACAACTGTTTTGCCTTTAAAATTTATTTGTTCTCCGTTTTCATAAATGGCTTTAGTCAAATCAATAGTTTCTTGCAAGTCTAGTTCGTGAATATAGCATGCTGCAACAAAATATGTCAGTTCTATTTCTGACAAGTTATTGTTTACAATATCTTCAATTATAGAATTTATTTCTTTATACAATAATTTTTTGCCTTCAAGTTTTTTTTTGATAAACCCTAAACTGTCAGGTTTTTGCGCCATTCGAACTTCAACAACGTCACCAGTGCGAACGCCCAAAGCAATTATTAATTCATCAAATAATGCTATTGATCCTGGCGGTAAAATTCTAGAAGCTGCAGTTGCCATATCAACAATTCCAGTTTCTACTTTTTTTTCATAATGTAATTTTACCCTGTCGCCAGTGTGCAAGTCTAGTTTTCTAGCGTCTTCTTCGTTGAGGACTACTATTGGAGGTCCTCCTGAAAAAATGTCTACATCTTTGACGATAAGTTTCATTTTTGAAAGTCTTCCTCGCTAAGCTGCAAGAACACTGTCATCAAAGCTAAAATTACAGGCCCTACAAACAAGCCAATAAAACCTAAAAGGCTTAACCCTCCTAAAACACCCAACAATACTAGTACAGGGTGTATTTTTGCCCTGTCACCAATAATTTTTGGTTTTATTATATTGTCGATTGTGCTGATTATGAAAAAGCCATAAAGTAACAGTCCAAAACCCCTAAAGATTCTGCTTGAGTCGCCGTTAGCAAGACCGAAAACAATCTGATAAAATGATACTGGACCCCACACCAGTATAGTTCCAATAAAAGGTATAAGCGCGGCAATGGCTGTCGCAATGCCTCCTAGTACAGGGTTTGAAATTCCGAAAATCAAAAAGCCTATTGCCGCAATAGTGCCTTGTATCAGAGCAACTATTATTGTTCCATAAACTACTGCGAAAGTTATTTCTTCTAAACGCTTGAAAATTTTATGTTGGTGTGATTTTTTTAAGTGTAATAAGTTTTTGATAATTGATAAGAATTTTGGGCCATCTCGAAATAAGAAAAACGTTATGAAAATGCTGATGAAAATATTTAGCATTATTGATGGGATTGCTAAAATGGTTTCGGATAATCTTTCAAAGAGCCAATCACTAAAATTTGAAAATCCGTGTCCTAAATAAAAATCTAATTCTAGATCTGTCATGAAAGATTCAGCACTTCCAATAAAAGAGCAGAATATGTTTTCTCCTTGGCAAGTAAATAGCATTCCATCACCAAACTGTTGTTTTGCAAGCAAGTAACCAATGCGAACTTCTTGTGATAGAGTATTGATGAGTAATATTAAAGGTATGACCGCAATCAACACAATAATTATTGAAACAATTAAAGCAGAGCGATTCTTCCAACCTGTCTTTTTGTAGAACCATCTGTATAAAGGATAAAAAATATATGCTATTACGAAACTTGCAAGAATAGCTTTCAAGTACGGCAGAACAATAATAAATGATAATACAAATGATATTAACAATAAAACTTTTGGAGCGTGCTTTTTATAGTCTTTCATTTAATGACCTCTTTTAGAGTATAAACAATTACTACTTTTTAAATTTAACCAAAAAAAGATGGTGGGCCTGCCCGGACTCGAACCGGGGACCCCCGCCGCTTCGAAAAAACAGTATTGTTTTTTTGTCGAGGCGATGTCATAGCCACTAGACTACAGGCCCAATTATCGTGAAGAAACGTGTTTATTATTTAAAGATTATTGTTAATAGTGTTGTTTTTTCACTATTATTTGTTCAATAAGAAAAAACAGTCCTAGTCCAAAGCCAACAATTAATCCTGCAATAATCCATCCTGTAACGCTTGTTCTGCCTTGTAGTACTGACCAACCTGTAATTTGTGTTATGATGCTTGTTTTGTTTGTTGGTGCGAATTCGTCTTCTGCAACAAAATCATTGAGTGCTACGTCTTTAATGTCTGGTGTTGAAATTATTGGTTCTTCATCTGTTTCTTCAATTATTGGTTTTGGCGGAGGGATGTAGACTGGTAGTTTTTTGGGCCTTTCTGATAGTTTAAATGATAGCCTTGCTTTGCGGTCTTGAAAATCAACAAATGTGACGTCGATATCGCTTTCTGTGTCGCCGTCAAGGTCAACTCCTTTTGTTTGACTTTCGAATAGTTCGAACTTTATATTTCCTGGACTGATGCCTATTTCGAATTTGTTGCTTGTGCGTTCTTCAACAGCTAAGAAATATTTTTTGTTGTCATACTCTAATTCTACAATATCTACGCTGCCAATTTTTAATACTTGTTTAGCGTCTAGCGTAGCAATCCAAACTCTTTTGCCATCGCCACCATAATAAAAAGGGTTGATAGATTGTGCTGTTGTGACAAAACTAATAACTGCACTAGCATTGACAGCTAGTAGAATAATCATTAATAGTACTGTGATGGGCTTAAAGTTCATAACAGGTCGCTAAGCACACTTATTTATAAAACTTTCTTTACTGTGCAGTAGAAAATTAGTCGAATAAGCTTGTTACCATAAACAAAGCGCCAAAAGCAACAAGTCCAAAAGCCATAACATAGCCTAACTTGTTAACGCTTGCAAGCCATCCTTGGCCAAGCCAGCCAGAAAATACAAAAAGCGCACCTATACTAAAAACCGACCATTTAACCATACAAAATTATTATTTTTAAACTATAAAAAACTTATTGAACAATTACATCAAAACAAACAGTTGATAACTCGTTTGATATCAATAATGAAGCAAATAAAATGACTGCTGCCACTAATCCGATAACCCAAAAATATTTTTTGTTTTTGATTAAGTACTTACGCATGACAAAATGAACTAGTGCAGGAGTGAACAGTGATAGGCCATAACCCGTAAGTAGTTGAACTAAATTAGTAGTACACATCGCCATAAACTAATAAAATGTTATCAATTATAAAAAACTACTCAAAAAATAGTTTAAAGTCACTTATAAGTAGTAACATTTATATATTGGTTGTTCTTTCTGGCCTATATGGTAATAACACAAGACAAATTCACAACAAACTTAGGACTAATAAGTGAAAAAATCAAAAAAGAAACAATCAAGTACTTACAAGACCAACCAATATACTTATTCTTACCAACAACATTTGAGGACGCCACAAACGAACCAACAATCAACAACATAATAAACACCATCAAAACACTACAAGAAAAATACGATTGTTTTGACGCAGTAATAATAGGACTGGACACAGCAGACACAAAACAAAAATTCTTAGAAGTCAAAAAAAAATTCACAGTTATACCTCGTTGTGAAGTAATGTGGAACAACAGCCCAAGAATGACAAAATTATACAATCAAATGCAAAAAAATCTAAACCTGCCCCTGCAACCAGGAAAAGGACGCAACATGTGGACAGGACTAGGCTATCGCTTCGCAACACAAAAAGGCAGTTCATTCGTGATACACGATTGTGACATACTACCAGAATACTACGATGAATCAATACTATTAAGCCTGGTAACGCCAATAGTGCACCCAGAATTCAACGCTGACTTTGTAAAAGCCTACTACACACGCTTAACACAAGGACCGAACGGCAAACAAGAACTGCGCGGACGCGTCAAAAGACTATTAGTAAAACCATTAATAGAATCACTAAAGAAAAACTATCACTCAAGAGACACAGAAGACTACACCAACAAAACAATAAAAGATTATCTAGAATTCGTGCAAAGCTTCCACTACCAATTAAGCGGAGAATTCGCAATGCAATCAAACATAGCAGGAGACCTAAGAGTACAACCAGACTGGGGCCTAGAAATAGGAATATTAAACAGTTTATTCGAAAAACGCTACAACATAGCACAAGTAGACCTAGGAGTTTATGACCACAAACACAGCTCAGAAAGTCCAAACGACGCTACCAAAGGATTAAACAGAATGAGTGAGGAAGTAACAAAAACAATGCTTAGAAAAATGTACTCTATAATGGGAAGAGATATTTTGGATGAAAAAAAATTCGATCAAGTACTACGAGACTACGAAAAATACGCTCACAGAGCAATAGAAAATTACAAACAATTATCACATAACAAAAACTGGGAATATGACACACTAAAAGAACTAGAAAGAGTGCAAACATTCAAACAAGCAGTAAAAAGAGCTTTCGACGCATTCAAAAAAGACCCAGAAGAAATAAGACCATTACTACTATGGGACGAAGTACCACGCGAATACCTACGAGAACTGAGAAGCATCGTCCAAGAACAAAACAAGTAAATTCTTAAAAAATTGTTATGAATAGAGTCAACTTATTCAATATTCAACGCTTTCATTATCTTATTAAGCTTTTCATTGATAATATCTAAATCTCTTTCAGAAGGCTTATTATATGACTCTCTAGAAGACCTAACAGGCTTTGACTTGTCTTGTTTTTTAAAACAGTCTTCACAAAAAACTGGTTTGTTAGAAGTTGGCTTGAAAGGAACTTTACATTTAGTACTGCACGAAGCACAAGTAACCTCCGTAAATTCAAAATCACGTCTATTCCTACTATTTCGCGAAGAACCCTTGCTGTCTTCTCTAAAATCTCTCTTAGATGAACTATCACTTCTAAAACTTCTACTTTTTCGTTCTCTTGGACCATCAAATCGCGCCATAACGGTAGCGAATTAAGATCAATTTATAAGGTTATTCAAAAACAAGAAAGCCCCGCCCGAGTTTTACACTAAAGTTCAGGTTTTGGGAATATTCTAGCACTTGTTAAGAAAATCTAGCGAAATGTTTCCTGCTTCATCTAAAGATTTGCCAAGTGCTAGAAAACCATGATTTTTCATCTCAACAAAGTTATGATCTTCTAAAACTTCCAACACTCTATTAACCAGTTCTACAGTTCCGTAAGGCGCTTCTTCTAACGTGACAGGGATCCCTAAATCTGCAGCCCGTTCAGTGATCACTTGACAATGTCCGTGAAACACCGCTTGAACGTTAGGTCTTGTATTGTATACTGCCGCGTGCACCATGGCCTCTGAAGAAGGCTCTCTAGATCCTATAGAGTAAACAATTCCTTGTTCTAAATCTACTTTGTTAACTGTTACAAAATTGTTGTTATCAGAAGATTCAGATAGTGCGCTTTGAGCGGCAGTGATAATAAACTGCTCAGAACCTGGTTGAACTCTAAAACTTAAATTGCCAAAAGAACCGCCATCATAAGGCGGCGCTAAACCTTTCTGATCAAAAACATTACACCAATACTTAAGCCTTTCAAGATTCGAATGAATAGGAATTTCGCTTCCAATCATCCTTGTAACAAATTTTATACCTTGATATGTCATAACGATATAATTTGTAAACTATATATTAATTTTTCGGAGAATGAAACTTTGGAAAACACGTTTTCTCGTGCTTAAAGCCCCGCCCGAGAATCGAACTCGGGACCTCGTGCTTTTTGTTACCTTGCGGTTTACCAAGCACGCGCTATACCACTAAGCCAGCGGGGCAGTTTAATGTTGGCAGATTGAAGGTTTTTATAAAATTTTCCGTTTGAGCCCTATTGCTTTGGCAGGACAGCTTTCGTGGCAGCAATAACAGTGAATGCAATGCTTATAATCAAAAACAGGAAATTTCTTACCACTATCATCTTTTTCCATCTTAATGGTTTTTGGTTTTGTTGGGCAAACAGTCTCGCACCCTGCGCAACTAATACAATTCTTTTTAATCAAGTAAGGGTTTAAAGTAAATACTTTGCTTGCAATGTCTTGTAAAATTGAAGGTTTGTAACCTGTAGGTTTTTTAAAATCTTTGACTAGCACAGAGTCTAATTTTTCTCCTACTACTTGCACATCAGAAATTAACTTACGTTCTTTTGCAACAGTGTGCAAAGGAGTGTTTTCTAATCCAACGATTTTTGTTGCTATTAAATCAAGACATAGTGCGTCAGGCGAGGCAAGTATTAAATTAGTTTTTTTTAAGTCTCCCGATGCTGGCCCTTCACCTTCCATTGAAATTATAGCGTCCATAATGTTTAATTCTGGCGTTATCATAAGATATAAATCCACCAGCATTTGTGTGAACACTAACTTATCTTTAAATCGCAGGTGATAATTGCTTTTTTTCAAGCCAGGCATCAATCCATACAAGTTTTTGACTGCTCCAGTATAATCTGTTAGCATGTGAGTCTTCAATTTAGGCAAGTTAATAATCAAGTCGTACTCGAAAACGTCTTTGTGTAGCTCAAATGACTTGCTGACTACTCCGTCAAGATTGTCGAATTTTTTAGCAATAAATGTTACTAGTTTTGCTCCTGTTTCTTTTGCAACATCTGCAAACCCGCTTTTCGCGTAAGCTTTTTCTTGTTTGCTAAAGGCAGAACTATCGCCAATAAAAGCAATGCCGCCAGCAGTTTGTACTAGTTTAACAACAGCTTTCAATACTGCAGGATTAGTATTAATGCCAAAAGTTGCTTCTTTTGCGCTAAGCATGTTTGGTTTTATTAGAACTTGAAAATCTTTTTTTACAAAATGTTCAATACCGCCTAAGAATGCTATTGCTTTTTTTATTGCGTGATCGACCATTACTTGGTCGTAATCATAACATTTTACAATGGCTACTTTGCTCATTTTAAAAAGTGGTGTGGGGGACGGGACATTCGCTTGACGCTCCTGGCCATGCCGGCCAGCCGTCATAGATTCGAACCCGCGGATCCACTAAGGAACAGGATATCCCAACAAGTGGTTTATTCTTAAGTCCTGCGCGTTTGGCCAGACTTTGCTACCCCCACATTATTATTGTGGTGATTTTGCCATATTTAAAAAGGTTTGCACGAAACCTTTAAATACGTAACACGACAAAGTATATATTATGCCTTCGTATTGGATTAAACGTGTTGGAGTTTTCGATTATAATGATTTATACAATAGTGTTAAAAACTGGTTTGAAGCCAAAAAGTATCGTTTTATTGAAAAAAATTATAAGAATAAAGGTAATGAAATTAATATTTCTATGGCGCCTGTGAAAAAAGTCAGTGAATACGTACGATTCGTTATCGGTCTTGACATGTTCATTTTAGATATTAAAAATGTTGACGTTGTAAAGGACGGCAAGAAAACTACTATGCAGCAGGCTCGCGCTAAAATAAAATTAACTTATAATGTTGAAACTGACTATCAAGGAAGGTTTGATAAAAGTGAAAAATTGCAAAAATTAAAAAAGTTTATAGATAATAAATTGTTAAAAAAGAAATTAGATGAAGAAGATTGGACTAATTTGTGGATTGAAACTAATGATTTAAAAAAAGTAATAGAGACAAAAATCGGTATGGGACTAAAAAATGGCTGAAAAAACAATTGTTGTTGACGAAAAAACTGTTAGTTTTGAAGGTTTGTTTAACTTGCAAGACCTCTTTAAAGTTGTCAATGACTGGATTTATGATAAAGGTTATTATGGTGAAGAAAAAAAGCATGAAGAGATTGCAGAAGAGCATGGCAAAACTATTAACTTAAAAATTGAAGTTCCTAAACCATTAACTGATTATGCAAAAAGTGTTATTGAAATAACATTTAAAGCAGCAAACATTACAGAAGAAGTCATTGAGCTTGACGGCCATAAAACAAAACTTAGCAAGGGCAGTATAACACTAAAACTAATGGCCTCGCTTATTACTGATTATGAGGATCGTTGGGAAGGAAAACCTTGGATGTTTCTAGTAAGATTGTTTGTTGACAAGTTTGTCTACAAGTTCTACACTGCAAAATACGAGCATGTCATAGAAAAAGATTTTAAAGAATTACATGATTGTGTTAAGAGTTTTCTAAACTTGCAAAAAACAAGTTATGCGAGTAATAATTAATTGTTTGGTTGGTCAATGATTGTTGAAAAACTTGTTTATGCACTTGTAAGACTTTCAGCTTTGTACATGATTTACGGCGCTACAAAGAAATAAATTTTCTTTTTTTATCAAAAAGGTTTTTATATAACTTCTAATAAAAGCAAACATGAAACACGTAAGTAGTGTAGAAACTGCAAAAGAATTAGCAGAGGTTTGCGGGTATTGGATTAGCGGATCAGACATAGAAAAATTAGCTCACACTAGCTCAGACAGAATCATGAACAATAATCCAATAAAAACTTTCACTATACAAAGCCAGGTTCTTTCAGAAAGTTATTGTGTGACTTTCACGCTAGAGACTCCTGAAGAAAAACTAGTTGTCCAAAGGCATTATGATGAAAGGACTGCAAGCGCGATGGAAGCTATTTCTGATGCTGTTAATGGACTAAACAGATTAGTAACCGATCCTAATGCGGGATCACCAGTTTATGGGTTATCGCCAGAATGTAAACCAGAAAGATCATCTATAGAAAATATGTAGTAAAGTTCATAACCACTCTTTTTTCTTAAAATAATATGCTAGCAACAATCCTATGACTAGCATGAAACTCATGACTCCTATGTAGCCGTAACGCCAGTTTAGTTCTGGCATGTACTTAAAATTCATTCCGTAAATGCTGGCTATAAGTGTTAAGGGAATAAAAATTGTTGATATAGCTGTTAATACTTTCATCACTTCGTTCATTTTATGACTAAGACTTGAAAGGTAAATATCTTGCATTCCGCCAATCATATCGCGAAAAGTCTCTATTGTATCAATGACTTGTACTGTGTGGTCGTGAACATCGCGCAAGTATAATCCTGTACTTTTTTTGAGTAGTTTTTCTGTTGCGCGCTCAAAGCCAGCGATAACTTCTCTAACTGGCCAGATTGCTTTTCGCAAAAATATCATGTCTCGCTTTAAACTTTGTAAAACTTTCAACGCTTTAGGCGTTGGATCGCGCGTTAGTCTTTCTTCAACAACACCTAATTGTTCTCCAACTTTTTCTAAAACTAGAAAATAATGATCCACAATAGTGTCCAGTAAAGAGTACACTAAATAATCTGCCCCTGCTTTTCTAATACGTCCCTTTGATTGGCTAATGCGATCTTTTAAATTGTTAAAAACATCGCTTGGTTGTTCTTGAAAGCTTATGACAAAATCTTCTCCAAGCACAATGCTGACTTGCTCTACAATAATTTCTTTTTCGTCTTCATCATGATAGAACAGTTTTAATACAAAAAATAGGTAATCGCCATAATCTTCAACTTTTGGCCTTTGATCAGTGTTTAATAAGTCTTCGAGAACCAGAGGGTGTAATTGGAAACACTCACCTATTTTTTCAATAGTTTTAACATCGTGCAATCCATCAACATTAACCCATGTGACTGTTTTTTTATTTTTGTAAGTGAAACATTCTTCGACGCGCTCAGGGTTGAACTCTTTGAATATTTTTTCATTATAATCTACTAAAGTAAGCTTTACTTTTTCAGATTTTTTCTCTCCAACATGGATCAGCGTCCCTGGCGGCAACCCATGTTTTTTGCCCCTTTTTTTGATGTGGTTGTTAACCATTAAACTACAAACTTATTTTATCCTTTAAAAACTTTTTTGAAAACGAAAAAACATTTAAACCAGCGGCGCACATATCATATTATAATTTTTTTGCTTCAACACCTAACACGTTACGAATTCTTTTCAAGTCTTTTAGCAAGTCTCGTATTTCATGAAATTTTTGTAATTCTAGCTTGAAAGTGTTAGTAATACTTTTTTTACGAGTCTTGGTCTTAAGCTCTAAAACATTGATGTTATGACTTGAAATAATGTTTAATAAGTCCGCAAGCATTCCAATACGATCATCAACGCTTACTAGCACTTCGTAGACTGTTCCTGTTTGTTCGTCAAGCTTCCAAGCTACTGGAACTTCTCGTGTTGATTTTAGGGCGTGAATATTTGGACAACTAGCTTTATGGACTGTTATTTTGCCATCTTTTGTTTTAAAAGCCATTATTTTATCACCGTATTGTGGGCTGCAACACTTTGAAAGTTTCAAAAGTGATTGTTTACCCTCAAAAACTAAATTGTTCAATAATTCTGCTCCAGTACTAACAGCTTGTTTTTTTGAACGTGCTTTTTTAGGGTCATAATCTGTTGTTATTCCAAGTTTTGAGCGTATCTTGGAGCGTGCGAGGTTTGTCACAACAAATTTTAGCCATTGGCGTGAAGGCTTAGCGTTTTTCGCCGTCAAAATCTGCACTATATCGCCACTTTTTAATATTGTATCAAGAGGTACTAATTTATTGTTGACCATTGCTTTTGCTGCCTTATTGCCAACTTCAGTGTGCACCTCGTACGCGAAATCTATTGGTGTAGACTTTTCAGGTAGTGAAACAGGATCGCCTTTTGGCGTAAAAACTACTATTTCGTCTTTAAACAAGTCAACTTTTAATGTGTCGATGAACTCTTGCGCGCTTTCAGATTGTTGTTTCCAATCAAGAACTTGTTTAATCCAATTAATTTTTCGCTCAAAGTACTTGTCACGCGCTACTTCTTTGTAGCGCCAGTGTGCAGCCACACCATCTTCAGCCATCCTATCCATTTCTTCTGTTCTAATCTGTACTTCGTGAATTTTTGATCCTTTACCAACTACTACTGTGTGCAGTGATTGATAACCATTACTTTTTGGCACTGCAATATAATCTTTAAATTTTCCAGGCATAGGCTTCCACATTTGATGAACTACTCCTAGTGCAGTGTAGCAATCAGGAATTGTTTTTGCAATAAGTCTTAGGGCAGTAATATCAAATATTTCATTAAACTCCACTCTTTTTTTCATCATTTTTTTAAAAATAGCATAAAACCCTTTAGCACGACCATAAATTTTTGCTTTGACACCTTTTTTTCTAAGCGCAGCGTCTAAATGTTTAATGATTTGTTGTACTTCTTCTTCTCGCTCTTCGCGTTTCTTATTGATGCGCATCTTAAAATCTTGGTATACTTCAGGCCATAAGTATCGCATGCTTAAATCTTCAAGTTCTTGTTTTATGCTATTAATTCCTAACTTGTGAGCGATTTGCGCGTAAATATCGATTGTTTCTCGAGCTATTCTTTGCTGTTTTTCTGGTTTGAAACTTTTTAGTGTTCTCATATTGTGCAATCGATCAGCAAGTTTTATCAAAAGAACCCTAACATCTTTGATTGATGCTAAAATTATTTTTCTTATTGTTTCAGCTTTGTTTGTTGGAAGGTCCGCTCCCATATCCTTGATTTTTGTAACGCCTTCTACTAAATGAGCTATTTCTTCGCCAAAATCAGTTGTTAATTGGTTAAGAGTTAAACTGCCATCTTCAAGACAATCATGAAGTAATGCAGCAGCAATTGTCGCGCTGTCACTGTGAAGTCCCGCGAGTATCATTGCAGTTTCAAGAGGGTGAATTATAAACGGTTCTCCACTGACACGTTTTTGTTTAGAATGAACTCTAAAAGCAGTAAGATATGCTTTTCTGATCAAATCAAACTTTGCTTTTCTGTTATAAGCTTTAACTTTTTTTATTAATTGTTCGACGTCCATGATTTAGCAAGCTTTTAATATTATTTAAAACTTAGCACGTCAATGATAGTATTAGGAATTGAGAGCACAGCGCACACTTTCGGTATTGCAGTAATTGATGATAAAAGAATTTTATCAAATGAGCGAGTAACTTATTCTACAACAACCGGGGGCATGATACCTTACAAAGTTGTTGAACATCACATCAAAAATGTTGATACAGTATTGCTTAAAGCTTTACAAAAAGCCAATGTTAAATTATCCAATGTTGACTTGATTGTATACTCTGAGAGCCCTGGAATTGGTCACATGTTAAGAGTTGGGGCCATGGTCGCTCGCTCGCTCGCAATCCAATTAAACAAACCATTAGTGGGTGTGAATCATTGCATTGCACATTTAGAGATTGGCAGAATGCTAACCGGCACAAAAGATCCTGTAATGCTTTATGCTAGTGGTGCGAACACTCAAGTAATAGCTTACCAAGGACAAAAATATCGTGTTTTTGGTGAAACACTAGATATTGGCGTTGGAAACTTTCTTGACAGTTTTGGAAGAGCTTTAGGGCTTGGTTTTCCAGCAGGGCCAAAAATAGAAGCTCTAGCCAAAAAAGGCAATAATTTAATCGATTTACCTTACATTGTCAAAGGAATGGATGTTGGATTTGGAGGATTACTAACTAATCTAAAAACAAAAATTAAAACAGGTAAACACACAACAGAAGACTTGTGTTTTAGTGTTCAAGAAACAATTTTTGCAATGCTAGTAGAAGTCTCAGAGCGCGCAATAGCCCACACAGACAAAGCAGAACTGCTTTTAGGTGGTGGTGTGGCTTGCAATAAACGATTGCAAGAAATGTGCAGGATAATGTGCAAAGAACGAGGGGCAAAACTTTTCGTGCCTGCTAATGAGTTCTTAATAGATAATGCTGCAATGATAGCCTGGCAAGGACTATTAGAGTACAACACATCAAAGAAAAGCATGAAAATAGAAAAAGCAAGTATTAAACCTTACCTTAGAACTGACGACATAACAGTCAATTGGCGCTAAAGCAAATAGGCCTGCCTAGACTTAATCGCTTAAATACTTTTAATGGTGCCAGTTTATTGTGGTGTTATTATGTTTCTGCATTCTCGACAAAATATATCAGCGCCGACAAGCGATGTCTCGGCACTGTTGCACAATGGGCACCTAGTCATACTAACTGCAGCGTCCATATTAAAAGTTAAAAAAGCGCTCATAATATATAAATATTGCTTAACAACTACAAAGTAAAAGAAACCTTCTCGACGGAAAAAACCCAAACACTTAAATAAAATGCGCTATTTTTTAATTCTTAAAATTTAGGAGTTGATATTTATGAGTTTAAAAAACGGTGATAAAGTAACAGTCGAATATGAGGGCACGTTTGATAATGGAGAAGTCTTTGACTCCTCAAAAAAACACGGTCAACCATTACAATTTGAAATTGGTTCAAAACAAGTAATACCAGGTTTTGAAAACGCCATAAAAGAAATGAAAAAAGGCGAAGAAAAAACCATTAAGTTAGAACCTAAAGATGCGTACGGAGATCACAATCCAACACTTGTACAAAAAATTCCAAGAGAACAAATACCTGCTGAGGCAAAAGTCGGCTCGATGCTTGGTGCAACACTGCCAACAGGACAACAAGTGCCAGTGCAAATCAGCGAGATGGACGAAAAAGAAGCAACAATTGACTTAAACCATCCGATGGCTGGAAAAACACTTAATTTTAAATTAACACTAGTTGAAATAAACTAGTTTATTTTTCTAAATTATTTTATAGTAGTAGTTAGTTAAACATTATATGTCATTTGATGGTCGACTAGTACAAAACGGAGCGGCAGTAAAAATTGCAGGCGGATTATTAGCAGGAACTATTGCTTCGACAGGCGATGACAAAACCCTTGGAGGAGTTGGCGTCATTGGAGCTGCAGCATTAAATTCTCAAGAATTAACTGACGAAATAGAAATAGCGCGCAACGTAATGTTTGACGGGCAAGGCAATCGTAAAGGCACAGGATTATTATATGTTAATATCATGGTGCCAGCAGACAATTACTCTGAACTAACACAAGTTGTTAATAAAAGCGATATTGTTGACGGAATGATAATGGCTGCAGGTCTTGATACTGAATTATTAGCTGCCAAGAAAAGCGGAGCTTTTTCAAAAGATGTGATTCCAAAATTAGGACTTTCTAATAAAGCTGTCAACATTGCAATAAAACGCTATAAAGTTCAAACCGTGATGCTTGAAGATCCAACACGTTGCGGGGGTCACACTTTAAAAGATCAAAAAGAGTTTAGAGCAATTGAAGAATTATTAGAAGATTTTAGAAGTCGTGATACTACAACCCATGTTGTTGTTTGCGGAGGCATAACCAATGATAATTATCAAAAAATAATGCCTTACGATCATCTATCAATAGGTAACGGATTGCCGTTTTTTGTAACTCAAGAAGCAATACCTCAAATCGATTGGACTTTAGAACAATTAAGCGATAATGAAACAATTCTGTTTAGAAGTTGTATAAGACATTTCTTGGGAAGAGCAATAAAGAATAAGTTCATAAAACAACACTTCGAGCAAAATAGTGAAGAAGTTTATATTGCTAAAAACAGGATGTCAATGAGTGAAAAAAAATGTCCGACAGAAACTTGCTTATCAGGCTGTAAGGACGATTTTTGCATATACAACGCTTTAATAAACTCTTCAAATGGCCAAGCAGATAAAGGAATAGTTTTCACAAGTTCTTATAGAAATCAATTGAAGCCATTGCTAGAAGAATTAGACAAGCCAACAATTCCACAATCTAAAAGTGATCTGCCAAGCGCATTAGAAGTTTACGAACTGTTACGCGGCGAGCATTATCGTGAATTATATGAACATTGAATAATCATTATTTCTTCTTTTTTAGAAATGGCGGCATAACATAATGATTGCAAGTTTTACCAGTAGCGCCAGACAATCTAGTGCCGCAAAAAAAGTTATCAAGAGACACTATAAGCATTGCAAGACTTATAACTGCTAAAAACCAATCATTAGTAAAAGCAAAATACAAAAAGCCAAAAAAACCAATCAAAGCTATAACGCCATACATAATTGTTGTCCTAACATAACGTTCATAAGTCATAACAGTATAATGCGCTAAAACTATTTATAATTTGTTAAAAAAATGCGAGGTTTTAAAAACTAGTAATTATTTCTATCATAGTGGTTGATTATAATATTGTCAAGTATTGCAGAATTTGCAAAGCACGATTCGTCATACCAAGAGGCGAATCAAAACTAAATTATTGTAGTACTTGCCAAAAAAAAATCAACAAAACTAATGAGGTAAAAAAATGAAAGGAACAGTAAAGTTTTTCAACGAAGCAAAAGGTTTCGGCTTTATCAGTGGTGAAGACGGGAATGAATATTTTGTTCACACAACCGGCCTTGCAGAAGGTGTTTCACTAGCCGAAAACGATTCAGTAAGTTTCGATGTTGAAGAAGGCGACCGCGGTCCAAAAGCAGTAAACGTAACAAAAGACTAATTCTAACTAGTGATTTTTTTTAGCAGCGCTTTCTGGCCAGTCCAATCAAGCGCTTCTTTTAAAACTTGCTGTATAGTCTCTACAGGAACAATTTTTATATTTTTTAATTTTTCAGAAGATATCACAATATCTTGCATATTAGATTTTGGAACAATAACTTTTTTAATTCCAGCATCAATTGCAGCTTCTATTTTGTAAGTCACGCCTCCAATAGGCAGTACTTCTCCACGAACAGACAGGCTTCCTGTCATTGCAACATCTTGTTTTATAGGAATATTTTTTAGTGCGCTGATGACTGTTGTCGCAACAGCAATTGATGCTGAATCGCCCTCAACACCTTCGTGAGTTTGCAAAAATTGCACGTAAATATCATACTTTTCTTTAATGTCAAGGCCGAAAAACTTTTTTATTATAGCGCTAACGTTAATGATTGCTTCTTTTGCAATCTCTCCTAGTTTTCCTGTTGCTTGAATGCCTTTTTCTTTACCGCCAGGAGTGACTGCAGATTCAATTGGTAATAGTATTCCAGAATAAGCTCCTTCTGCCCCTAGCACTGCCAAGCCATTGACACGCCCTACTTGTTTGCCACTAACAACTATCACTTCATATTCTTTTTTTTGCTCTATATACTTATCAGAAAGTTGTTGCTCTAACGGTCTTGCTATGGTTTTTGCTTCTGCTATGTGTTTAGGCTCTACTAATTTAGCGTTTTGTTCTTTAGCAACGTCGCCTGCTGCTCTTATAAGACCTCCTAGTTCGCGAAGTCGAAGTGTTAAGTGTCCTTTGCGCCCAGCACGCTTGCGCGCTTCTTCAATAATTATTTCTACTGCTTTTTTAGTAAAGTGTGGAATGCTACCGTCACGTTGAACCTCTTGAGCGATAAAAAATGCTAGTTTATCGCGATTATCTGTAGTATCTTTCATTGTGACATTCATGTAAACTTCATAACCATAACCCCTAAGACGCGATCTTAGAGCTGGGTGCATGTGTTTTATTGTTTCAAGATTGCCAGCCGCCACCATTACAAAATTACAAGGTACAGGCTCTGTGCGAACCATCGCACCAGCACTGCGCTCTGACTGCCCTGTTATTGAAAACTTTTTTTCTTGAAGTGAAGTTAACAATTCTTGTTGTGTTGCAGGCTGCAAAGTGCTAATCTCATCAATAAACAACACTCCCATGTTAGACTTGTGAATCATTCCAGCAACCACTCGCTCGTGTGCTGGCGTTCCAAGACCACCGCTTTGAAAAGGATCGTGCAGCACATCACCAAGCAGTGCTCCAGCATGAGCTCCCGTAGCATCCATAAACTGTGCTTGTTTTTTGCCAAAATTATCAACTATTACTTTTGGAACTTTCACTTTGGTGCCTGTTTTGCGCCCGACACTGATAAAAAGCATCATTCCAATAATAAAAATTGTTGTTGTGAGCATGCTAGCAGCAAAAATAACATCAGATATTTGTCCTGTTTTCCAAAAATAGTACGGCAGCAAAGACAATGCAATAACAAAAATCAGTAAGAAAATGGTTTGATTCTTAAACAACGCATTCGATTGCAATTGCATTTTAGCAACAAGACTACGGCCTTGACCTGCAGGCAACGTGCGTATTAATGGTTGATTCTCATCATTAGGATTTGGAAAAGAAACAATATCAACAAGTTTTTCTTTTGGCAAAAGCTCAGCTACAGCAAGCCCAAGCATGCTTTTTCCAGTTCCAGGCTCACCTATAAGTAATACATGGCGTCGTTGCTGTGATGCTTTTTTTATGACTTTAACTGCTTCATCCTGGCCTATGACTTGATCAACAATATTTTTTGATATTTTAAGATCTTTTGTAGTCTCATATTTCAATACCATACAGTCAAACATGGCCGTAGTATATATAAAACTTTTTAAGTAACACATTATATTATTTTTTTGATGGACGAAAAATTTTTGTTAAAAATTGCCTTTATAGTATCAAGCATAGGAGTTATAGGATTGTTCTTTCTTACCGCTAACTCCCAACTGCCACTTAATCAATTCGTAGAAGATGTTAGTGTTGACGAAACCGTAAGTTTTGTTGGAACTGTCATAGAAGTCTCAGACACTGGTAAAGTATTATTTTTGACTGTTGAGCAAGACAAAACAGTAAAAGTCGTCGCATTCAAAGACGAAACTATTAATCGTTTAATGCCTGGAGATAAAATAACAGTCATTGGAACACTAACAGAATACCAAGGTGAAAAAGAAATAATAGCAGACTCAATAACACTGGATTAGTTAGCTTTGAGTTAATTTTAAAAACAATCAAAGTATTGCACGATTATGCATGACCAAATAATTGCCCAGCAAATAATACAAGTTGCCAACCAGCACGGAGTGGTAAAGCACGCACTAATAGAGCTTGGAGAACTAGCAAACATTGACGAAGCGCACTTGCGCGAAACACTAGAAAAAATGACAGACTGGCACGTAGACATAATAACCAAAGATGGCATCATAGACTGCGCATGCGGCCACAAAGGAAAACCAACAATTAACAAACGATACCATGAAAGCATTGATTACGAATGCCCAGTATGCAACACAAAAATGCCAAAAATCATTGATGGCAATCAAATACTATTAAAAGAAGTAGAAGTAGAATAAAATGTGCCTAGCAATACCAGGAAAAATAATAAAAATAGAAGGTGAGAACGCCACTATTGATTACGAAGTAGAACAGCGCACAGCAAGCACACAATTAATGCCAGAGATTAAAATTGGTGATTATGTAATATGCCAAGCAGGATTTATAATGAAAAAAATTGATGAAACAACAGCATTAGAATCTATTAATACTGCAAAACAGATGTGAAAAAGGTGAGTGAATTGGAAAGAATAATTGATGACATGCCAGAAAGACTTTATTTTAGATACTTGTTCGGTTGCTTGAGAGCTGATTGGCAGCAAGGCCCAAGAAAACAATTATTAGTATCATACATCAACAATGAACCATTAGTCAAAGAGTTAATGCTTGGCCTAACACCAAACGCTATGAACAATTTAAAAGAACAAGCCAACAGTCAAGATCCAGACAAGTATTTTACAAAAGAAAACATTGATCACTATTTTTTGCACCGTCATGTTATGGATTTAGAAAAACGTCGTGACAAAGGCGTCATACAACCAGCTCAAGTAAATTGGTGTCAAGTACATGAAGGCACAGTAAAAGAAATAATACAAACTGAAACACTAGGAGTAAAACTATCAGCGTACAAAATACTAGAAAGTGAAGAAACAGTTTTTGGTTTTGTACCAGCAAAAACTGGCGATAAAATACACTATCACAATCAAAGCGCAGTAAGAGTTCTAAAATGACTAAAGTTCTTGTGTTTGGCAATCCGTACATCAAAATTGATAGTTTAGCAATTAAAGTAGCAAAAAAACTTCAAAAAGAAAACATGTCTAGTCTAGATTTTGTTTTTTGTGACAATCCTTCACAAATATTAGAGCACGCGGACAAAGAACTAATAATTTTAGACGTTGCAAAAGGTGTAAAAAAAGTCATCGGTCTGCGCGACCCCGACAGACTAGTACAAGACAACGTTATATCACTGCACGATTTTGATCTTAACTATTTTCTAAAACTATTAAAACAATTAGACAAACTAGAAAAAATATTAATCATCGCAATACCATTAGAGTATGAAACAAAAAAAGCAGTTGAAGAGACAAAAATACTGCTCGAAGCAATAGTCTAAATCACAACGTTTAACTTGTGTTCTAACAATCCAACACTTTTCAATTCTAACTCTAGCATGTTATCATATGCTTTTTTGAAAACTCTTTGTTGAACACTCTCAAGGCCGTCACGTTTATCCTGTGCCCACCTAGCTAGCCATTCCCAGTAAAGTACTTCTAGTTCTTTGATTGAATCTTTTCCTAAACGTGATAAAAAAGTTTTAATCATTTGCATTAAAGGTACTGCAAAATCTGTTGATGCAAAACTCATAATACCTTCGACAGACAGTTTTGGATTTGTTAGTCCGTCTTGTTGTTTTTCATTGTAGATTTTAGTTAATATGTCTTTTATTACTGGATCCTCGTCTTTCTCTCTGGGATTCTTACTTTTTCTGTATAGTTGGCCGTGACATTTTAAGCGCTCCGCGGAAGTATTAAACATGAAACTAACTTTGTATCCTATGTCAAAAGGTTCGTCGTCATCAAATAAACGGTATGCCGGCGTATTAACACTTACTAGCCTATCAATACTAAAAGATGGAAATACTGTTACTATCTTCAAACCATGTTGTTTAAAGTAAGGTCTGATCAGTTTTGCAAAGTCTTGTTCTATTTCTATTTGTTTTTTTTCTTTTTCATCCTCTACAAAATTTTCAAAGCCAGAAACATAATTGTCATGTTTTTGCCTAAATTGTTGGTACAGCTGTTGTTCCTCAGGACTCAGGGAAAAAGTAGTACTAAATGAATCATCAACACTTTCGACTTTCATCGATACCAGAATAAAAAAGTTATATAATAATATTGTGCAATGTTGTTTTGCAAACCTTTAAATACCTCTATTGTATTTTTTATCGTCATGGGAAAGAGGTTGGAAAAAGAGGGTTTAGATAAATTTCTAAAAAATTCTTCTAAAGGCGGAATTCTAGTAGGGCCTGTTATTACTGACATGTTGCGATTTCAAGAAATAGAAGATGCTGGAGAAATCTGTTTTGAGGGCAATCCAACTTTTGGAATTAAAAAGTTTTTTGTGCCGCCAAAAAATCCTATACTAAAATTTAAGGGTGCCAAATTGTTAGGAGTTGAGACGCCTAAAAAAACTGTTATTTTTGGTGCGCGACTTTGTGATACTAATAGTTTGTTAAAAACAGATCAATTGTACCTCAACGATTACCCTGACGAGGACTATAAAACACGACGTGAAAATACTGTTTTGATGGCTTTAGCTTGCAGTGAATCTTGCAACGAGTATGCTTTTTGCAAAAGCATGAACGACATTGGACACTATGATTTGTTATTTGTCGATAAAGGAGACTATTTTTATGTTGATATTGGAACTGAGAAAGGACAGCGACTAGTTAAAAACTTAAAAGATGCGCAAGAGACTTTGCCAGATATTTATCCAAGCACTAGAGCGCTAAACAAACACAACATCAGAGCCTATCTTGATGAGAAGCACTGGCACAAAGACAGACAAAATTGTCTTAGTTGTTCACGCTGCTCAATGGTATGCCCTAATTGTTTATGTTTTGATGTCACTGACGTTGTTGATATAACACTAAAAAATGGTGAGCGAGTCAGAAAATGGGATTCGTGTCAACTTAAAAATTTCACAACAGTTGCAGGAGGTCACGTGTTTCGAGAAGCACGATTTAATCGTTTTAGACATTTCGTGTTTCACAAAATACAATACTTTGCCGAAAAATACGGCTCTCACATGTGCACCGGTTGTGGTCGTTGCATAAAGCACTGTCCTAAAACTATTGACTGGCCAAAAACAATCAATGAACTAAAATGACAAAAACACTAGAGACAAAACCATACGTTATAGAAAGTAAACAAAAAGAATGTGAAGGTATTTACTTATTTCGATTAAAAACTCCTGGATTGAAGTATTTGCCAGGACAATTCTTTCAAGTTTGGGCGCCAGCGATAGGTGAAGCTCCAATAAGTGTTGCGTCGTTCGAGGACGATTATTTAGAAATGTTAATTCGAGATGTTGGAGACGTGACAAAAGCTCTTTGCAAATTAAACAAAGGTGACAAATTGCACTTGCGAGGACCTTACGGCACAGGTTATCCTATGCAATGGTTTGAAAATAATCAAGTAATAATCATTGGGGGCGGCACAGGAGTAGCTCCAGTTAGGGGTGTTGCAAAATACGTGCAAGCAAACCCTGAAAAATATAAAGGATTAGAATTCTTTTTTGGTTTTCGCTGCCCAAAAGATATTTTGATGAAACAAGACATTAAAGAGTGGCAAAAAGAGTGCAAGGTAAACTTAACAGTTGACAAGAAAGAAAAAGGTTGGAATGGTCCTGTAGGATTTGTGCCACAATTATTAGAAAAATCAACAATTGACAACAAACAAAAAATTGTAGCGTTGTGCGGACCGCCAGTGATGATCAACAAGTGCATAGAAGTACTAAAAACTAAGGGTTTTAACGAAGACCAATTGTATGTTTCGCTAGAGCGCCACATGAAATGCGGCACAGGCAAATGCGGCCATTGCATGGTACAAGAAAAGTATGTGTGTTGTGACGGTCCAGTGTTTCGCTATGACAAAATAAAGCATATAATTGACGAGTAAAATGAAAAAGTATAAAGTAGGAATTCAAAGCATCACTGGTTGCGCCGGCTGCCAATTAACAATCTATTTTATACGCGACATACTATTAGACATCTTAGGAGTTATTGATTTAGTGGCCGCTCCAATGATAAAAAGCAAGAATTCTGACGGGCCTTATGATATATTGTTTGTCGAAGGACTAGTGGCAAACCAAAACGATAAAAAAAAACTAGTGGAGTGGCGCAAGAAAAGCAAAGTTTTAATCGCCCTAGGAGCTTGTGCAAGTCACGGTTGCACTCCAGCAATCAAAAACTTTATTGATGATAAAATAGTGCACAGTCCATACGCAAAAACAAACCATCTCAAAAGTGTTAAACCAACACCACTGACAGAGCACGTCACTGTTGACGCTAAAATAGTTGGTTGCCCGCCAAACCGCGATGAAATAACAACAATATTAAAAGACGTGCTGCTTGGCAAAAAAATTCGCGAAAATCCAAACCCAGTATGTCACGAGTGCAGCCTAAAAGAAAACAATTGCTTGCTAGAACTTGGACGCGAATGCATGGGACCAGTAATCAACGGTGGGTGTGAAGCACTATGCCCAAGCGTCAATCACTCGTGCACAGGCTGTCGCGGACCAATACCTGACGCCAACATACAATCATACTTTGACTTATTATTAGAAAAAGGTATTAGTGTAGAACTAGCAAAAGAACGATTAAACAAATACGCAGGACTAGCATTTGAAAAACTCATCGACACACCTGAAAGCCGCGAGCACCACGACGAAGCACACTGTTGTTATGACATGCACGGCATCAAAGACAAACACTTAGGAGAATAAAATGGCAAAGAAAAAAACTCTCAAACAATCCAAAAAAATCACTCTCAACCACTTGTGTAAAGTAGAAGGTCACGGAGCGCTAGACTTGAAAATAGTTAATGGCAAAGTAAAAGTTTGTCGATTAAACGCGATTGAAGGCGCACGCTATTTTGAAGGATTAGTTCGTGACAGATTATACGATGAAATTAATGAGATAACTTCCAGAATTTGCGGCATATGCTCGGTAGCACACAACATGACATGCTTAAAAGCAATAGAACGGGCAATGGACGTGCCAGTCAGTGAACAAACACAAATCCTGCGAGAACTATTATCGATTGCTGAGCGCGTCAGAAGTCATGCCACACACTTATACTTTTTAGCGCTGCCAGACTACCTTGGCTTTGAAAGCGCCATTGCAATGGCCGCAAAGTACAAAACAGAAGTCAATAGAGCATTACAGCTTATGAAAGTAGGAAATGTAATGGCAGAAACAATTGGTGGGCGAGAAATGCACCCTGTAACATGCATAGTTGGAGGATTTACAAAAGTACCTGATAAAGACGAGAAAAAAATGCTCTTAGATAATTTAAAAGAAGCCCTACCACAAGCCATCAAAACAGCAGAACTATTTTCAAAAATTGAATATCCTGCTTTTGAGCGCGAGTGCGAACATATGGCATTATACCAAGACAAAAAAATCAGTTTGTTAGAAGGCACAATAGTAAGTGATTGGGGTCACAGTAGCCCTCAAGAAAACTATAATGATTATGTTACAGAACGATTAGAACCTTACGCCACAAGCAAGTTTGCAACAAAACAAGGAAAAGAATATATGGTAGGAGCACTTTCACGATTAAACACAAACCTTGACGCTTTAAGTCCTACAGCAAAGAAAATTTTGCTTAAGGGAAAGCACGCTATACCATCACAAAATCCTTTCATTAATAATTACGCACAAGCACTAGAACTTGTACATTGGATTGAAAGAGCCATATTACTATTAAGTGAGAACGATTTCATATTTGAAGGACTGCCAGAAGTCAATGTAAAAGCCGGCCACGGCATCGCAGTGACTGAAGCGCCACGCGGACTATTATTTCACGAGTACGAATTCGATCGAGAAGGTCGTGTTATCCGCGCTAACATTATAACACCAACAGCGCAAAATCTTAGCAATATGGAACAAGACATCAAAGGCTACGTAGAATTCTTACTAGCACAACAAAAAATGTCCAATGACAAACTAGTACTAGAAATAGAAAAGCTTATCAGAAGTTATGACCCGTGCTTTAGTTGTTCAACACACTTTCTAAAAGTCAACTGGGTATAAACTTTTTATATAACATTTATTTTCTTGCATTATGGAAGAAGAATTAGTTTTAGAAAATGTTCTTTTAGAAGAATCAAAAAAACAACATAATAATTATCTTAGTCTTGTGTTGATGACAGTGCCTGTTGTTGGACAACGACATTTTATTAAAAGATTAGGCTCAAAAAACAGCATTATCAATGAACTATCAGCCGGAACAGTTCTAGCATACCAATCTATGGTAGGCTCTGGAATTTTTTCTGTTATAGAATATATTACTCGATAATCATTTTTCTATTTTTGGGTAAGTGCCTGGCTTCATAAAAACTTTGCTAACTTTGACTGCTATTCCGCGCTCGCTAGTCTGTAACTCTTTGCTGGTCATTTTTGCAATGCCATAACCTACTAGTTCTCCTTTGAGTGTTAACACTGCTACTTCTTCGTCAATGGCTATTTCAGTCTCGACTTTCGAGATGCCTGGCGCTTTTAGGCTTGCACCATGGCACAACGTGTCAACAGTGCTGTCTAAAACCCATACTTTCGGTATGTGCTCAATGGCAGCTTCTACTGGTTGTACAATTTTGCGAATTAATTTTTCATTATTTTCTGTTTTATAGTAATGGTATGCATCGCTTAAATCTTGAAGTGTTACAATTGTATCTTCGTTGAAGGGTCCTGCTTTCGTCCTTCGTAGTTCTGCCATGTGAGCTCCAACGCCTAGTTTTTGTCCCATGTCATGGACTAGTTTACGAATATATGTTCCTGCTTGCGTTCCAACCTTAAACAACACATCTTGTTCTATTACATCAATTATTTTACTATAGTAGACTTTTCTATTGCGCCATTGCCTTTTTACAGCGCTTTTTATAGGAGGTAATTGCAATATGTTTCCAGTGAACTCGTCAAAAACACTTCTGATTTTAGCTTCCTGCACTGGTTTGTGCAAGTGCATCAAGCATACATATTCTTTTCCAGCAGTAAGTAACAGTTGTACGACTCTTGTAGCATCACCTAATGCTATAGCTAGTACTCCTGTAACATTAGGGTCTAATGTTCCTGAATGGCCTGCTTTTTTTAATCCTAAAATTTTTTTAGTGTAATCACTAACTTGATGGCTTGTCGGGCCTTTTGGCTTGTCAATGTTTACAACGCCATAATTGATTAATTGTTCAACAGGCCTATTAAAAGGGTCAACGCCATGCGCACTACTAGTTTTAGCTGGTTTGCGCACTAACACTTCGCGTTTGATTTTTTCAAAAGGTAACATTGTCATAGAATTTGCGAAACTGTTGTTTATTTAAATAATTATTTGTAGATTCTTTTCATTCGCTTGTGGTCTCGTATGTTAAATTCGTCAATCCACCTGGCAACATCTCTTTCAGAACTTTCTTCCCATAGTAGTAACCCTTCAATGAATGCTTTTTCTTCTTCTGTTGGAGCTAAGTCTTCTGCTGAGGGCTCTCTAATAATGTATGGTTGCTCTGGCATGACATGATTATTAGTTGAGGTATTATTAAATTTTTTGTTATTCTAGCAAGAATGAATACAATAGTATTCCTGCAACAAGAACCCCTATTAATAGCATTATTCCTAGCGTGATGCTTGTAATATCATAATCAGTTTTTACAGTTTTTGTCGTGATATTGTATTGTGTTTTCTGTGTTTGCTCAAATGATACGTACTTTCGGTTGATTGTTTTGTTTGGTGCTTGCTCAACAGCTTCTATTGGTTGTTGTAGCGTTATTGTTGGTGAGCTAAAAGAAGTAGTGCTTGAAGAACCAATACTAGCGTTTTGTTGGGCTGTTAGTATAGGCTTGAAAAGTGCAGTGGTAAAAATGTTGGTTTGATCTAATAATATAATATCATTTTTTGTCAAGCGTGCTAGTTTAACAGTGTAGGGACCCGTTATTAATTCGTCTTCGAAAGCGGTATTTTCGAATTGAAAGTTTAATTGTTTATCAGTTTCGATATTGGTTGTTATTATTTTACTTGCGATAAATTGGTCGAATATATCATATAAGAACAGTTCTACTGTGTAAGTTGCAGGCTCTAACACTACAGTATCAACAGAAATTTGTAATTGATTATTTAGGATACTAGACTGATAGTTTTTCAATTGATAATATGATAAGTCTTCATGATTGAAACCTAATTTCTTGTTTAATTCAACATAGGTATTGTCTAATTCTATTCCAGTAATTATTAGTTCTTGCGCTCTTGCTAGTGTGGCAGCGTCAATATTGAATAATATATTGTTAGTTCCTTGTTCTAAATCAAGCGTTTGTCGCACTGGCACAGTGCCAACGTATAATATTGAGTTGATTGTTTGTTTTTTTGGCGAATTAACGAGTAGTGTTATTGTAGTGTTTGCTACAAGACCATCAACATTTGACAATACTATTTTGTCAACAAACACTTTTTGCTCTAAACTTACTGTGCAAACATCAAGTTTTTCAAACAATATAACATCATTACTTGATACTTGCACAGCAAAGTCTTGCTCTGAAGAACAAAAACCAACATCAAATAACACATTATTCTCTCCTGCTTGTAAGCTAACAGTTTGTTCTAGAATGCTATTAATACTAAACAATGTTACGGTAGCGTCTAGTTGTTCTATTGTGTTTATTTGAACGTTTATAGTGTCACTAGCTGTTTTTTGACATTCAACACTATCAATTAAAGAATTGTTAATTGTGTAATCATATTGTTCTATAAGACCTGCTTGCGCGCTAAAAGCAAGCACTAAAACCATCACAATCAGTGTTATCGTCTTTAAACGTTGCATTTGTAGGCGTTTGTGCTAACTTCTTAATAAGTTTTGCGCTGGCAAAAAAACAAAATATTTATATAGGTTGGAGTACTGACAAATCAATACACTCTACAATTGGAGGCAACTACTATGAAGGGAGCTTTTTTAAAATTAAAGGAAAAAATAACAAAACCATTTACAAAAAAAGATGAATTTGACTTGACAGCTGACGATCAAGAAAAATATGTTGAAATAGACACTCAAAATGAAGGATTATCAGATTCTAAGATTATTGTTCGACCATTCGTGCTAAACGATTATGATGATAGCAAAATTGTGATCAATGCTTTGCGCGAAGGTTACACAATAGCGCTCGTGAACATTCGACCATTAAAAGAACAAGACTTGGTAGAATTAAAACGTGCCATTAACAAAATAAAGAAAACAACTGACGCTGTTGAAGGCGACATTGCAGGTTTTGGCGATGATTGGATTGTTGTAACACCAAGTTTTGCAAGCATCCACCGTGAAAGCCCTGTTGGGCCAAAAACAAGCAATGTAGACGACGAACTACACTAAAGTTTTTTATATAAATTTTTTCTTCAACGTTTATGACAGTTATAGTAGGCGTTGAAACCAACACAGAACCAAGAGCAGTAGTTATAGGTACTGATAGGCTACAAATACAAGGATATTCTAGTATTGCCGGAATTCTACAATATTTAGTGTATGATGATGCTGACTTCGGTATTGATGATATATTATGGTTTGCTAAAAAACATGGTTTTGACAAAGCGAAAACCTCACTTGGAAGAAAACTACAGATTAGTCATGGCTTGCCGGCAATTCTGGCCCAAACAGGTACTGATAATGAATCGCACAAAAAAATAAGTCAGTTATTATTATGCCCTAAAGATTTCCTAGCTGATGATGAATACCTAAAAAAACTGTTTTTTCCTGTAGAAACTCCTGATGAAGAAACAATGAAACGATTGATTAATGATTACCGCTCTTCATTTGATTTGCCGCAACGCTTAAGCGACCAGTTAGTACCTGAATTGAAGCGAATGGTTGACTTGCAAGTTGTACAAAAAAAAGATTTTAGTGTTGGGCAAAACTCTTATACTCTTTGGGATCGCAATTTTAACACAGAACTGTGCGAATACTTGTATGGGCTTGTGATGCGCCCTGGAGGGATTGCTCAACCACAACTTGGCGAAGTGTCTGTTACTGGAACAATTCACAGAGCTGAATACTCTGCAAATGGTGCCGGCAAGAATTTTGCTCTTGAACATTTAAGAGAAAAGTTCGGTACACAGTCACCAATTGATGATATTGAAAGTTTTGTAAATCGTCCGATAACCCTTGATGAAGCTGTTGAAGCAGTAAGAGGCGCAATATTACATGCTAATGAGAAGAGTATTTTTTGCGAGGGGTTGGATTTTGCAATACTTACTGTTGATGGTGTGCGAACATACTTTGATGACGTGCAAAAAGATGGTGCGATAGATCTTGCACAATTATTGGAACAAAAAATTTCTAGGCTTAAAAATCACACAAAGCGATTAGAGAAAGCTAAAGAAGAATATCTAAAATAATTTATTTTTTTATTGCTGTTTTTAATGCTGTTAATGCTACAATTACTTGATCGTCTGTTGGCTGGCGAGTTGTAAGTTTTTGCAACCACAAGCCAGGCATTGAAATGTAATAAATTATTTTGCTCTTGTTTCTAGCGCTAAACTTTAAAAACTCGTAAGCGACTCCTGCAATGACAGGTAATAATAAAATTCTTGATAGTAAGTTCCAATACCAGGCTTCAGTCAGGATAAGAGAGTAAATGATTATTGAAAGTATCACAAATAGTAAAAGAAAGCTTGTGCCACAACGCTGGTGTACTGTTGTGAACTTTTTAGTGTTAGCAAGTGTTAATGGTAAGTTGTGCTCATAACAATTTATTGCTTTGTGTTCTGCACCGTGATACATAAATAATCTCCTAACATCTTGCAACATCGTAATCGCCAATATATATACTATGAAAACTAACACTCTGACAACACTATCTATTGCATTGAATAATACTCCGTTGCTCGCAAATAGTTTTGCTATAAAAAATGGCAGTACAACAAACAATAGTATTGTTGCTGCTACCGCAATACTAATGGTCAATATCAACTCCCAAACACTGAACTGTTCTGTCTCTTCGTCCATGCTTTCATTTGCGCTGATTGTTAGTGCTTTTACTCCTATGAACAAGTTTTCAAACAGTACAAATAATCCTCTAATGAATGGTTTTTTCAGAAATGGTTTTCGCTCTGTGATGCTTTTATACTTTTTTTTTATTGTTTTAATATTGCCTTTCGGTTTTCTAACACTAATAGTGTAATTAGTTGGTGTTTTTATCATCACACCTTCAATTATTGCTTGTCCGCCAACGTCATGTGCCATTTTATAGTGTTCTGTCAATATGTTTTGCTAACTCTTTAAGCTCGCCAAGTGTTTTTGTTAAATCTCTTTCCAATCCTTCAACAAGCGCTGTCAAACTCTCCTCGCGCAAACAATACTTGTTGCGCTCTTGCACTACCAGTCCCGAATCCATCAGTTTTGATAAGTGATGGATTACTGTAGCTCGTGTCAGATTAAGACTATTTGCCAGTTCATCACTTGTTCTAAAAGGTTCTTGTTTTGTGCTTTTGAAAAGTTCGATAAACAATCTAAAACAACTCTTGTCCTTGTCACGCTCTCCTAAAAGTCCCAGTGAATGACCAAAATATCGCAATTGTTCATTTATGTTGGCACTTGTTGGCCTGCGAGATTTTATTAAAGTCACACGAAACATAGCCTCTATAAAACAAGCACTATTTTTAAATTATTGGTTTTAGAAATATTTAAATAGTAGTGTCTATCATTGTAAAGTGGTGGTAAACTACATGAAAAAAGTAATATTGATAGCACTATTAACAATTTTTTTAGCTGTAAGCGCCTTTGGAGCGAAAGAGATAGGCTTTGAAATTACACCAGTGGACTTCAATGTTGAACAATCACCAGTCGATAACGTGATAAGCCCTGGTGAACAAGCAGCTTTTAATGTTAAAATATCAAACAATTTAAACAGTCGAGATACTTACACTATAGTGCCGCCTCGTGATTTAGGCTGGAGTGTTCTAACAAACCCCCTAACCTATTATACAACAGGAGTGCCAGTTAGTGCTGGCAGCAGCGCACAATTAAAATTAATGATTAAAAGCTCTGAAGCGATAACGTTAGGAACTTACAGTATAAGAATCGATTTTAGAAGTTCAACGACTGAACAAATTCTGAGCAGAATTTTTGAGATCACAGTCATTCCAAAAAAGGCAGAAAACGTGACTGTTTTTTTAGATGTCCCTCAAATAGTAGACCCTAGAATTCCACTCACTATTAATGTTAACTTACAAAATAATAAAGTTGAAAGAATTGAAAATGTCACAGTGAAAATTAAAAGTTCATATTTTGAAGCCGAGAAAAGAATAACTTTGACGCCTCTTGGCAAACAATCACTAACTTTTGAACAAGAGTTAGCATCCACCACTCCACCAGGAAAAGACAGTTTATTATTAGCTGTTGCAAAAGGTTCAAAAATTATCACTTTTGAAAAAAAGAATTATGAAATAGGACAGTTCAGCACATTTTTAAAAACTGACGAGTTGATTGATAAGTTCTTAAAACCCACAACCATAATAAATTTAGAAAATGATGGCAACATAGAAAAAACAGAAAATCTTGTGATACCATTAGGATTTTTTAAAGATCTTATAACAAATGTTGATTATAAAAGTGAAGTTATCAGAATTAGCGGTGTTCGCAACAAAGTAATGCAATTAACATTAGCTCCAGGAGAACAAATCACTATAACAATAACTACTAATTATAGACTTCCAATTTACATATTATTAATCATTATTTTAACAGTCACAGGCTATTACATGTTTAGAAGCCCAATAATAGTCACTAAAAAAGCACAATTTGTTGACGTTGACACAGGAGGATTTCACGAAGCAAAAATATTGTTAAACCTTAAAAATCGTACTCCAAAAGAATTAGACAATGTAGTAGTAATAGAACAATTACCAAGAGTGGTAGATGTAGTGCAAGAATATGTTGAAGGAACGCTACGCCCGTCAAGAGTTGGTAAAAAAGCAAACAAAACATTTATTGAATGGAAAATACCCAAAGTTGAAGCTCACGAGGAAAGATTAATAATTTATCGTATTAAAAGCAAATTAGACATTGTTGGAAGCTTAGACATTGAACCTACACGCATGACTTTTTTCTTTGACAATAGCAAAAGCTCGACATCAAGTAATAAATTATCGATTAAGACGCCTGAACTGCCAGAAATCGAGCCTTCTGAAAAAATAACTTAGTTTTCGAAAACTTATTAAATATCATCAAATTCTTACAGTTATCAATCCCCCCATAGCTCAGTGGCTAGAGCGTTCGGCTGTAGAAACAACGCAGAAAACAAGCACTAACTGCTTTTGATGAAGTGTTGTCAGCTGAAACCGAAAGGTCCCGAGTTCAAATCTCGGTGGGGGGACTTAATATTCTAAGAATTGTTTTACCCGCTCATAATGAGGAAGTCTTTCTTCAGGAGGCATTCTCCATATCCTGCCAGGATGATGCGTTATCAGTGTTAGAATTCCATCGTAAGTTGTGCTGCTGCCTACCAATTCTGTATCAAAACGTTGACCGTTAAGATTAGTTTTGAACAGTGCTTCGTATGCCAATCGACCCATCAGAATGACCTTTTTAGGATCGATCTGTTCTATTTGTTTCTCTAAAACTTCAACACAATTTTGGTATTCGTGTTTTTTTGGCTCGCGATCACCAGGCAGGGTGCATTTGAAAGCATTAGTTAATATCACATCATCAAGTGTCAAGTTAGAATGATCTAATAGTTCAAAAAGTATTTTGCCTGTTTGTGAGCGCATCAAAATATTAATCCAACTATCATTTTCGAGCAAGCTTGGTTGCAAAATCCTTTTATCTGGCCTGTTAAGAACAAACAACAAACCTGTTTTGTCAGCGTTAACACCAGCATAACTCTCACAATAATGGAGTGCATCAACGCAAGGATTCTCACACTTAGTGTTTAATACCATGCAAAACGACAAAGAATCTTATATAAAAATCTAGCGCAAACTTTAAATTTAAGACACAATAACCTTAGCAAAATGACTCCCGTGTACTCGGGGCCTAGGATTGAAGAAACCCGTAAGCCCCAGCTAACATTTTTTTATGATTCTAAAAATAACGAAATAAGTCTAGGCTATGGTAAACATGCGGAATCCTTTAGACTAACTTGGTCTGCAAAAACGCATGGCTCCTTTAAAATAATGATTTTATGGGATGCAATTATTACTGAATGTCCGCCTACCTGGCGAGAATTAGGAAAGCTTGTAAACGAAATACTCTACGAAAAAGAAGATAAACAACAAATTTAACATCAGATAAGAAAATATCATTAAGTATAGGTTAAAAACCGAAAAGTATATTAATAACCTGGAAGTTTTCTGTCGAATACAATCAATAAGTTTATAAACAAAGACAAAATGCCAGGTTATAAAGTGAAACAGTTCTAAACCACAACAACATATCGCCACCACACAAAACTATGCTGTTTCACTAACAAAACGCTGCCCTGGTAGTGTAGCCTGGCCTATCATGGAGCCCTGTCGACCGTTTTCGGACGGATAGGCTCCGACCCGGGTTCAAATCCCGGCCAGGGCGTTTAAAGTCCTGGGCCGGTAGCTCAGCCTGGTAGAGCACCCGACTTTTAAGCGATTTTGGTCGCTGATGAAATCGGGCGGTCGCGAGTTCGAACCTCGTCCGGCCCATTAAAAAAAAAGTATTCAGAGGGATTGTTAAGTTGCCAAAAGTTGATCCAACAAAACACATATTAGTGCCGAAGCACTCAAAGCTCAGTGAAGCAGAGCAAAAAAAGCTTTTTGACAAGCATAACATCAATTTTAATGATTTGCCAATAATTCTAGCTAGCGATCCAGCAATAACTCATTTAAAACTTGTAAAGGGCGATGTTGTAAAAATTGATCGTGACAGTCCAACAGCAGGAAAAAGCGAGTATTTTAGGGGTGTACAATGAGAAGAAATGATGTGTTAGTTAAAAAATATTTTCAAGAACACTCACAAGTCAATAGTAGTATTATCTCGTTTAATAATTTTCTAGAAAAAGAATTACAACAAATTGTTGATGAGTTAGGAAATATCGAACCTACAATTATCCCTCATAATGTTGAAGAGTTTAAAATAAAATTTGACAAGATTAGAGTTGGAAAACCAGAAATCACAGAAGCTGACGGTTCAAGAAGACCTATTTATCCAGTAGAAGCAAGACTTAGAAAAATCAGTTATGCCGCTCCTGTTTACTTATCAGTTAGTGCGCATATCAATGGCGTGCAACGAGAAAATTTTGAAACACAGATCGGTATGCTTCCAATAATGCTTAAAAGCAACCACTGTCACCTTAACGGTCTTAATCGTGAAGAACTAATAAAAAAAGGTGAGGACCCTGATGACACTGGAGGCTATTTTGTAATTAATGGTTCTGAAAAAGCATTAATCACAATTGAAGACTTAGCACCAAACCAAGTATTAGTAGAGCGCCAAACTGTCGGCATTAGCGAGTTTATTGCAAAACTATTCAGTGAAAAAGGCTCTTATAAGATTCCTCACACAATGGAGCGATTAAAAGATGGCATATATTACATTACATTTACTCGCGTTAAAAGAGTTCCAGTAATTGTTGTTTTGAAAGCTTTAGGAATGCTAAAAGATGAAGAAATAATGAAGACTATTAGCGACCAACAATTTGATGAAGTGCTTTTGAACTTGTACGAGTTTACAGATATCAAAACATTAGATGACGCGCTAGACAGTGTTGCAAGAAAAACTGGTATTGCTCAAACACGCGAGATTAGAATAGAACGAGTAAAAGAAATATTAACCCGTTATTTCATGCCACACATTGGCGATGATGAAAAAGACAATTTAGAAAAAGCTCGTAATCTTTGCAAAATGCTAAAAAAATTCATTATGGCATCAAACGGTCAAATAGAATTAGATGATAAAGATCATTACAAGAACAAAAGATTAAAACTAGCAGGAGACTTGCTGGCAGACTTACTGCGAGTCAACATGAAAGTATTAATTGGTGACATGTTATACAACTTTCAGCGCATTGTAAAACGTGGAAAATTTCCATCAATTAGAGTTACAATACGAGATAATTTACTAACACAAAGAATTTACAGCAGTATGGCAACAGGCAATTGGGTTGGCGGACGAAAAGGAATAAGTCAAAGAATACAACGATTAAACCATTTAGACATGTTAAGCCACTTGCAAAGAATTGTCAGCCCATTATCAAGCTCTCAGGAAAATTTTGCCGCAAGAGCATTACACCCTACACACTTAGGACGATTGTGCCCTATTGAAACGCCAGAAGGAACCAACATTGGACTTAGGAAAAACATGGCATTATTCGTAAACGTTAGTCGTGATGAAGACAACGAACAATTACTGAAAATCTTAAAAACAGCAGGGCTAAAACAGCCAAAGGTGAAATAATGAGTGAAGTCTTTTTAAACAGTCAACACGTTGGAGAAACAGATAATTGGCAATCTTTTATACAAGCAATCAAGGACGAACGCCGAAAAAATAATGTTACAAACAACGTAAACGTTTACTATGACAAACCATTAGACACAGTTTATATTGAAAACACCAAGTGGCGTGCTCGCAGACCATTAATAGTTGTCAAAGATGGCAAACCATTATTTGATGAAATACTAAAAAAACAAGTCGAGAAAAACGAGCTTAGCTGGGACGATTTATTAAAACAAGGAGTTATCGAGTATTTAGACGCTGCAGAAGAAGAAAATGCACTAGTGGCATTTTTAGAAGAAGAGTTAACACCAGAGCACACACACCTTGAAATCACACCATTAGGACTTGTTGGAATAACAACAGCACTACTACCTTACGGCAATTTTAGTCATGGAGTGCGATTATTACAAGGTTCTAAAAACCAAAAACAAGCACTAGGATTTTACGCTGCTAATTATTCAGTAAGAATGGACATGGACGTTAACTTATTAGTTAACGCTCAAAAACCAATAGTTAACACGTTAATGCACGAGTTAAGCGATTATGATAAACACCCATCAGGCCAGAACATTATAGTGGCAGTACTATCCTATAAAGGCTATAACATGGAAGATGCAATAGTCATCAATAAAGGCAGTATTGAGCGAGGATTAGGGCGAAGCTTTTATTATAGGCCAAACAGTGCTGAAGAATTACGTTATGCAGGAGGACTAACAGATGAGATTGGACTGCCTGATAAAGATGTCAAAGGCTACCGCTCAGAAGAAGATTACAAATTCTTAGAAGACGATGGAATAGTATATCCTGAAGCCAGAGTAAAAGAAGGAGATGTTGTAATAGGAAAAACAAGCCCTCCAAGATTCTTATCATCAATGGACGATTATAACCTAATGACTAATTTTAGACGTGAAAGCTCTATTAACATCAGTCACGGTGATGGTGGAACAGTCGATTTTGTACTACTTACTGAAAATGAAGAAGGCAATAAATTATTACACGTTAAAATGCGTGAGGAAAGAACTCCTGAAATTGGTGACAAGTTCATCAGTCGTTACGGACAAAAAGGAGTAATTGGACTGATAGTCCCACACTCTGACATGCCTTTTTCAACAAACGGCATCACGCCAGACTTACTGTTTAGCCCGCACGGTATTCCATCAAGGATGACAATGAATCACTTAATAGAATTAGTAGCTGGAAAAACAGGCGCTATGGCAGGACGATACATTAATGGAACCACTTTTGACGCAGAACCAGAAAAAGAATTACGCCAAGAATTACTGGGTCTGGGCTTTAGAGAAAATGGCACAGAAACATTATACAACGGTCAAACAGGTCAGCAATTAGAAGCCAAAATATTCATTGGCTCAATGTACTATTTAAAACTAAAACACATGGTGGCAAACCGCATCCACTCAAGAGCAAGAGGTCCAATACAACTACTAACGCGCCAACCAACAGAAGGCCGTGCAAAAGAAGGAGGTTTGAGACTTGGAGAGATGGAAAAAGATACCTTTGTAGCTCATGGCACAAGCCTATTATTAAAAGAGCGCTTTGACAGTGATAAAGCAACAGTTCCAGTTTGTGAAACTTGCGGTTTAATAGGAGTTTACAACGAGTTTAAAAAGAAAAGTTTTTGCCCGGTGTGCGGTGACAACTCAGAAATTAGCAACATAGACATGAGCTATGCGTTCAAATTAATACTTGATGAGTTTAAAAGTCTAGGCATACTGCCAAAAATTGTATTGAAGGATAAATATTAGAAAATGGTAGAACAACAATATGTATTTCGGGAAGTCAAAAGCATTATTTTTGGAATGTTAAGCCCAAAAATGATCAAGCAAATGAGCAGTATTAAAGTAGTCACGCCAGAATTATACGACAAAGAAGGCTACCCTGTAGACGGCGGGTTAATGGACATTAGAATGGGAGTCATCGACCCTGCAATAAAATGTAAAACTTGCGGCTCAAAACTAAAAGAGTGCACAGGACACTTTGGCCACATAGAACTAGCACGCCCAATAATGCACATTAAATACGCACCACTAATACTGAATATTTTACGAAGCATTTGCAACGAATGCACAAAACCAATGGTTGAAGCTTCAAAACTTAAAAATATCATAACCAGTATTGAAGAAGGCGATGAAGAAACAACAACAACTGGTAGAACAAAAAGAACCAAAGGACTGGTCGATGGCATGAAAAGCACGACAAAATGCCCTCATTGTAATGCAAAACAAGAAAAAATCACTATTGAAAAACCAACAACCTATTTTGAAGGCGAAAAAAGATTATCGCCAATAGAGATTAGGACAAGATTAGAAAAAATTTCAGATGATGACATCCAATTATTTGGCTTAAACCCTGAACACGCAAGACCTGAATGGATGATATTAACACTATTAGCAATACCTCCAGTTACAATGCGCCCGTCAATCACTTTAGAGAGTGGTGAGCGCTCAGAAGACGATCTAACACACAAACTAGGAGATATTGTACGAATCAACCAACGATTATTTGAAAATATTAATGCTGGTGCGCCAGAAATAATTGTTGAAGACTTGTGGGATTTACTACAATATCACGTCACCACGTTTTTTGACAATGCTGTTCCACAATTGCCGCCAGCAAGGCATCGTAGCGGCCAACCATTAAAAACTATTACTGAACGAATCAAAAGCAAAGAGGGGCGTATCAGGCATAATCTTGCTGGAAAACGTACTAATTTTAGCGCTCGAACAGTTATCAGCCCAGACCCGATGCTAGAAATTTATGAAGTTGGAGTGCCTCTTATTACCGCAATGAAACTTACAGTTCCAGAAAAAATCACAGAGTGGAACATCAAACACGTAAAAGAATATGTTAAAAATGGTCCAAAAGAATACCCTGGAGCAAACTATATAATCAGACCTGACGAGAAGAAAAAGAAAATAACTGATGAAACAAAAGAACAATTACTTGAAGAAATAGAGCCTGGTTACAGTGTTGAGAGGCACTTACTTGATGGCGACATCGCACTGTTTAACCGTCAACCATCACTGCACCGTATGAGCATGATGTGTCATCGCGTCAGAGTATTACCTGGCAAGACACTAAGATTAAATCCTGCAGTTTGTGCGCCTTACAACGCAGATTTTGATGGTGATGAAATGAACCTTCACATCCCACAAACAGAAGAAGCGAGAGCTGAGGCAGAAATATTAATGCAAGTGCAAACACAACTAATCAGTCCACGCTATGGACTATCAATTATTGGTTGCAATCAAGACGCACTATCAGGAAATTATTTGCTTACAAGCCAACTGGAATTTTCTCACAAAGAAGCATCAGACATATTATACAATATAGGAGTTGACGATTTTAGCAGACTGCCAAAAAAGGATATTGTAACAGGTAAAGAACTAATAAGTTGTTTGTTTGAAAAAGACTTTAATTTTACAGGCAAAAGTCGTGATGGTAACGAAGTAATAATAAAAAATGGCAAGCTAATAAAAGGTATTTTAGATAAGGCAAACCTTGGAGAAGGCAGCGGGCTACTACTTCGAATGCTAATTAAAAAATATGGTGAAGACAAAACAATACTGACACTTGGCCAATTATACCGCCTGGGAATAGAAATACTTCTTAGAAAAGGTTTCACCATAGGCCTTGCCGATACTGACCTGCCTCAAAAAGCAGAAGAAGAAATCAGTCAAATACTAGCACAAGCACAAGTAGACAGTAAAGACTTTATCAAAAAATTCCATGAAGGAACACTAGAAGTGCTTCCAGGAAAAACAGCAATGGAAACACTAGAGTTAAGAATCCTAGAATTATTAAACAAAGCACGTGACAACACCGGACGAGTAGTAGCACAAAACGCAAATCAAACAAGTCCTTCAATGGTAATGGTGAAAAGTGGTGCTCGCGGAAACATCATAAACCTTGCGCAAATGGCAGCGTGCGTAGGACAACAAGCCCTAAGCGGTGGTCGAATTGGTAAAGGTTACAAGAACAGAACACTATCGCACTTTAAAGAAAATGATTTAACACCTGATGCCAGAGGTTTTATCAAAAATAATTTTAAAAAAGGTCTTGCCCCAGCAGAATTCTTCTTTGGTGCAATGACTGGTCGTGATTCCCTGATGGACACAGCACTTAGAACTCCAAAATCAGGATATCTTTATAGGAGACTTGCAAACGCCCTGCAAGACTTAAAAGTCAATTATGATCACACAGTGCGTGACGCGAATAACAAAATAGTACAATTTAAGTATGGTGGCGACGGTGTTGACGTTTCAAAAAGTGAAGGTGGAGTCATAAACGTTGACGAAATAATAAAATCAACACAATAAAAGGTAATATAATGGTCGAAAGTTTAGTAAAAGAATACACAGGCAAACTGCCAGTAAAACTACTTGGCGAGTTAAAAGATAAACTAACAGCTCAAAAAATTAACAAAACAAGAGCTAAAAAAATCTTTGAAACAACACTACAAGAATACCTTGACGCACAAGTAGCTCCAGGAGAAGCAGTCGGAATAATAGCTGCTGAAAGTATAGGAGAACCTGGAACACAAATGACATTAAACACATTTCACTTTGCAGGAGTCAGTGAAATGAACGTTACCACTGGCCTGCCAAGAATCATAGAAGTTTTTGATGGCAGAAAAAACATTGCAACTCCAATGATGGATGTTTACCTAAAAGCACCTTACAATAAAGGAAAAGACATCAGAAAACTAGCATTACTGATCAAACAATCAACACTGCAAGACATAATCAAAGAAGTCAACACTGATTTGATGAATGGTAAAATAGAAGTTGAAATTTTAAGCGCTAAACTAGATGATCATGGTTTAGCACAAGCACAACTTAAGAAAATCTTAGAAAAAGGATTAAAAGGTGTCAACGTCAAAATTGATGGTTCGCTAATAACACTCGCACCTTCAAGCAAGGAAAGCAATCTAAATGACTTGTATAAACTTAAAGAAAAACTTAAAAAAATTCACATGAGCGGATTAAAAGGTGTCACTCACGTTTTACCAGTAAAACGCGACGAAGAATTTGTCATAATGACTGCTGGTAGTAAACTAAAAGAAGTGTTAGAACTAGAATTTGTTGATGAGACAAGGACTGTTTCTAATGATATTTATGAAATTGCAGAAAACCTTGGAATTGAAGCTGCCAGAACAGCAGTAATGAACGAAGTTTTTAAAGTTATTAACGCTCAAGGATTAACAATTGACGAGCGCCACATAGTACTAGTGGCTGACATGATGTGCGTCACAGGAGGCATTAAAGGAATAACACGCTACGGTATCGTAAGCGAAAAAGCTAGTGTTCTAGCAAGAGCTTCTTTTGAAACGCCAATAAAACACTTAATTTCAGCAGCACTAACAGGTGAAGAAGACTATCTTAATAGTGTTGTAGAAAATGTTATGATAAACCAGCCAATACCAACAGGCACTGGAATGCCTAAACTATCAACAAAATAAGGTGAACAAAGTGATAGAAGAAATCAAAAAGAATTTGAAAACAAAAAAACTAGTTATTGGAACAGATTCGACAATCAAAAACTTACGATTATCAAAACTTTCTAAAGTATTTTTGTCACGAAACGCTCCAAAAAATGTTATTAGTGAAATTGAGGCTGCAGCAAAACTAACAAACACCAGTGTAGAACAATTAAATGTTGACAGTGATGAACTAGGAGCAGTGTGCAAAAAATCTTTCAACATCTCAATTTTAGGACTTTTAAAATAAGATGAGAATAAAGTACGATGGACAAATTCTAAGCGCTATGAAGCACTTTGAAAAACTTACTCGTACACGATTAAAAGATTGTTTTGAAGACAAATTTGACAAGTTAGTGTTCATTGTAATGCCTGGAGAAATATTAAAAGCAATCGGCAAAAAAGCAGTCAATGTAAAAAAGCTTGAAGAATCATTAAAAAGAAAAATTCGAATCATAGAATTCGCAACCGATATAGAAAGCTTTTTAAAAAACACGACATTTCCAACAAAAATCAGTTCAATAGAACGTTTAGACGATGAAATTATCGAAATTGTGGCTGTTGACAGCAAAAGTCGCGGCATTTTAATCGGTCGAAACGCTCAAAATTTACGCAATATTGAAGCAATAATAAAAAGATATTATCCTTTAGGAGAGCTTAAAGTAAAATGAGTAAAAAAGCAAGTGGTATTAACGCAGGAGCAAAACTTCGCGCTAGGCGCAAAAAAAGTCGCCTTGCTAGCAGTGTATACAAGAGAAAAGTCTTTGATTTGAAAAGAAAAAGTGATCCATTGCGCGGCTCTTCAATGGCTAAAGGAATAGTACTCGAAAAAGTACAATTAGAAGCTAAACAACCAAACAGTGCAATGAGAAAATGCGTTAGAGTACAATTAATCAAGAATGGCAAGCAAGTAACAGCTTTTTGCCCAGGAGACGGCGCTTCAAAACTTATTGATGAGCACGACGAAGTGCTAATAGAGTGTATTGGCGGCAAAATGGGACGCTCAAAAGGAGACCTTTCAGGAGTACGCTGGCACGTAATAAAAGTTAACGATCAATCATTAAACGCGCTACTAGGCGGTAAATTGGAGAAAGCTAGAAAATGAGCCAAATACTAGCTTTTAACAAGTGGGACACCTCAACAATCAAAGTTGACGACCCAGGACTAAAAAATTATATCACTTTAACCCCTCGCATAGTGCCAAAAACAGGCGCTCGCTACGCTGGAAACAGATTCCACAAATCAAGAGTTTTCATAGTTGAAAGATTAATTAATCGTTTAATGGTTCCAGGGCACAAATCAAAAAAACACTTTTTAAGTTCAGGTCATAACACTGGAAAAAGCCAAAAAGTTTACACTCTTGTAAAGAAAACTTTTGAAATAATACAAGATAGAACAAAAAAGAATCCTATTGAAGTGTTCGTAAAAGCAATTGAGAACGCAGCACCGCGAGAAGAAATAATAACAATAGAGTACGGTGGAGCACGTTATCCAAAAGCTGTAGAGTGCGCACCTCAAAGACGCGTCGATATAGTATTAAAGTTTATGACACAAGGAAGTTATCAGAAAAGCTTTGCCAAAAAAAAATCAGCAGAAGCAGCACTAGCAGACGAGATAATCAACGCTTATCAAAAAAGCGCTAATTCAGTAGCAATTGCCAAAAAGAACGAACTAGAACGACAAGCTGACAGCTCACGCTAAATCTATAATATTTTTAAATAACTTAATTTCTATCGTTAAATGCTCCAGCAAATAGAACAAAATCTTGAAAAGCTTACCAGTATCGCCATTAGCGAAATTCCTTCACTTTTAGAGGTAAGAGTATTTGGTAGTTATCAAAATGGTAAGTGGAATCCTGAAAAATCAGATATTGACATTTTCATGTTATTGGCTGACGAGTCATATTCTTGGAGAAGAAATAGGAGAATCAAACATTTTTATGATTATTGGACGACAAAAGAAAGCTTGCAAAGAGGAAATCTAAGAAATGAACTAAAAGAAAAACTAGAAAACAATGAATTTTGGCAAAGGTTAAGCTTGCACATTGCTACTTTAACTGATATGGATCGTTCAATAGGGAGTGATGAAGGTAAAGGTGATGTAGGTCGTAACATATACAAAGGTCGTGAATTATACAGAACAAAGCCAGTAGAATCCATACAAGCTTTAAAAAGAACTTGGCATTCTTTTAGAGTACACTCAGGTATATAGTAAGTTTTATAAATTTGGTTTCTTTTTTAGGTTTTATGGGAGCAGAATATAAAACAAAAAGCATAATTGTAAGTCGCAAAAAAACAGGCGAGGAAATCTATAATGCGCTAGTAGCGTTGTACGATGCTAATAACCCTCAATATAATTCTAAAGCCGCAGATAAAATTTTAGAGTTTGAAAACATATCAAAAATATTATTAAAAAATTTGAATGTTCAATACTTGTTAGTAGGCAACGATTTAGTGATTAATAATTTGTCGCAAATAATAATAGAACAAAACGATGACGAATTAATAATTAGTGCAGTTTAGACATTGCGAACTTTTTTCCCGTAAATAAAAATATATTGCCATAGTGGTCCGTGAGAGCGCTCTACACTAACATCAAAACCAGCTTTGTAGAATGTTTGTTCTATTGTAGTGTTGTATTTTAGCCAGTATTCATTGTCGACAAAACCGTAAAAGTTATCGTATTCTAATGCTACTATTTTGCCACCAATAATCAAGCGATCATTTAGCTCTTTTAATACTTTTTTTATGTTATGAGTGTAGCTTAACATTCCTGCGCTTACTACAATGTCCACTTTTGGCACTTTTGGGCTTACTTGATGGCGGTGATTTTCGTCTTGTATTATTGTAACATTGTCTAAGTTATGCTTTTTTAATCTTTTTTTTAATAGTTTTATGTCTGCCTCGAAAAGTTCTGTTGCATAAACGTGCCCTTTAGGACCTGTTTTTCTTGCTAATTCTAATGTTAGTGTTCCAACGTTGCAACCGTACTCTAAAATATTGCGCTCTTTTAGTTCTCCCATCAAACCTAATAGTTTGTTGACTGTTTTTTTTGGCAAAAGAAGTTTTTCTGTTATTAGTGTTGCGTGTGCTACTAGCCTGCTCATAAAAAAAGAAATGTTCTGAAGGTTTTTAAATTTGATGGTTAATCGTCAGGCGAGGGACCCAATAATCTTCTACCAACAAGAAGTGAAGTATCCATTCTTAACTCCTTCATAACTTTATAACCCCATTCTTCTCCTGGGGAAAGCACCATCCAATCATCATTCTGCTCTAGTATAACACAATGATCTAATGCTAGTTTTCTCACTCTTGAGTCTATTCCTTCATCTTCAAGCTCTTGTACTAATAGCATTGCCAAAAACTCGCATATAAAATCGTTTTCTCGCCTATTGATTACTTCTTGTACTGTTTCAAATTTTGCTTTTCTTCTATGGTTCGCTAGTCGTTCTTTAGTACTGACTTCGGCTTTTTCATTTATCTTATCTGTTGTTAGGTATGGATGATTTTTTTGCCACCAATTAAATTGGTAGCGAAAATAGAAATCTTCAATTTCTTTCATTGTTATCCCGCCACGAAATTCTTCTGGCACTTGAAGGCCACAATATGATGTAAGCCTGTCTAGCATAGAATACATTACTTCATGAGCTTTTTCGTAAACATCCATTTTATAGAATTATTTTTTCTTTGTTTTCTTTTTTGTTATTCTCTTTTTATTGTATCAATTATATCTCTGTGCTTTTCAGGAGTGAGCCATTTATCACCAACTTTTCTTTCTAAGCCCTCGTGACGCCACTCTCCAACAAAACTTACATTTAGTTTTTCGCCTTTAAAAACGCTATGTACTTCATAAATATTGCCGTGCCAGTCTTTTATAAAATTTATTTCTCCTGTAAGCCCATCATCATAAACTAAATTAGTTTCATCATATGATGCTACAACCGTTCCGATAGCATTATGCAATCTCATATTAAAATCCTATTTTTTCTTGTCTGTTTTTTTCTTTTTTGTTATTTCTTGGTATAGTTCGTGTTTTAATTTGTAGATCTGATCTTGTAAGTACTTGATTTCTGCTTTGTAGGCCATTTGGTGTTCTTGCATTGCTTTGATGATTTCTATGTCGCGCTTTACGCGTGCAAAGCTTCTTGATAGGCTTTTGTTTAGATTTAATAAGTCTTTTTTAGTAGCTAACATTGTAATCACTACGACAGAATAGTTATATATAAGTTTTATTCTTTTATTATTCCATAACCTATTAGTCTGAATCGTGTTCCCACGCGTCGACTAATTGTTATTCTGTCGCCAGAATTTGCGCATATCGGTATTTTTAGGGGACATTTGAAAAGGTTTTTTTGTAGTTCTGCTACTATTCCTACTGTTGCCGCACTGTTGATGTTTAGCATTAATGGCTCGCCTTTTTTTATTGGTTCTACTTCAAGGTCTTCTTTGCTTCCAACGACTCTTTCTAATAGGTGTGGTTCGACTGTTAATTCTGATAGTACTGGCGGCAGTTTTCCTGGAGTGCCTACTACTGAGCCTACTAACGCGTCACTTTTTACAATTGAAGGGTCTAGTGTTGTTAATAGTCCTATACTGCCCCCTGGTATTGCTTCTTTTACTGTTTGGCCTCCTGTGTTGATGCTTGCTATTTTGGTTGTTAGTGGCTCGTAAAAGGTTTTTCCTTGGCGCTCTATTTTTCTGCCAGGTCTTATTTCTATTGTGTCGCCTGTTTTTATTTTTCCTTGCACTAAAGCTCCACCTAGCACTCCTCCAACAAAGCTTTTTGGTTTGCTTCCTGGCTTATTAATATCGAAACTTCTTGCAACGAATAATTTTGTCTCGGCTTTTGGGTTGCGTTTTGGTGTTGGCATGACTTTTTCAATAGTCTCTAATAATAAGTCTATGTTAACGTTGTGCTGTGCAGAAATTGGAATGATTGGCGAGTCTTGTGCTATTGTGCCTTTGGTGAATTTTTTTATTTGATCATAATTTTTTTTTGCTTGCTCTGGTGTTACCAGATCGATTTTGTTTTGTACTATTATAACGTTTTTTATTCCGCTAATCTCTAATGCCATTAAATGTTCTCGTGTTTGTGGTTGTGGGCAATCCTCGTTTGCAGCAACTAGTAGTAGTGCTCCGTCCATCATTGCTGTTCCTGATAGCATTGTAGCCATTAGGCTTTCGTGTCCTGGAGCGTCAACAAAACTAACTGTTCTAACAACAACTGACGTGCCTTTGCATGATGAACATTTTTCTTTTACAGTGTACTCTTTGCACTTTTTACAATACCTGATAATTGTATCAGCATAGCCTAATCGTATTGTAATGCCACGTTTTAATTCTTCAGAATGTGTATCAGTCCACTTGCCGCTTAATGATTGTGTTAGCGTAGTCTTGCCATGATCTACGTGTCCTACAAGGCCAATGTTTATTTGTGGTTGTGTTAATGTGTCTTTCATCACCGCCAATGAATTGTGCTGTATTTATAAAAGTATTGCGTTAGAACAGTGTTTACTCTAGCGTAAGAAATATGTATTTTCCAATGTTTAGTCCTGCTGAACTTAGTATTTTTTCAACTTGTGTTCTGTTTTGTTCGAATTCTTCTTTTGTTATCAAATCAATACAAATTGATGGTTCATCAAGTTCTGATTCAACACTTCTTACTAGGACATTGTGAGCGTTAATTGTTTTACTGATGAGTTTTGATAGTTCAAAAATGTGTTCTACAGTGTATGGTGGCAGGATTCTTAAGCCTGTATAATGGCCTTTTAAAGGTCCTTGTTGTAATTCTTTTATGGTATCTTCTGACTCTATTGAAACATCGCAAGCTTCTGTTTTTTCTTCAAGACCTGCTTGCGCTCTGAAAATATTCACTATGTCTTTTGAGGAATGCTCTTTTTTTACTGTTCCTGATATAAAAACGCCCGGTTGCAATATCTTGGTGCCATAATGGTTTAATGATTTGAAAAAAGCAAGTTTTACAGAATCAAGTTGAAAATCCTCAAAAGTAGTTAACACTTCGTCATAAGTTTTGTCCTTAAAATAGATAAATCCTCTAATTGATTGCATGTTAGTTGATAAAAAAAGAATATATAAAAATTATTCTTTTTTCTCCTCTGCTTTTTCTTCTGCTTTAGACTCCTTTTCTTTTGCAGTCTTCTCTTCGGTTTTAGGTTCTGATTTTTCTTCTTTTGGTTCTTCTTTTACTGCTTCTTTTTTCTCTTCTACTTTTGGTGCTTCTGCAGGTTTTTCTGTTGGGGCTTCTGTTTGCGCAGGAGCTTGTGCTTCTGTTGGAACGTCTAATGGTGTTTTGCCATGCTTTAAGATTTTGAGGTTTACTTGTGCTATTTTTTCGTGTATTGTGTTGCCAGCTATTGTTCGGCGCCGTCTTAGGCCTTTGCGTTTGCCTTTTTTAAAGCCTATAGTTCCAGCTGTTAGTAATAGTCTTTTGCGTGCTGATCCTTTGACGTCTTTTCGCATTGGAAAGCCACTACTATCACTGCCGCCTGTGATTTCGAACTCGTAGCCTGTTAAATCTATTAGTTCTCCTTTTATTGTATCACCAATTTTTTTGTTTAGAAGACTTTTTGATGTGTTATCATCAAGTGCTTTTTGATAACTCTTGCCTGTTTTTGAATCATTTAATACTACTTTTAATTCCATTTGTTTTTCCTCCCGAGACCTAAGAACCTGATAGTTCAACCTTTAAAGGTGTCTCAGCATTGGCTGGAAACCCTGTTTTATTTATAAAACCTACTCTTTTTTCTCGTCGAAAAATTTATATTTAACTGTTTTGTCAAAAACATATGAATTTAGAAGATAGTGTGTGTGAGCAATCAAAAGAAAGTTTTTTCGCTCGAAAATGGTGTGAGATTAAAGAAAACCCTTACTATAACGCAAGTGTTAGCGCAGGACTCATTGCAAAAACTGTTGGTGCAGCAATTGTCGCGCACGAACTTGATGAAATCACTGCAAAGTTTTTGTCAAGTAATGCTGGAAATATTGTTGAGACTTTTTTATTACCAAAACTTTCAGGAATATGTTTTCACACTGCAAGAGGCGCAACCTCATTTTTTTTAGAGGGTAATCGTCGAAAAGAAGCAAATATTAGTTTTATAAAAGAAGAATTAGAGTTTATTAGTGTTAAATCAATCCCGAACGCTTCGCTTTTAGCGCCTGCTACTTTTTTATCATATTTTGGCCTACAATACCTTGTAGGTCCTGAAATAGCAGCAGTTATTGCCACACTAACCTTAGCACCAGCTTATGTTACATTATTAAATGATGTTGCAAAGTATAGAACAAAAGAAACATTACAGTATTACGGCGATAAACTAGAACAATACATAGGTCCTAGTGGCGAGTCACAAGCTAAGATTTTTGAGGGTTTAGAATCGTTTTGCTAATTTTTTTCAATAATGTCTAGAACAATAATATTTAAATAAGACTTTATCGCATTAATTGTTCTTCGGGGGATGAATTGATTGAAAGTTGATAAGAATAAAGTTTTAACAGACCTTACACTAATGAACAAAAAGGTTGAGGGTGCTTTCAAAAGTGTTCGTGAAGAGTTTGAAGATCACTTAGAAGCCATTAACGAGAACACTAATGAGATTCATTCTAATTATGAGCACATGTGCGAAATTGACGCTAAGCTTGACAAGTTAGGTGAACGTGTTGATGAAATTCAAAATGTTCTAAAACAACTTATTGCTCACGAGTTCAAAGTCACTCCAGATTATAGCGATATTAAATTGTCTGTTGATGAACAAAAAGTTTTTTTGGCAATGTATTCTACAGAGCAAAAAATTAGTTATAGTGCTATTGCTAGAGTTACCGGGCTTGGCGAGGAGACTGTTAAGCGATTAGTCACTGATCTTATCAATAAAACCATTCCATTAGTCAAAGAGTATCGTCATCACGAGGCTTTTTTGCAGATTTCTGAAGATTTTCGCCAAAAACAAGCTCGCGAGAGTGTTTTAAGTTTAGATCCTGCAATTGCTAAAAAGATAGTGAATCAACTACACTAGTGTGGATTTCTCGTGCATTAACAACAGTTAGTTTTATATAGGAGTACCCCGTACCTAATAACCTGCCTTTTCAAGGCTTTAATGGGGGTGTAATAGACTAAAATGGCTCTAAGAAGACGTAGTAAAACAGATAATCGTATGTTCCTCGATATAGAACTAAGCGATAATGGAAAACACTGGAAGAAAACCGCCAAGTACAAAGACTGGTATTAAAATCGCTCACTTTTCAGCACTATTTAATGCTTTTTCTAATTCATTCATAGCGTCATAGAATTCTTCACTAGTAACTGTTACAGTTATGCCTTCTTTTGCATCGTTTGCAACTCTTGTTAGCAAGCCACTTACTTTTGCAAATTTCCTCCAAGCTTTTTTCGGAAGTGTTTGTGGAGCAAATGATTGTTTCATAGAACTTAATAGCATATCCTCATTGCCTGTTTGCGCTGCACCATAAGCTTCGTATAAGTATCGCACGTCGTACTTTCTCATGAGTTTATAGACTTTAGAAGTTATATGTAAAGTTTACTAAAACAATATTATTTCCATATTGAAAATAAATAATTGAAGCGCTTACTTTTTCAAAAGTTGTTACGATATAATCTCGAATAGTGTAGTTACTATTTAGAATGTATTTTTTCAAATGTTGTCGTCATTATTTGATTGCTTGTCGGTGTTTTAACAAAAAGTAATAGCTTAAAACTTTCAATCAATTATTAAAAGTTATTTTTGCTGCGAAGCACTAATTTTTTCGTTCTTAATCACGCGTTGTAATTGCGTCACATACTTTTTAGTCAAGTCCATAATATTGTTAACTTGCACGTGAGCACGATCAAAAGCAGCCTCTAACGTCGCACCATTGAGCTTATAACCAATAATAACCTTAGTATTGACAATGTAGCTGGTTTTTGTTATCAAATTAAGTGCAAGCCAACGCTTTAGATAATCATACATTGTTTGGCGAGTGATGCCTGCGAAAATAGCTAACTCTTCAACAGTCATAACAGCAGCTTCAGGCTGTTTTTGACGCCCAGCAGTCTTTGCACGCTCGTAAAGCTCTATTAATATCTTATGCATCTTTTCAGTACTTCCCTCTTTGCGCGGCTCAAGACCTGCTCTTGCAAGTATTACTTGCGCTAACTCTACCGATGTCGGATTCATTGACGCTTCAATATCTTGTAATACAATTTTGTTCTTTTTTCTCATCGAAAACACCTCGACATTATTATTTTTACAAACGTTGGAATCTTCCAAGTTTATACTAAGGTATAATGCCTACAACTTTATAACTGTCGCGCGTGTTTGTCCAGTGACCAGTGAAACAAAAAAAGACTAAAACTTTTCAGCAAAAATTATTGTTTTTTGTTATACTGTGTTATTTGCTCATTAAAGCGCTCAAAGTGTTTTGACCAGTGGCTAGCCTATCAAAAATTAGCAAAAAAATTCTGATTTTTTTAGTTAAATTTTTTTTCGATAAAATCCCGAATTAGTATTTTGCTATAAATTGCCTTTTTTTGGCATCATACTTTACTGATCGAAAAAACAATAGAAGATTAAGAAATAATTCCGACAATATAGTTTAAGGGGTTTCAAACGTTTAGGCCTGGTTTCATGACAGGATATGCTAAAAGTGTTGTTTTTTGATAGTTTAATAGTGTTTGTAAGGCATAATACCTGCACTCAGAACTAGTGTGGAAAAAGGGTAGAATTATTCGTTTATGCTTCTTCTGTAATTATAGGTTTTTATTGGATGTCTCAAATGGTACGTGATCCAAGCAATATCTCGTCCGAAATCTTCAATTATAGTTGCTGCTGCTTGATGACCTTGAGCTCTAGTATTGTGAACTGCTGAGCGAAAATCACACTTTGGTTCTTGAGACTCAAAAATATTTATCAAAAGTTCTTTTGCCTGATCATATCCTCTTTTAAATTCTTCAAATTTTTTTTCAAGCATAAAGCACCTCTTATACTGTTAGTAAGTTTTCTGCTTTTAGGTCTGTTATCTCGTCTTTTAGTTTTGCTACTTCAACACGTAATTCTGAGTGTTTTTGTGCTAGTAAGTAAACCCAATCGTTTAAACTTGTTACGTCTTGTGCAACTTTACTAAATGCTTTTTTTATTTTTTTATTTTTTGCAAACATTTTATAGTACCTCGTTTGTAATTACTACTCAGTAACAATAAAGCTATTTTTAAATATTTATATACTTCAATATATATTTTGTAGAAAAACCTCTCGTCTAAAAACTTTCAAGAAATGATTAAAACTTTTAGCCAACATAAGATAGTGTTTTCTTCTTCTCCTGCTCTGAAGCCGCTTTTTGACTACTCTCAACAAGCTTTTTTAGCTTCGCTTCAAACTTATCAGCCTGCTCTAAAAGAGGCTTCAAATCAAGCTTTAACTTCAGGTAATCATTTAAAAAATTCACTAGCTCAGCAGCTGCCTTACTATCAGGCAACCCTGGATGAGTTTCTGCAAACACACTCAAAAAATCCCTCTTTAACATCAAAAGTAACGCTCCCGTGACCCCTATCACAAGACCTTCTTTCATAGGTTGTAATTTAAATGGCAACTTCTTTTTTTTGCCAGCATAAAAATAATAAATTTGTGGTTGCTCAGACTGTGATGGCACGCCATCAAAAGCAATAACCTCTGTAGCTCTCACTTCTTCAGCAATTTTTTTCATAACTTCCGCAATCTGCCACTCTAACCCCGTAACGTTTGTGACAAAGTGAAACAATAAAATATTGAATTTCTTTGAAAAAAAGAGTCCCATTGGCTCAACAACTTCTCCCTCGTGAATAGGCACTACAGGAGGTAATTTTATTGTTGTGATGCGCCCCACTTTCTCCATCTTTAATTCTCTAATTAAGAATTCTGTAGCAATACTGCCAACAAGTCCAGTTCCAGGAAAACCATAAATAATTGTCGGGCTGCGAACCTTACGAGTCAAAGTATACTTCATAAAAACAGTTTAAGAAAGAGAGTATATAAAAGTTACGCTATTAACTAGACGCAAATCCAGAACCAGCTTGACTTGCAAGTTGTTTAACAGATTTTAATAAAATACTTTCAATCTTTTGAACTTGATTAAGAATACCTTCTAATTGTTTCAAGTATTCTTCAGACTTATTAATAAGATTTACTGCTTCTTGAGCATCACGCTTTGCTTGCGGCCAAGTCTGAGACTCATACAAATTCTGTTGTAATGCATCAACATGCGCTTTCAAATCACTTCCAAGACTTGCTGTTTGAGTAGATAATTGTGCAAGCTCTTGCGCCAATTGTTGCTTACTGCTTTCCGCATTTCTGATCGTTTTGAGCATACGTTGTGCGGCTTGTTCATTATGGGCCGCATTCGGGTCATAATTTTTGTTGCTTTGTTGGTACATCGTTTGAACTTTTGAATGAATATCATTCAATAATTGAGTATCACTTTGTGTAAGAGTAAGATCTTGATGATTCAAGCCTTGAATTTTTTGTAAGAGTTCAGCCCTCTTTTTCTCTACATTAGTTTCAGTGCCAACTAACGGCACCAAATGCGACACTTCTTTTAACAATTTATTCTTAATTTTTTGCATTTGTGCATCATCACTAATTCTTTCAGCATTAGTAATTCCTTCATCAATTCTTAACAGTATCTCTTTAGCTTTCATATCAGATTTTATTTCTTTGCGCGCAAGCTTTCGAAGCTTGCCAAAAGCTTTCTTTTCAGCACCTATCTCTTTAATTTTTTCATACTCGTGGCGCCGAATTTGGCGAGCTTCACGCTCAACGCCAATAGCTTCAGCAGTGGTTTTCATGCCCTCAGCAGTATCCTTTAATCCTTTAGCACTAACTTTTGCACCAAAGCCAAGGGCACGGCTAAAAATAATAAATGCAAATATTACTGCAAGCACCAAAGTTAACACTATACCAAGACCTGCCATTCCACTAATCAAATCAGCAATCATCTCAGTAACAGGTGATCCAAACTGTGCAAGTAACGCTACAGCAACAGCAAAACCTTTTCTGGCTCCAGCATGACTAGTTCCTTTAAAAGGCGGCACTTGGCCTGTCACAACATAAACTATAGAAAATAACAACAAAAATACTGCTATCACTTGCCACAGCGCAACGGTTTCAGCATCGTAACCTGGATGAGGAATTTTTATTTCAGCACTAAAAATTTTTTGTAATAACCCTACAACACTGTCTAGAATACTGCCAAACATTGCTCTTTCAGCAGCCATTGCTGTAGGCATCATCAATATAGAAGCAATTAGAATAAATGCAATCAAGTGATTCTTTTTCATTACTCTAATTTGTCACATGCTGATATTTAAACTTTTCCATTGTTTAGTGAATAAAAAAAGTTTTTTTCGATAAGTTTAAATAGTACTACTGAGAGTTTTGTTGTTATGAAAATTTTTATTTCATTGGTTGGAGTGCTTACTATTTTAGCAGGAGTTCTGCCATTAGTTGATGGTTTTGTAAGTTTGCCAATTCCGACAAGCGGAATGGTTTATTATTTGATTATTATTGCTATTGGAGCGGTTAGTTTATTTTATGGTTTTAGCAATCAAGTTTTTGGAACTCAACGATTTATGACCATTATGTTTGCGTTGCTTATACTTCTTGGTGGTTTACTGCCTTTTATTGCAAATTTTGTGACTTTGCCAATTCCAACTAGTGGAGCAATCTACTCTGCAATAATTATTGTTGTTGGCGCAATCACAATGTTTTATGGTTTTAAAAGTTTTTAAGAAATAATTACTTTTGTTGTTATTGATTGTCCAGGCATTCCTGTCTCAAATAGTACTCTAATAGCTCCTTTATTACCGTGCGCACTTCTAACTTGGCCTTTTATTTTTTTATCTGTAGAAGTTGTCCAAGTAACTGTTTTGCCAACAAGTTTTTGTGCTTCATCTTTAGAGTCAACACCATCAACTATTACAATCATTTGATTGTTGTATTGTGTGTGGCGCCCGCCTCTAAAACTCGCTATTGTTCCTTGCATAACATGCGAGAAACCCGCCCCTATTTATAAAGGTTTTTATAACAAAAAGTATATGATTACTGGCACTATAAGACATGCCATTGAATGACTTCTACTAACATTGAGTTTTGCTGGCAGTATTCCAACAGCAGTGGCAGTTATCAAAACTAGCAAACCAATAAGTCCTGAAAAAACAAACGATAATATTATGATTAATGTTATTATGCTAATGACTAATTTTTGATAATTGACAATTTGGACAAGTTTAGAAAACTTTTTTGACAAGTAAAACGCTAGAAAAACTGCTATCCCGCCAGCAATCATAATACTAAATAATAGCACTAGCAAACTAGTAAAATCTATTGTTAACAAATTATTGACAACCAGTACTGCTCCATTGCGAGCTTTTTCTAAAGTGTAGAGTGTTACCAAACTTATTATGAAATTCACAGTGTTTATGCCGCCAACCATCACTAAAAACCCTTCACCTCCTAATTTGCCACTTATTTGCTCTCCGATAACAGCGGCTTGAGCACTACCTAATCCTGGAAAAAAACTTACTAGCGATCCTGCAAGTGTTGCCGAGCCTATTGCTTTTGCATAAACTTTTTTTTCAAGTTTTGGTTTTGTGTTTTTTTGTTTTGGAATGCTAACATTATCATTTAGACTTATCAGTAATGTGCTAATACCAAAAAGTCCTGATAGTAGTGGAAATAATGGTTGTTTTATTGTTTGATTGTTTAGCACTACAAGTCCTAATACTCCAGCAAGTATGAAAACGCTCGCTGCAAAGTAAGGGTTAGTATCGCGCAAAATCAAAAAAAGCACTACTATTATTAACAAATACGCTATAAAAGGCTGCAACAATTCATAGAGTGTTGGCACAATAGGAATGAGTACTGGCACTAATAATACTGCAACTATCAAAGCTGTCAGGCTTCCAATAACAGTCAAAGTGATGGCTTCTTGAGCTCTGCCCTCTAACAACATTTTATGACCTGGCAGCACTCCTAATGCCGTGTCAGCGTCTGGAGCGCCTAAAAAAATACTTGGAATAAAATCCAAAAACGAGTGCGTTAAAGCGCAACTTACAATAACTACAGCAATGCTTAAAGGGCCGAACAACACTCCTAACAAACTAGTAGAAGAAAACAATAAAAGCGCGACCAGGTTTACGTGAATGCCAGGCGTGAGGCCTGTGATAACGCCACAAAACACTCCAAAAAGAATCGCTACAAGTAGTTCTACAAACATATAACACTCGTTTAATGAGTTGTTAATAAAAGTTTTGGCAGTGATTTTTTATATAAGTTGTCTTAAAAACTTTTATGATTGCCAAGCCTTATGTTGGAATTACCGGGTTTAAAACAAGTGATGAAGTAATAAAAGTTCAAGAACAATTCAAAAAAAATGGTTTTCTAAACAATCACATTTCGTACCTTCCAATGTTCGGTTTTATTGTGTCAAATAATAGGGTTACAGATATCACAAGCGAAGGACATAAAACTCCCGCACTAAAAAATCTTGCTGGCTTGTGCGAGCTATTAGAACCTAATACTCTACCAATGGTGCACTATTACACTCCTGATAATGATCAATTGTTTGAAGAGTTAAAAAAAGTTTTCAATATTAATCAATTGTATGAAAGAGAACTGTGTCGTTCTGTTCAATTAAACCAACTTGACGGGTTAGCACCTATTGAACAAGTCGAAATGTTAAAAGAACAATTTTCTGATCTGGAAATAGTTTTGCAAGTTCCTAGAAAAGTTTTAAACGAGAATGATTCAGAACAATTAGCTTCAATGCTAAAGCCTTATGATGGCTTTGTCAGTTACGTGTTAATAGATCCTTCAGGAGGTGAAGGTAAAGCAATAGGCCTCAAGCATGCAATAGAATTATTGCACGCTCTTGCTCAAGCAATGCCAATAACACGTTTAGGTGTTGCTGGAGGTTTGAGCGCTGATAATGTAAGACATGTAATTTCTACAATAAGAAAAGAATTCAAAGAACCTTTTAGTTTTGATATTCAAGCACTAGTTAGAACGGTTGATAAGAAAGGCTTGGCCTTTAATAAAACAGGCAAGTTCGTTTACGAGTCTACAATCGCTCTAACAAATTAAAATTCATCAATAGGTTTTCTTTCTAGTTCTCGAAGTTCAATTGTTTCTGCAAGTATTTCAAAAAGTTCTGGTTGAACTTTCAAAATGTCTTTGCTTGTCAGAAATCCAACCATTGTTTGATCATCCATCACTGGAACATGTCGAATATTATGAGAATTCATAAGTTTTAATGCGTCAATCAAATCTTTTTCAGGACTAATTGTGACAAGTGATTGTTCCATAATGTCAGCGACTGTTGATTCGCGATGGTGTATGTCTTTTGCTATTGCTTTTCTAACAATATCTTGCTCTGTGATAATGCCTATTAGATTGCCATTGTCTTTTACTAGAAGACTTCCAACGTGCTGAGTTGCCATTTTTCTGGCTGCTTGCAATAGTGTTGTTTCTGGCTTGATGCTAACAGGCTTTTTTGTCATCACATCACAAACCTTATAACCACTCCTCATTGTAAGAAACGGAAATCAGTTTTTATTTAAAAAAGTATTGGCGAAAAGCTTATGTGAATATTTTTAAATAAGTTGTTTTAGTTCTGAACATGGTTCTATTATACGGTGCTGATCACTCGCATACAAGCTTGAAGCTTCATGAATGGGACGCAGGAGTTTATCGAGCAGTTCCTACTAGTGGTTTGTTGTCAAGTCTTGAAAAGTTGCCTCCAAAGACTCGTGTTGGTATTGAATTAGTAGATGATAGGGTTTCTAGGGCTGTAAAGGCCGATCTTAATGCTTTATTAATAGAGTTGGAACGCGATTTAACAAGCCAAAGAAGTTATACTTTAATAGGAGAAGCAGAGGATTATTATATGGATGCTGCAGCAAGGTACTTTGAAGATATAGCGAAACATTGTGCTAAATGCGGTCATGAAATTGTTCTTTTAGAAGACATCGACCCATACTTGAAGTTTAATGAAGCGCTTGTAAAACTTAATAGACAAAGAGTATTAGATGATGAAAACATTAGATATCAAAGTAAACTAGCATCCAATATTAAAAAAATAAAATCTTCTGATACAAGTTACCGATTAATTCTTGAAGCTGACAAGTTTAATGTTTTAGAGCGTGACGCTACCCTTTTAAAAAACATCATTGGAAAAAAGGTTGACGTGGCAGTTGTCGGCAGAGGTCATAGTGATTACTGGTATAGTAATAGAGAACGATTAAGAGAAGATTTAGGAATTGTTTTTGATAGTTATCACGCAGATGTTGAAATAGGTAATGATCATAGATTGCAGTTTTTTGAGAATAGAACTTTAGACTCTAACATTCTTTCAGATATCACTAATTTAGAAAGAGCTGTTACTTTTTTAGAAAATGATAGACTAGTTCTTGCTAAAGAGCCCGATTTTGTTGGAACTTGGGATGTTTCAACACCTTCAAAAGGTTACTTTGAATTGTTTATTGAAGAGCAAGATGGTCAAAACGTTTCAGGAACAATTGTTGACTGTGTTGGCGATGCTACTTTTGAAGGGACTTTAACATCAAAAAGCTTTGATTTTGTAAAAACATATCAACAAGCAGTAAAAAGCTCACAAAAGAACCAAATATCTTTTCCAGGAATTAAAAGCGGTTCAATAATTCATGGTTGTTATAATTCAAAAGGTCTTTCGTCTGATCACCCAGCTCATGGTTTTGTGATGGTTCAAACACCACAAGAAGATCTTATTAAACTCGTAATGCGACGGCATCTTGCAAGGCAAACTCTTAATGTGTAAGAATTAATAATATACTAGTATTTCTATGTCTTTGCCGAAAAGTTTTGCAAGGTCTGCGAATACTGGTTGTTTTATGAAGGTTTTTTGTGGTAGTTTGACTGTTGCTATTGCTTTTTCTAGTGCTTCATAATCGCTTTTTTTTGTTGTTGATAGTTTTCCTGTTTTGTCAACTTTTGCCATCATTATTTCACGGTTTGTGGCGTCTAGGTCTGGTATGATGAATGCTGTGTCACCTAATAGTGTTAATTCACCGTATTTTTTGCCGTGTTTGAAGCGTATTTTTGTTTTGTTTAATTCTTTGCCGCGCAAGCGTTGTAATAAGTCTATCATGAATCGCATGAAGTCACTTGAGATTTTTTTTGTTTTTTCTACTTCTGCTTTTGTTAGTTTGTTTTGCTTGTAATGATTTTCTGCTGTTATGATTGTTTGTAATAATCGGTGATATTTTTGTGGTGCGTGGCCTTTGTTCACTAGTACTTGCTTGAAAGTGTTTAGTATTTCCGAGTCTTTTACTTGTGTTACCCCTTCAAATAATAAACAATCTCGCACTGTTGTTATTGCACTGTCGTAGATGTGGTTTACTTGTTCTGCTTCTTTTTTCTTGTTAATTTTTTCGAATAGTTTTTCTATGCTTTTTAGGTATTCTTTTGTGTCTTTTAGTAATCCGTCGACCTCGCTTCCTGTGATGCCTTTTTTTGTTCCGTGCTCTAGGCTCTTGCGTGTTTTCAGGATTTTTTCTAGTATTTTGACGTGTTTTTCTTCGAATATCTTTTCTTTTTTTACGAATAGTTCTCTCATCATTTGCGGTATTTCTGATGGTGCTGGTGGCGCCACACCGTAGAGCATTATTGCTGCTTGTGTTGGTGTGCTTGTTGCCCAGAAGAAGTCTTCTAGTCCTATTTCTTTTAGTTTGAACTCTGTTCGCTTGAGCATTTGTTCTCCTGTGTTCATAAACATGTCGATGGCTTCTTGTGATGGTTTGATGCGCCCCATTTTCAGTAGTTGTTTCCATGGCATGAATATTCCACGATCGTATAATGGTACGCCGTCGCGCAGTAGTGTAAAAATTATCGGATTGGCTTCTTTTAGGTAGTCCCAAAAGTCTGTTAGTATGTATGGTTGGATGTTTAGTTTGTTTTTTATTCCTGTGGCGTCGCCTGCGTCTAGGCCGTAACCTATGATTATCGCGCGTAGTTTGTCTTTTAGTTCTGCGCGACCCATTTTTTTGACGTCTGTGTCATCGATTACTATCCAAACGTCAATGTCGCTTGTTGGTGTTGCCTTGCCTTGCACAAGACTTCCCGCTAGTACGTATGATACTATGTATTTTTCGAATTTTTTTAGTACCATTTCCTTGTGGATTTCTGTTATTTTGATTGCTTGCAGCATTCCACTGTCATAAAATATTGCTGACTCTGCTAATTGTTTTGCTTTGTCGTGTTTGGCGTCGTAAAAGTTTTGCCATAATTCGCTTAAAAGTAGTGTTTCTGCTACAAAGTTTTTGTTAGTTTTTTGCGCTATTTCTTTAGTTATTAGTGTTAACTTGTCTTTTAGTTCTATTTTGCTCATTTGTTTTGAGTCAGAATCATCAACCAACACCAGGATTTGTGTTTTGCCTTTTAGTTTTTCGTCGTTCGATGGTTTTAATACTGTTAATCCCATCACATACTTGTCAAATTTTATTAGTAGTTCTTTTTGAAATTTTAGTAGGCTTGCTTTATTGTTATTAAGAAGTGTTTTCATGTCAGCCGGTGTTTTGTCTATTAGTTCTTTTGGCACACTAAAATCGGCTGTTTTTTTCTTTGTCATTTTTTGTTGTTATTGGTCGATTATTTATAAACCTTTCGTATAGTCACTACTCGGTAGTTAATAACTTGCTTGTTGTTCTGATAAAAGGTAATACTGGAGAGTAAACAAAAACAGTCAAAAACAAAACAAAAAAAGGATCAGCGAAAAAACTAATAATTGTGAAAAGCAATGCAATAAACAAAACAAAAACACTAAATGACCCTAGTTTTTTGTAAGAGTACGTAGATATTAAGCGTCTTAAAAACTTTTGTTTGTTATCCATCACTAAAAAGCTGTAAAACATATGATAGCCAAAAAACAATCCTATGATTACAAAAACAATTCCGATAAAATTATCAGTTAACACGCTAAAAGGCAGCAAACTGTTGTAAAACATCAAATTAAGCATCACAGCGAACAATACTGTGAAAATTAAAGCCCAGACAACAGAGTACAAAAACCAAAATTTAAAAAATTGTTTTAGTGAAATCTTCGATTTTGACAGTTTATAAGTGTAAAAGTATGCCAAGCCATTAAAACCCAAACATAAAATAAACAGTGAAACCGTTAACCCTGCAAGCAACCACAAAAAACTTTGGTACGCGACAGCTAACTCTGCATTAGTAGCAATCATTTGTGAAAACTCTGCAGCCATCGCGTCAGTTGAAGGAACTTGCATAGTCTCAAAAACGCCAACAATAACACGAAGTTTTTCAATCATCAAACTAAAAAAAATACTTGTTGTTACAGCACTAAAAAATAAGAACAAAAAATCTCCAAGACCCGCTAAAACCCATTGTAAGAGATTGCTTTTTAGTAAGTTAAACGCTTTTGTCGCCTCTTTTAACATATCAAAAAGTATTTAAAACATCAGTATTTAAAGGTTTTGTTATGAAATTTTTAGAGCATTTCAAAAGCAACCAATACGTCCACGTTAAAGAAGCAATATTAAAAGTTGCAGAGTTTGACACAGGATACTTGCACAACTTAGACAACCTAAGTCTTAACGCACAACAAAACTCAATTCTTGGAAGCAAAACAACACCTTCAAGAACCAAAATTTTCATACACTTATTAAAACACGCTCAAAAAACAATCAATAAAGCATTACATACTAGAACTGTAAAAAAACACTTACACCGCTACATTGTAGAATTGCGCCGTCGCAACAACATAATAACAGACCGCTTGCTAACAATCAAAAAAGTTTTCAGCAAAACATCATTATTGGAAGGCAGGCCGTTAAGTGTTGAAGAAATACAAGCTTTCAAAGCATTAATGCCAATACAAGACGAGTTCAAAATCAATTTAGAGAGATTAACAGAGCTTGAAGGAACAGGACACTTAGAAGAACTAGCCAATAATAAAAGCAAACTGTTAGCATCATCAATTGCTGCCTTGATGATAGGAATAGACGCGGCAATCAAAATAAAGTAAAAAACTTTAAATAATCGACCAATTCTAACTATACTATGATTGACATAAAACTTATTCGCGAAAATCCAAAACTTGTAAAAGAAAATATTAAGAAAAAATTCCAAAAAGAAAAACTACCATTGGTTGACAAAATTTCTAAACTAGATGTTGAGTGGCGCAAAAAAAAGTTCGAACTTGACAGTTTAAAAGCTGATCGCAACAAAGTTTCCGCAGCAATTAACACTGCGAAAAAAGAAAAAAAACCATTAAAACCATTGATTGAGAAGGCTAAAAGCATCCCTAAAAAGATTGACAAACTACAAGGCGACGTTGACAAACTACAAGTTGAACTAGTACAATTATTATCGCAAATACCTAATATTATTGAAGAAAAAGTTCCGATAGGCCCTGACGACTCACACAATAAACAACGAGAAAAGCACGGTGAAATACCAAAATTCTCATTTACGCCAAAACACCACATTGCTTTAGGCGAAGCTTTAGGACAATTAGACTTTGAAAATTCTGCTAAGACTAGCGGCAAAGGATTCTATTACTTAAAAAATGATTTAGCATTATTAAATCAGGCATTAATACAACACTCTATTAAAAAAATGGTCTCTGAAGGCTTTACCTATATTGAGACTCCTCTTATGCTACGCCAAAAAGTAATCAATAACGTGACAGATTTGCACGATCAAGAGAATCAAATCTACAAGATAGAAGGCGAAGACTTGTACTTGATAGGCACATCAGAACATTCATTGATTGGACGATTTATTGACACAATACTACAAGAAGAACAATTGCCAATATTAAACGCGTCATACTCAATGTGCTTTAGAAAAGAAACAGGAGCACACGGCATCACAGAAAAAGGGCTTTATCGCACCCACCAGTTCAACAAAGTCGAGATGATAGTCATCTGCAAGCCAGAAGAGTCAAAAAAATATTTTGAAAAACTAAAAAAAATAACAGTTGATATTTTCAAAGACCTAAAAGTCCCAACAAGAGTACTTGAGATGTGCTCTGGAGACTTAGGAGAATTAAAACACAAACAAGTAGACGTAGAAGCTTACAGTCCAATAACAAAAGAATACTATGAAGTTGGTAGTTGTTCAAACTTGACTAGTGCGCAGGCAAGAAAACTAGGCATTCGCACAATTAATAAAAAGGGTGAGAAGTACACCCCTCACACATTAAACAACACAGCAATAGCAACATCAAGAGCGATAGTTGCAATAATGGAAACACACCAGCAAAAAGATGGCAGTATCAAGATTCCTAAAGCATTGCAAGCTTACATGATGGATAAAAAAGTAATTTCTGTTAAGAATTAACTTCTCTTATAGATTGTGCTACCGTCCTTTTGGTCTAACAGTTCAACGCCTTGACTTTTTAATTCGTCGCGAATCTTGTCAGCAGCAGACCAGTTTTTTACTTTTTTTAGTGCTGCGCGTTTTTTTATTAAAACTTCAATATCTTTCTCTGTTAGTGAGCCAGTGATGGTTTGCTCGAATGTGAAAACTTTGAAAACACTATCAATTTTTTTGAAAAATTCCAATATGTTTTTTTGATTTTTCTTGTCGATTTCTTGTTTGTTAGCTTTTGTAATAAAATCATAGATTTGGCTTAAGGCTATTGGAGTGTTCAAATCATCATCCATTGCAGCCTCAAAACCTTTTGTGAAATCGGTCAATAGTTTTGTTAAAGTTTTATTTTCTTTTAGTGTTTTTACTTGTTGTAGGTGAAACAAGAAATTGTTAATTCTCTCAAGGCTGGTTTTGGCAGCTATTAAGTGTTTGTCACTAAAATCGACTTCTGAATTGTAACGACTGCTAATCAAAAACCACCTTATTTGTTCTGGAGAATAAGTTTTTAGTGCAATTTCGACTGTGATAAAATTGTTAGCGCTCTTAGCCATTTTCTCGCCATTAACCAGTAATAATCCTGTGTGCACCCAGTGATTTACGAACTTTTTGCCAGTGTAGGCTTCTGATTGTGCTATCTCATTCTCGTGGTGCGGAAATGATAATTCTCTGGCACCACCATGAATGTCAAAAGGTGTTGACAAGTATTTACTGCTCATAACAGAGCATTCAATATGCCATCCAGGATAACCTTCACCCCAAGGACTGCTCCATTTGAGAATGTGTTGTGCTTCTGCTTTTTTCCAAAGCGCGAAATCTACTGAGCTGCGCTTTTTTGAGTTTGGATCGATTCTGACTGCTTCTTTTAATGTTTCAAGTTTTTGACCTGATAGTTTACCATAATTTTTTGCTTTTGAAACGTCAAAGTACACGTCACCATCAACCTCGTACGCGTAACCTTTTTCGATTAGTTTTTTTGTCCAATCCTGTATTTCTACAATGTGGCCAGTGGCGCGCGGCGCAATGTTTGGCCTTTTGCATTTTAGCGCGTCATAACCGTCAAAAGCGTCTTTAATATAATGATCCACGAGTTCCATTGGATGAATTTTTTGTTGTTTTGCAGCTTTGACAATCTTATCCTCTCCATCATCAACATCACCAACAATATGGCCAACGTCAGTAATATTCATCACGTGCAAGACCTTATATTTTTTGAAAGTTCTAAAATACTCTAGCATGAAGTCATAGGCTACTGCTGTTCTAACATGGCCTAAGTGTAATGGCCCGTAAACTGTCGGCCCACAAGTGTAAACCCTAACAGTATTATCTTTTAATGGTTTAAATTCAACTTTTTTCCTAACTAAAGTATCATACAATTTCATAATAGAACATTAATCAATGGCTAATTTAAAAAAGTTACTAATAACTCTTTGCAAAATAGTATAATTCTTTTGCAGGTTTATTACAGAATACGCATTTAGTGTTTTTTAATTCTTTTTTATCAAAAGGAGTGTTAATACTCTTAGCACCTCCGGTGGCGTCTTTTAGTATATCTTCACAATCTACAGTGTTACAAAATGGTGCTAACACAAGTTTTCCAGCCTTTAGTTTTGTTAAAAAATCTTTTTTATTATCTGCCTTATCTATCGAAGAGTTTAAGAATTTTTTTGCTTTAGTGTATAAATTGTCTTGTATTTTTTCTAATAGTTCGTTAACTTTTTTGTTAATGTCTTTTAGTTTTACAACAATTTTCTCGCCAGTATCACGTCTTACAATCATTGCTTGTTTTTTCTCCATGTCTTTTGGCCCGAACTCTACTCTTAGGGGCACTCCTTTTAATTCCCACTCATTATACTTCCAACCAGGACGATACTCCTCGCGATCGTCTAAGTGCACACTAATGCCTTTTAGTGATTGAACAACCTTTTTTGCTTCTTTTAAAACTGCATTTTTTGTTTTGTCAAAAAGTATTGGTATAATGACTGCTTGTATTGGAGCAATTTTTGGCGGCAACACTAATCCTTTATCATCAGAATGTACCATTATTGCAATTCCTATTGTTCTAGTGCTAAACCCCCAACTGTTTTGGTAAACAAACTGTTTTTTTTCGTTCTCGTCAATAAATTGTAAGTTGAAGGGTTTTGAAAAGTTCTGACTTAAGTGATGACTAGTACAACCTTGTATTGCTTTATTGTTTGGCAAGAAAAGCTCAGCGCTTAAAGAGTACTCTGCTCCTGCGAACTTTTCTTTTTCTGACTTTGTGCCTATAATAGTCGGTAATGCCAACATATCTTTTAATGTGCTGTTATAAACGTTTACTAATATGTCCATAGCTTCCTCATCAGCCTCTTTTTTTGTAGCAAAAGCTGTGTGTCCTTCCTGCCACAAAAACTCCCTTGTTCTCAAAAATGGTATTGGGTGTTTAAACTCCCAACGCACTACCGAGCACCACTGGTTTATTTTTAGTGGTAAATCCCGATGTGACCGAATCCACTTTTTATAAGAATCATACATAATTGTCTCACTTGTTGGTCTTATAGCTAGGCGTTCTGTAAGTTTCGTGTTACCAGCGTGTGTCACCCACGCCACTTCAGGACTAAACCCTTCAACATGCTCGGACTCCTTAACTAAAAGTTTTTCTGGGATGAACAATGGAAAATAAGCGTTTTGCACTCCACGATTCTTGATTAATTTATCAATGTTAGCTTGTAATTTCTCCCAAATAGCATAAGAATAAGGCCTAAAAACAATACAACCACTCACGTCAGTATACTCTATAAGCTCCGCCTTTTGAATAACCTGAGTATACCACTCGCCAAAATCATCAAATTTCTTGACTGTGATGCCTTGCTGCTTTTCTTTTTTCGTCATAATAACATCATACCCAGGAGTAATTTAAAAAGATTACTAAAAACAATTAAATATAACTGTTTTATCTTTTCTTGCATGAAAGCAATAAAGCTTTACGAGCAATTAGAAAAAGATTTTATCACTCCAGAGATGAGCGATAAGTGGGCGCAGTACATGGAGCCTATTAAGAATTTTCTTAGTGAAAACTTTAAAAAACGCTCAATGGGCATAGTGTGCGATAACACAGAAGAGATTGACAAGGTTTACACCGCGGTCTTTCCATCAAATCAATTAATGCAAAAAATTCTTGATAGTGAAGAATCTAATGTTATGCTTTTCGTGCATCACCCTTGTATTTGGGATATTCGCAACGCTCCAAAAGTTTTTGAAAACATGGATGTTAAACTGTTAAAACAGTTTCAAGAACGCCAAATCAGCATTTATAATTTGCACGTTCCATTAGATAATTATAGTCCTTACGCAACAAGCGTCACTCTCGCAGAAAAAATAGGCTTGACTGTTGAGAAATCTTTTGGCGAATATTTCGGGGCATTGTGTGGTGTTATAAGCACAACAGAACTAGAGTCTGTTGGCGAATTAAAAAAACAATTTGAAAAAGTTTTAGGTCACCAGGCTAAACTTTACGCTTACGGATCAGAAAAACCAAGCAAGATAGCTGTTATCGCGGGCGGCGGTAACGAAATTAATTTGTTAGAAGAAATGGTACGAGAAGGTGTTAACACTTTTATTGTCGGAGTATCAATCCATAATGACCACGCTAGTAAAGCTCACAAGTATGCAAAAAAACACGGCATCAATATTCTTGGCGGTACACATTATTCTACAGAAAAATTTGCTTGTATTGAGATGTGCGAATACTTTAGCAAGCTCGGTCTTGAAAGCGAATTTCTAACAGACAAGCCAATACTAGAAGACATGTGATATGAGAATAGTATAGTTGTTTCTCTTTTTTAATCTCTAAATTTCCATAAACAATATAAAACACAAAAGAAAAAAGGCATTATGCTAAATATTAAATTCAAAATATCTAAAAAATATGATATCGAAACATTACAAAGGTTTGCTCTGCCGGGTAGAGGTGATTGGGATTGGAGCGGTTATGTCTTTGATTGTCACCCAATATTGAAAAAAGAACTAGAAAAAGTCAAGACCAGAAAGGACAAGTTACAAGTAATTCAAGAATATGTACAACAGTATCACAAAAATAATAATAAAAAGCTTGAAAAAAGAAAAAAAGAGTTAAGAGGTGCTTGGGAAAAAATAAACAACGAATACGAGCAACTTCTTAAAAAAATTCTCGAGTTAAAAAAAGCCAGTTTTAAGCTTACCGCTTATGTTACAATATCGCCAATTTGTCCTCGAGACTTGCAAAAAAAAGATTTTGCAGTATCATACCAGTATAACAATCGTTATGCCAAGCTTGCTATTGCTCATGAAGTGCTGCATTTTTATTATTTTAAAAAATGGAAAGAAGTTTTCCCTCGTCATAGTGAGAAAAGCTTTGATGGTCCGCACATAATATGGCATTTAAGCGAGATACTAGCAGTAGTCTTGTTAAACACTTCAAAGTTTTTTAAGATTTTACGAGCAAAAGAAAAAGGTTATCAAGAACACCAGAAAATAAAAGTTAGAAGGAGAACAATTCTAGAATATTTTAGTGACTTATACACTCAATCACAAAAAAACAATCAAAACTTTGAACAATTCCTAAAACAATCATACAAAACAATAAAACAACATGAAAATCATAACAGCTTCAAAGGATGATGCAAGCGTTATATCTGAGTTAATGCTTACGGATTTAGAAAAACCTAATCCTCTTTTTCCAAAAGAGATGATTGAAAAGTTTAAAGAGCACGCTAGCAAAAAAAAAATTTTAAAAGAGTTTGAAAACACTAATTTGATAGGTTTTGTAGCAGTAAATAATAATGTAATAACAAATTTTATTGTTGGATATCAAAAAAGTGATAGTGTTGTAATGATACACTATCTTTCAGGTAATGATATAACTGCAAAAAAAGCACTTTTGAAACAGTTTACAGAAGAATGTAAAAAAAGAAAAATACGAGAAATTATCGCTGACACTTTCGAATTCATGCAAAACAATCAAATATTCAAAACAAAAGGTTTTATTCTAACAAAAAAAGAAAAAATAACAGAAAATCTAGAACTGTTATGGTACCGAAAAAACATATTTAAAAAACTTAAAACCAACTTATAATTCTAAGTACGACACATTACCTCTTGCCAAAAATTTAATGAACAAAGACGACCTTAACGATAGTTTATAAAACCTTTATATACTCAAAATAACTTCCACTGAGTAATGACAGATACTATTGATGCCAGAGATTATTATTTAATAACTTTTTGGTCTGACTTGCCTAGAAAAAATTATGCCGCCCCAAAAGTTCGTAGAGATATTCGAGAATTTCTTGAAAGTCAAGGAGTGCAAACTATTCACATTAAGCATGATAAATTAGAACAGTTAGAAAAAGATTTGAAAGTTCATCAACAAATTTCAAGAGAGGGGAAAAAACTATTTGGAACAATTCTTCAGTACCCGTTAAAACCAGTCATTAATGTAACCCGAAATAGTTCTGATATTCCCTTCAAAGCACTAGAATTAATACACAAAATTTCAGATCATAAAATCACTTTAGTACATGACATTAAATCCATTCAATCCTCAATATTTGGGAAATCTCCAAGCAACAGTCAACTAACTGAAACATATGACTTAGAACTAAAGTTGATGCTGGAATCCGATTCTATAATTGCGCATAGCGTGCCAATGATTGATTATTTATCATCTTACTTTAATATACCTCATAAGAAAATGTTCTCCTTAAATATTTTCGATTATAAAGGACTTCCTTTTGTACCAAAATTGAGAAATGGTAAAACAAGCAATATAGCGTTTGCAGGATATTTAGGCATTTCCAAAAAAAAATTATTGGACATGCTCTATTCTGAACTTCCAAAAAATCCTAACCTGAATTATAATGTGTATGGTTCAGATTTTCCTAGAGATTTTTATCAACGCAGCGATATAACTTATAACGGTTCTGTAAACCCTAATATATTACCTCAAATTTTAAATGAAAACAATGACTTTGGACTATTGTGGGATGAATTTAATCCACTCCAAAAAGACTATTATAGAATGATTGCCCCGCATAAATGTTCGCTGTATATTAGATCACTACTACCCCTAATTGTTCCTTCAAACACTTACATAGGTGAATTTGTAGAATTAAATAAGATAGGAATCACAATAGACAATTTATGCGATATTGAAACTGTTGATTTTAAAAACTTGCAAATTGATTTTGAAAAATTAAAAGAAATACAAAAAAAATTAGACGCTGGATATTTCACTATGAGTGCAATAAACAGGGCTTTAAGATAATTGAATATCCTATGCGAGCCATACCGGAGCGTATTACTCGTAAAAAATAATCAATAAGTTTATAAACCAATTTAGGTTTTTCTCAAGTGCAGTTAATAGGTTTTGAAAATGCGAACTAAACAAGTTGAATGTATAGTTTTTAGGAAGAAAGAAAAATTTGAATTTTTATTATTGAAGAGAGTTCCTGAAAAAGGATCGTTTTGGCAACCTCCTTGTGGCGGTGTTGAACAAAATGATAAATCGCTTTTAGATGCGTGCTATAGAGAAATAGAAGAAGAAACAAGTATATCTAAAGATAAAGTGATTAAGGTAATTGAAGAGGTGTATCAGTTTACCATGCACAATGATTATCTAACAGGAAAAGAGAGCACTCCATTAACGGAATATGTATTTGGCTTTGAGGTCAAGCCAGACGTAAAAGTAAAGCTAGATGCTAATATTTGTGTTGAGCACGAACAATTCCAATGGGTTCCTTTTGATAAAGCAATTGAAATGCTTAAATGGAATGATAATAAAGAAGCCTTTAAAGCACTATATAAAATCCTGACAAAAAGATAAGAATCATAAGAGTTCTTCTAATAATATTATTTCCCTTTTATTTTGATTGATGGTCTTAGGTCTGTGAATTGCGTTCCTAATTACTCTGACTCCTAATTTGGAAACTCCTTTTCCTGCACCGAATTCTCGTCTGATAGTGCCTTTCGAACAAAAAAAAGGATCTGTGTTAGTTCCGCTTAACCCCATTAAATTATTAATCGAGATATCAGATTCTACTTTCACACAAAAATCTTCAGTTAAATACTCAAAAACCCCGCTAATAATGGTTTCTGGAATTAATCCCTTGTATAATGAATTAAAAATTTCAGGAATCATTTTGAAATCTTGAACCCTAAAGACTGAATATCCTCTGTTTTGGATAAAGCCTATTAATTCATCTCTTCTTCTGTAAGCATCAGGTTTTATTATAAATTGAGTGTTCATTTTGTAGTTTTATCAAACAAAACAGGCATAGGAGTTTCACTAATACAAAAATTATTTTTTATACCATGACTTTGGTTCGCAATTTCCATTTCTGGACTCAGCCCAGGGCACTTCTGCAAATATTCGCCGCACCCTTGACAATTTTTTAGAATAGCCCTAAACCAATCACGTATGGCATCAAGAGTTTGATTTTCATTCCAAATCGAATCTAATGTTTCAGTTAATAAATTGCCCAAATACATTCTTTCATCTTGGTAAGTATTGTAACCATTTGGCCAAACCCCGCCAAAACAGTCTATATTGATTGTTGTTGTCCCATGAGATAAAGAATCTTCAAGTACAGTCACATCTGATTTACTTACAGCCCTTTCCCTATAAGATTGTTCAAAGTGCATTATGCTAAGATTAGGGTATTTTTCTTTTAGTGCAATTGTATCTCTAGCTGATTCAAAATGGTCATCATATTGCATGCTTAACTTGTTTTGATTTATTCCTCTTCCTACTGGTCTCATGTGAAAGAAATTCATTTCAGCTACGTATGGAGAAACTTCTTCGATGATTTGAGGAATATCGCCTACGTTTAATTTTGTTAAAACTGTATTTGTTCGGGTTTTTATTCCTAAGGATGACATCTTTTTAAGAGTGTCGATTGCCGATTCATAGGAATGTGGTCCTCTCATAAAGTTGTGATGCCCTGAATTTCCATCAATACTAATAGTTACTTGATTCGGGTCTAATTCTTTCATCTTTTTGACTACTTCATCTTGGTCTTTATAGACACCATTAGTATTTACCGAGATTTGTAGTCCGTTGTTTTTAGCATAAGATAATACTTCGAACCAATCAGGACGTGTAGTTAATTCTCCTCCTGTGAATCTTACATCAATGACCCTACTACTTGTCAACTCATCAATTATCTTTTCAAGTTGATCGGTTGCTAAGCCCATAGGAGCTTTAGGAGAAGAAGATACAAAACAATGTTTACAACTTTGAGTGCACTGCCTTGTCAGTTCAAAGTAGCTTCTAACTGGGGCTGAAGGAATATCAGTTCTTAGTGGGGGCTTATTTTGTTTTAAGGTTATATCCACATTGTCAGGAACACTTGGAACTAACTCAAATCTAAGAGTATCTGTGTCATACAATACTCCTCCAAAGTGCTCTTCTCGAAATATTTTCATAACTGCAGAGTAGTATCAACAATATATAAGTTTTTCCATGCTACCAAGTAGATTCTCGATAATTTAATAAATGTTCTTGTGACTAATTTACGTATGGGACAAAGAAAGACTCAAGTAATCATAATTCATGGCGGCACTACTTCTAAGAGTAAAAAAGATTTTTTGAAATATTTAAAATCTAGAAAAGTAAGTTTTGAAGAGAAAAAGTATTGGAGCAATGAATACCTAACAAGACAGTTAGGCAAGGATTTTCAGATTATACGCCCTCGTATGCCGCTTAAAGAGAATGCCAAGTATGAAGAGTGGAAGATTCACTTTGAAAACTATGCAAAACATTTAGACAATAACGTCATCTTAATCGGCTCCTCACTCGGAGGTATTTTTTTGGCCAAGTACTTATCAGAAAATAAGTTTCCAAAAAAGATTTTGTCAACTTATCTAATATGCCCGCCATTTAATAACAGTTTGCCAAAAGAAGACTTAGTCGGTGGCTTCAAGCTAAAATCAGACCTTTCAATGATTGAAAAAAACTCTAAAAACACTACTTTAATGTTTTCAAAAGATGACGATGTTGTTCCAGTCTCACACGCTGAAAAGTATAAACAAAAACTAAAGAATGCCAAGATAATCATTTATAAGAGCAAGAACGGCCATTTTAACATATCAACATTTCCAGAAATAGTAAAAATGATTAAAGCAGATGTTAAGAATAAGTAGGGCTTTTTGCCAAGTCCGCATAACTCACTTTTTAACCACTCTTCAGTGACGTTTTTCCGAAAGGTTTTTATACTAGTAAAACAACTCTTTTAGTACAATGGAAGGATATGTTATCGACGAGAAAAGCCTTGATGGTTTGGAGAAAACTGTTGGTTTCTTGCCAAAGGCAGCAACCACATTAGCTGGCACTGCGCTAGTTTACGCAATAGTTTCAGCTAGTCCTGTTTATGCTCAAGAACCACTAAAAACACCAACCAACCCAGCACAAAGCATCACTTGTGAAGAGCCTGGCGCTAGTATTACTTATTTTGATTTAGAGACTGGTGAAGTTTATGGTACTGCTAAAGATTTAAAGCCTGGAGGTCCTCCGCAAACAATTTATTTTCCTTTAAAACCAACACAAGCATCTAAGAGTAAAAGCGCTCCATTGAATAGTGTTGAATTAAAAACAAAAATTAGTGAATTGGAAGCACAGCTAGAACAAAAACCAAATGATGAAAAACTAGTAAGAGAATTATACTGGACATATATGATCAACAATCAAAATTTAGACGCAAAAAAATTAAAAGAAGAGTTCAAAAGCAGTCAAAAATAAAAATAATATTTTCAATTCTCACAACAAAATAATCCGCCAACACAGTCAGATTGTTTAGTACTATCATTTGTCCCATCAACAAAAAATAATCCGTCAGGACAATTAACACCATTTGGAGCTCGACACATCCCCTGATTACTACCACATGGTTGGTTTTCTAGACCCGATACTCCAGAACCACTAGCACTCAAGTCTTTTCTCCCATCTTCACAACTAACACTATCAGTTCCAGTCCAACAATACTTGTTAGCATCGCAAACAGCTGAAGCACTGCCACTAATACAATTACATCCACTGCTTCCCGCAGGGCGCTGTCCTGAAGTGTCACATACTTCACTAGTACTCTTACATGTTGCTGTGAAACTAACAGTTTCTTCTTGTTGTGCACTCTGATACACTGTGATAGTGTCGCCACGCTCCCAATTATTGCTGCCGGTCTCGCGAGCATCATAAAGTGTTAGTTCTGCCTGCCAAGTTGCGCCACCAGCAGCGCTCTGGCAACCGCGAGGATCGTTGGACGCTTGTCCTTCTTTTTTTATCGTAATACTTGCCGAGGAACTTGGAAGACTGTTAATTTTTAGTTCTGTAACGCCGCATTTTGCAATGTTATTTTGGTAAACGCATAAAAACGGCGAGCTAGAAGCAGTAAATTGCGGATTATCGCCTGCACTGAATGTTCCTAACTGATAAGTAAACAAGGCGTTTGTGTTGCCGTGATTATAACTTATTTTCATGCTTTCAGCGCAATATATTGTAGGGTCGAAGCTTATACTGGCACCTTCTCTTTTGAAAACACTACATTGTACTCTTCCTGCTGTTGCAGGATTTTGGTTGAAGTGATCTTCTGTGATGATAAAGTTTTCAGGCAATTCATAGGTCCGCTCACCATTATAGTTTAATGGTTTGAAGCCTTCTGCGTTGTCATAGACTAGTGCTCTGTTTTGGTTGAATACGCGCACGCTCAAGTATTTTGTGTGCTCGCAGTTTTGCGTTGAACAACTAGCGCTCTCTTCAGGAATTTGTTGTTTAACACCAATATCAAAAGCCAGCCTTTCGCCAGTTGAGTATTTGCCATCGCTTTGTTCAGTGTCAACATCTGAAAAGTACGCAAAGCTTCCTTCTCCAATATCATAACTACAACGGAACATTCCTTCAAATATATCGAATTCACAGTATGCCGGCGGGTCACCGCCTGTTTGGCTGATATGTGTTTCTTTTTTGCTAGTGATGCGCTCGCCGTCTTTGTTGTCCCACTCCCACTCGATTACTGCTGTGTCATAGCGCACGCTCTCACCTACTAATGTATGGTATTGGTCTCCTTCAAGTCCAGTTCCTAGAATATCTCCAGCTGTTAAGCGACCGCCTGAGAGCGATCTTTTCAAAGGGTCTGGCAGGTTTGCACAATCGCATCTTCCGCCTTCAAATTCTGGACAGTCTAATGTGTTAGAACATTGTAAGTATATTTCATAATCTAGGTCTGCTCCTGATACTAAACCAATTCCTAAATGGTACAAGTGTGTTGCTAGTCCTGGAGGGTTAGTTAAAGGGTTTGCTGAAACGAACTTTCGCGTTGCTGGGTAAAGTAATGCTTCTGATTCTATTGGAATAGTATATTCTGTTTCTAACATTCCCGCAACATCAAAAATCCAGTCCCCTGTGAACGCGAATAAGCATACTGCGTGAGCTAGCTTTCGCTGACTAAATATTTCTTCGTAAATAACATTGTCACCATACTTGCCGCGAACGCGCTCTCCTACTGACGCTCCAGCGCTAGTTAGTGCTCCGATGAATCTTCCGCCATCACCCATTGCTCCAGCGTTGCCTACGGTGTTAACAGAATATTTTTGTGTAAAACAAGCAATTAAATCATAGATTAGGTCGCAGATGTATTGTGTTAGTACTGCTTGACATGCTCCTTCACTACCATCGCCTGTTAATAGTATTGTTTCAAAGCATGTTTTTACTGCGTTGAACATGTTGCGCATAAAAGACAAGTATGAAGTCAACGCTGGAAGGCAAGCACATTGTATTGAGCGCAGTAGTGATGAAGCAGGGTCTACGATGTATTCTTTATCACTAATGCCTGCTTCTGTTCTGATATTTTCGCATAGTTTTATTGCTTGCGCGCGAGTCATTTCTCGATCTTGAGTTGATGGACAATTATTGTTGAACTCAGTTCTTATTTTTTCAAATTCTCCATTTTCTCCATCACAGTCTTCACTAAAGTCTAAATTTAAGTCATCACTTGCAGGTATGAAATGCGTGTCTGACTGTATGGAAAATTCACCGTTGATTTTTTCTGCACCGGCAATTGTTTGAGTAACATAGCCTCTTCTTATAGCAGGATTAGTAGGATCGTCAGGAGTTCCATAATCAATTGAGTAAATAATCGTAGGATTTGTTAACTCGTTGACTCTTGTTGTTCCAATGCAAGTACCTCCTGCTGCGTTGCCGCCTTCCGCTTTTGTTTGTGCAATCCAATAAAATAGAGTTTGTTGTGAACCACTTTCTTGTATTTTTGCTCCTTTCTGATAATTGCCACAACCATAAGTGCCAACGCACTCGTAAGCAATAGAATTGCTTGATGTTTGCCAATCACTAGCATAACCCAGTTGAGGGTGTCCAAGCCTGCTAGCTTCTGTTGCATCTTTGAAAAAATCACTATACCGCAATCCACTCATTACTAATTGTGCTTTTGGCTCTCCTGTTGGCTCGCAAAAGCCTGCGACACTATTCCACAAGCGATTACAACCTGGTCTTGTTTGACCTTCTGCTTGTGCTTGCAAGCAAACACTTTGCTCTGCTTCATCCATTAAAACACAAGCACTATCCCATTCACGCATGTATTCATAAATACAACATTCAGCAGCGTTGCGCTCATTTGCTGAACCTTCAAAACATTTAGCGTAAAGATCTTTGTCATCATCATATTTTTGGTAAACTGTTTCTAAACTATCATATTTCAAGTCAGCAGTATTATACACTGCGCAAGCAGTATTAATGTCAACTCCATCAACAAAATCTGTTTTCTTATCATCTTGTGCTTCTTTTACATAGTTTTGTAATGTTGGAGCATTAGAACAATAAATCCGTTGGCACACCCAATCAGTATTGTAAACATAGCTCTCCCGTTTTTGTATTGACTCGGCACAAGTCTCACAAGCGCCAGAGTTTTCTTTATAAGCTTCACTACATGCACCAACGCCTCTTTTTGCAACAGCTTTATTGAATTTTTCATCAGGGTTTGCTGCAAAGTTTGCGAATTCACAGGCGTATTTTTCATTGATTGCTAAAAACCATTCTCCTACCCAGCTTACTGTACAAGTCCAAAATAACCATACTTTGAGGTTTTGTAGTCTTGGCAGCACTGTGTCTATTAGGTCTACACTGTTTTCTAAAAATTCAATTGAACGTTCCAAAAACTTGTCTGGTATGATGTCTGGGTTGAGTCTTTTGTCAATTACTATTTCTATTGGAATGCATTCTTTTTGTGTTCTCATTCCTTGATTTCGAGGGTTTGTTCCTGTAGTGTCCGCAAAATTAATCTCTAATTCTAAGAACAACTTTATACATCCAAATCCTGGCAGCAAACAACTGTTTTCGCGGTGCTCTGATATGTTTGTTTCTTTTTCAAATGATGTCATGTTTTCATCATCTAAGCTTAGTGGGTCGCGAACGAATGGTATTTGTATGTAGCCTCGTTTGTTGGTGGTGCTCCAAGTGTTTACTGGCGGTTGCACCCAGTCATGATCGTAATCTTCTTCTTCTGCAGGGCTAATCATAACCCTGCTAACGCGAGAACTACTAATTGTTGGACTGTCTAAAGTGCCACGCCAGTCTAGTTCTATATCAAAGCCTATTTGTTCAACACCTAACAGTAATAGTCTGGGAGTCAAAATGTTTGGGTATACTTCGCTCATGTCAACATCCCACCAAGTGCCACTGCCACACAATGTGTAATCGATAACGCCTTCTAAAACGTTTTGTTGTCCTATCGCGTCAATTGCTACTAGTCGAATGTTGTTAATCCACGGGCCACGCGATATACTGATTGTGCCACTGCCAGCACTATACGAGTCATCTGCTTCTATGTCGCGTGTTAGTTCTAAATCAATGCTAAAAAAGCCGAACTCGTCAGTTGAAACATTATCTTTCAAATCACCGTTAACATATGCTAATATTGTTGCTTTTTCGCTTACTTGGCCTTTAATGTCCACTAGCCTATCATATGATGGACTGTAACTATCAATCGATACTGGCTCTATAAAATATGGCGCTTCACTATCATGAGCTATGCTAAAGGTTTCTTCTGCAGTGTTGTCTGCTAAGTCTGTTGCAATGTATTGAACTGTTGATACTGTCCCGTCGAGTATTGTTATTGTTTCACTGAAACTTCCTGCTACTAAGTCCCAATTATTATCAGGCTCTACAACTAGTACTGCTTCCGGCACATCTTTGTCGATGCCGTCAGAAAGTGTTGTAACAGTTAAGTCATCTGACTCTTCTCCAATATTATTATTTTGGTCCATTGCTGCTACAGTATAAGTGTATGTTATATCACTACTTACTTCGTCATCAGTGTATTCGTTGTTTGGAGTCTTAGCTAGTGCTCCTACATCTGAGCGATATATTATGTATTCGTCAAAATCATCAACTTCAAGAATATCCCACTCTAGTCGCACTGTGTTTTGCTCTACTGTGGTGGTTTTTAATTGTAATACTTTAGATGGAGCTGTTACATCTAATGAGTCTGTTATATACCAGTCAACAGTCATGTCCTCTGACGCATCGCCTGTTAGTGTTATTGTGGTGCTTGTTGAAGCTGCAAGAACTTCATCAAAAGTTAAGTCTGGCGGTATTGTGTCACTTACAACATCGAATGTGTATTCTGCGCTGTTGTTAAAATAGTCTACTGCCTCAAAGCGCAAAGTATTGCTGCCTTGATTTAATAATATCCCGCTGAAACTGTAGGTTCCAAAATCTCGTGTGTCAACATCATCAAAGAAATTACCGTTAACATACAATGTTACCACAGTATCAGTTTCTGTGCTGCCACTGAGCACCAAGTATTGTTGATTTGTGTACTCCACAACTGTCATGTCTAACTCTGGCGGTTCAGTATCGACTTCTGGCGTTCTAACACTCCACGAAATCGAAGGACTTGTGTCACCATTATTATCAACCAGTATTATTTGATAATTGTAAGTTGTGTCAGCCACTACATTGTAATCGTCAAAGTATGGCACTGTCCTATTTTCTAAAAAAACATTATTTCGCAGTATCATATAATGATTAAATGATGAACTAGTAACAGCGTCCCACTCTATTTTGATGCGGTATTGTTTGTTAATAGCAGTGTTTAGGCCTGTAGCACCTGTTGTTAATGTCGCGCTTGGCGCTGCGAAGGCTACTGCAGAATAAACTGGCAATAATATTATCAGGTAAGTCATCAATAAACTGATGCTTTTTTTTGTTTTCACAATAGTTTTTGCGTTCATAGTCCTATTTAAATGTTGGTTTTACCGTCAGTGAATAATTGCCGTTTTCTATGTAGTCAAACAGTTCTGCTTGCTTTTGAATATCATCAAGCACTGGAGGGTGTTTTCTTATGACGTAAAATGTCATGTTGTTTTCATCAATAATATCTACAAATTTAACGTTCCACTCTGCTTTGTAGCCGCCAACAATATTATTGCCTTCAATTAACAAAAGGTCTAGTTCATAGTTTGCATTGTCTTCTAATAATTCAATAGTAGTGTCTTGTGGCAATTCTAAACTGCCAAACAATGATTGGTAATCACTATCAGTCATCACAGTGTTCGCAGGATAGGTTTTGTAGATTTCATAGCCTGTGTTTGTTTCAGTAATATGAATTAATACTTGCTCGTCAGGCTCAAAATCGTCATCAACTGTTAAATCACGACTGTCTATTGGCACTACATCGTAGTCTAACTCTCGTAATTTTTTCATTTCAATCTGCACAGTATCACTAGCACTCGTTAATTGTGTTCGCCCTTCTAAATAACCATCTTTTTGCGCTATTAGATAACCATTAGCGCAAAATCCTGGCTCAAAAGTGCTAAAGCGATAAACTCCACCTTGTGCAGTTGTCTTGCCAAGAGCACAAAGATGTGTAAAACACTCATAACTAATGTTAACACCATTCAATGGTTCTTTAATGCCAGTGTAATCAAAAGCTCCAACAGCCCTAACATCAATAACACGGTCAGTGTTATAATCTGAACACACGCTAGTGTCAGGGTTTTGAGGGCTAAAAGATCTCATAGCATAAGGTGATCTATCACCTTGATTGTCAGTGATGATTATCGGAATCGCATAATTGAAAGATAATCCTTGACCTTCAAAACTTTGTTGGTCAGTAATAGTCACCATCAACGGATAAATAATGTCGTAGGTGAAGTGATATGTTTGAATGCACAAAAATCTTAAGAATTTTTTTGGTCCAGTGCCACGATCGGCTTTTAGGTAAGGTCCATCACTAGGCGTTACTATAAAATCCATTCCCCAGTTTGGCAAGTACCTAGCAGCAGCTGTCAAGCGAGGGTAATCAACATCGCTAACATCTAAAAAATAGTGAAAGTATTCATAAGCGTCCTCAGGTTTCTCGCCTGGTTCTGGAGTGTTGCCAGCAAAAATCTCGCTAGCAGGATACTTTTCTTTTAAACGCTCATAGTTTTGTTCTGGCGCGATAAATGGCACGTAAGCAGTGTTTTTGAAACGAATTCTTGGCAGATTATAAAATAATTGTTCTTGTAATTGTTGTTTAACTGTTGGCAAATACCAGTTTTTTGGAGCACCACAATCAAAATCAAAACCTGTCAGTGGAATGTCAGGGTTTTGGCTTACCAAGTCCATTGTTATTCGCTCAAAGTGTTCTTGCTCGTTCTCACTTTCTAACAAGTCTGTTGCAAACTCGTGAATCTCACGCAGATTAGCGTCAAGTAATGTTGTGAACTCGCGCCTTTTAGCTGTCTCGCGAGAATCAAGAGTGTCAATTTTTATTGGGTAATCTAAAGTTATTAAAACATTATTTTTTTGTATTTCAACCTTTGCAGTTGGATCGTCATAAACGCGGACTTTAAAGTGATCATCAAAAACAGTGAATTCGTCCAAGCAAGTTTCAACATTTTGTGCAATGTAATTTTCTAGTTCTTCCTCCATAACTTGTAGTGTCGGAGCATAATCTTTACCATCATAATACCAATAAGGAAGTTTTTGCAAGTTAAACTTGTCAAGGGACAAATAACTTGAAGGCTCTAAAAGAAAACCTTGTGGTACATTAATCCAGCCGCCTCCAGCTGCTAACTGTCTGATCGCGGTCTCGCCAACTATCGCAGTGCACTCTTCTACAAAGCCAGTTACTGGCTTAACATTTTCAGGCAACACTTTAGTCTCCTGAAATGATAGAGGACTCATCAAATAAATTAGTAGTGCAGCGCTCAAAACTAGCACTATGCCAATGATGATAAACAATGTTATTTGTCCTCTTTTAGTCATTTTTTGTGTATTTCTGCTAAGTATACGCGACTCCATATTATAAATGTTTCAAAAATTATTACTGTCAGTACAATTCCGAAAAAACTCAAAAATTGTAGTGGGTAAGCGAGCATGTTTAAAACAATAAACACTAGCACGAAAAGTCCAATGCTTGCAAGATAGTATAAAACACGTGTTTGAAAACTTTTTTGTACTGCCAAAAGAATATCTTTTGTTTTTGCTAAATTCAAAACTGCCAGTGCAAAATAGAAAATTGATATTAATCCAACAATCATTATGATAAAAGCGTTAAGTTTTGTTATAGCACTAATACCAAACAATAATAATTGTGTCAGTCCAATCCAAACACTTCCAAGAATCAAACCTTGTTGCAACAATTTTTTTGAGGGTTTAGTTTTCTGGGCTATAAAAAGACTTAGACTGCTAAAAAAGCCTGTTAGTGCTAGCATCAGGATAAAACCTGCCATCAAAGTAATGATTACCAAAAACAATCCAGCCTTACTGCTCGCAAGCGCTTGCCCGACGTCTAAAGTGGCTTGTAATTGTTCTATTGGAGTGTTCATAATCATTTCAAAATCAGGAAATAATCGTGTGATAAAAGCCAAGAGTCCACTAATCATAAATGATACTAGAATGCTGAGTAAAATAAACGCTGCGTCAACAAACAAAATTTTAATGTAGCGCTGACCACCAGTCATTGAAGCCTTGATGGCTTGCAATTCTTTGCCAAAATAATTGTTTATTTTTTTCATTTTCTAAATGTCTAAATCAATAGTAGCTCCTTCACTATCGGTTGTTGTACCAGAGTCAGTAGTTGTAGTGCCAGTGTTGACAGCATCACTTATTGCTTGCCCGCTAAAACTATCATCAACTAATACTACCTCATTGCAAGTTTTAAAATCATCGTCTTTTCCTGCAAAACAACCGTTTGGCACATCTTTAAAATTTATGCAAATCTTTGTATAATCATTAACGCTTTCTATAACAAAAAACTCGTTAATACTACCTGTGACTGTTTTAGCACTAGTGTATAATTTTTTAGTGTTAGGTGTTAACTCCACATTAATTTTGAACTCCTCACAATCACCAAGGTGAACAGCCCAGCCAAGCTTATAGACAAAACTGTTAGTGCCGTTAACATTTACTATAGGTGTTTTTTGTGCGCTCACGTGAGCGCTAGTGCCAATATTTTCACCAATCACGTAACCATCACTCACTGATGGTTCAAAATCTCTCATCCTGCGACACATTCCAGCACTCCAACCGTCAATACCGCCCAATGCTTCTTGCATCCACAAGTCCAACTCATCATAAATAAAATCATCATCAGGCTTGCCAAACATCGCGTTAATACCCTCATAACCCTCCAATAATTGAGTGCTCTGTGCTAAAAAAGTAGCATAGTGTGCTGTGCCAACACGCAAACGCTCGCGAGTACTAAACACATACTCTGCATTGTTCGCTCCAATAGCATTAGCTAATTGTTTTTGAGTACAAGTGTTACCACCGCAAGTGCTAAAATATTCAGGACACTTACTTTCGCATTCAATAACTGTCACTCCATCAACAGTTTTATAATTATAATCAATCAATGCGCCAAAATTTTGATAGTTCTGATGTTGTGTATAAACAGTAGTATAAAATTCTTCATGATTAATTGAAGCTGTAATAGCATTTACTGATTCTCCAACGCTGTAATCACCACATCCTTGAACATTAACGCAAACTAGTGTTTCGTGAGGACCTCCAACAACAAAACTCCAATCATCAACAGAACCCAATTCTTCAGGTTCATTTTGTGCGTTAAGTTGTTGTTCAAACTCTTCAATATCAGCAATAGTATTAGGGTCAACAAGCAGAGGTTCTTCTGTAGTGTCTATGACTACACTTCCTTCTTGAGGCGTGCTACTTTGTTGCTCGCTTGCTTTTTGTAGCGCAAGGTTTAATAATTGAGTATTCGCCCCAGCATCTCCAAGGTTTGCTATTTGGTCTTCTGGAAAACCTAAATCTCTAGCAACACTTTCACGTTCTTGAATATTCATAGTACTCCACCCGGGAATCACTTCGTATAAGTAAGTGCCAGAAGGGTTAACAGTTACGCCGTCAACATCAACAGTTCCAGCAGGTGGTGGTAGGGGTGTTGTAGCCGGAGTGTCAAGTGTAACTCCTGTTGAACCAACAACTTTTGAATTTTCATCAATGTGATCTACTAAAACAGCAAGTTTTGTGTTTGTTGCTGCTTGTTCTTGCAATGAATCCCTAAGCGCTTGTTGTTGGTATGTAGGTAACAAATCAATCTTATTAGTGATGTAAGCTTGCAGTATTTCAACAGAATTAGGACTGTTAGTGATTTGTAGTTGTCCTATCACATCTTCTAGTGGAACATTATGATCAGCATAATAATTTTCTACCGATTCATATTGTTGTCGTTGCTCTGCAGATAAATCGCTAGGCGTGCTATGACCATCACAGCTCAGCACTGAAGCGGTCAATAATAATATACTTATCACTAACAAAAAGCTTTTCAAAATAATATTATTTTGGTTTGTCATTTTAGCTAGCAGGCCTGTCACTACAACTTGTTGTTGTTACAGGCTCTGTTGTTTGAACTGTTTGTTGCCCTGCGTTTGATTGTTCTATTATTTGTTCAATACTTAATATTCCAGTGTCAACTGTTGGTGTAGCTTCAACGTTTTGTCCATCAGCGCTGACCTCGCCTGCTTCTGCTTCGTCTGGACCAAAAGGGTTTATCGCGTTCCAAAATCCTACAATAGTTTCAACAACTCCGCCTTCATCTTCTTCTGGTTGTGTTGTCGTGCTTGTTCCAAATGTTCTAGCGTTTGCTCTTATTTCTTCTATTCTTGCTTGTTGTGCTGGGGTGTAGTCGACATTTTCACTGCTTGCCGCAGCGTATAATTTATCATAGAGTTCTGGTTCTGTTGTTGGATCAACATCGTCAGCTATTAGTTGTGCTTCTCCAATGCTTGGCTCGTCAAAAGCAATGACAGTTTGTAAAACTATAATTGTCAACAATAATGTTATTGCAATTGTTAGTTTTTTCATTTTAGTGTGAACACTCCTTTCTTAGTTGTTGATTGACCGCTTAACCTATCAGTAATAGTTATTGTTGTTGTGTATTCTCCTTTTTGATAATTGGTGCTTGTTGGTAAGGTGTTTTTTACTTGAAACATTGCTTGTGTTGAACTATATTCATCATCAACAGAGTAAAGATTGTCGGCGCTTAAACTGTCAACAATTTTACCGTCAGGTCCTGTTGTCACAATGTCTTCTACAAATGCTACTTTGCCTGCGCTGTCTTGTTCGAAGTCTTTGACTTCGAAGTAAATGTATATTATGTCTCCTGCGTTGTACATCGCGCCTGCTTGTTGTAAGTAGTCATAATTAGTCATTACTTTGCTTGCAAAGTCTAAATTGTCAATTAGTAATTCGTCTTTTTCTTCTAGTGTGACTGTTTTTGTTTCAGTGTTGCCATCAGCATCGGTGAAAATTATTTGTGCAGAGTACTCTCCTGCAATAAAATAATGCGGTATTGTGGGCTCGTAATCTAATGGGTTTGTTGAACTGACAGTTTTTTGTTGTGCTAGTGCAGTAATTTCTTGTCCTTGAGGGTCAAAGAATTTTATTTGAACTGTTACTTCTCCTGTTAGTTTTGAAAAGTCTTGCTCTATTAGTGCACTCTTGTCAGGCTGTGATAATGTAAACTTATACTGTTCGCTGACACTCTCACCTCCTATCATATCATGCAATGTTATCACTGCAGTGTATCGCCCTTGTGGCAAATCATTCCACAGTGGAATCTTTGCAGAAAAGTCTACGTACTCGTGAAGGTTTTGGATTGTTTCTTTGTACTCTGCGATCGCTGGCAAGTTCAAGTCTCTAACTGTTCTGCCATCTGGTCCTAAGACTTTTATGTCTTCTACTACGTGAACTTCTGACTTGCCGTTTGTTAGTCTTGAATCAAAACCTTTGACTTTGACGTATAAGTATGCGTAACTACCTATTTCGTACTCTGCGTTTGGCTGCACAGTGTACGTGTAATACGCTCCGCTTGTGTCAACGTTTGACGCGAACACTGCTTGTTCCACACGCAGACCTGTCTTGACAATTGGTGTTGTTGGTTCTGTTGTTGGAATAAAATATGGTGGCTCGCTTGGAGTTTTATTATACAAGTAAATGATTGTTCCAGAGCCTACTAATAACAATGTAAAAAATATTATTACCCCCCAAATTAGTAGGTGGTGTTGTGTTGGTTGCCCTGGTATTGGTTGTGAAGGATGATAATTCTGACCGTTAACACTGTATTGTTGGTTTTGAGCGTAAGCTTGCGGATCGCTTTGATAGTATTGACTAGCTTGCTGTGTTGGCCATTGCGCGGGTTGGCTTGGTCGTAACATTTTATTCATCATCCTCGTCCAGTACTTCTTCACAAATACTATCATCAACTGTTGTATCACTATCATCCCAGAGTCCTGGGCAATCACCAGCTCCTAAATCACAAGCAAGTGACGCTAGCCAATCAACTTGCGATACTACAGTACAAGCACCACAACTACCCTTTTCTCCGCCACAAGTACTTACTGCACAAACCCATTTTATTGCAAAAGTCGTTAGTGCTACAGGATCTTTTAATACGTTACCTACTGCTTTTACAAAATTGCTTGTTAGTTTTGATAATGGTATCAAATTGAATATTTGTCCGTAAACATATTTGCACATTCCATAAGAATATTGTTTTTCGCACTCGTCAACTGTGTATGTTTGATCAGCTGTTTGCTGATAACAACTTATCTTGTTGCACTCTAAAACCCTAGCTTTTTGTAAGTTATAAACTACTCCTGGAACGCATAATGTTAAAGTGCTCCAAATCAAGCTTTCTTTTGTGTCAAATCCAACGTCTCCTAAGTTCTTAACACATTCAGTATAAGCATCTGTTCCTGGTTCGCCGCAAGCTTTTTTCAATGCTAGTGGATCGTCAACCCACTCTTCAATATCTCCAAAGAAATTTGTGAATTTTCCACTATCACCATCTTCGTTATGAGCAATTATTTCATTCCACAATCTGCACTCTAGCGCGGCGCACATGTAATTAGCATATTTTTTCCATACAGAGCCTGCCAGATCTTCTATTGCAAAGACCATTCCGCCGGCTGCTTTTTCTGCAGGTTTGCACATAGGACAGCCTTTAAGGCCGTCTTTTATCCAAGCTATCAACACTGCTAGTTTATGATATATTTTAATCATTGAACATATTCTTTGGCCGTAATCTAGTATTTCTTGCAGGCTTCCTATCCATTCTGCGCTTACAATCCAAGAGTCTTTGATATTGTCGATTTTGTTTTCCACGTTTTGTGAAAGCTCGCCTAAAGGATAATTGTATAATGGAACACTAATGTTTACTAAATCGAGTTCTGCGTTTGTTGCCATTGTGCCGCGCTGTGTTATTGTTGAAAACTCACAAGTAAAATTCAAGCTTGCCTCATCAGGCATTGTGTCATCCACTAAAAAGAATTGAAAATCAAAAGTGTAAGGCGACGGGCCTGCTGGTGCGAACCCGTTCATTATCAGGTTTTCATGACCGTCTTTTGTGTAAGCGTCATAATATTGACTGTTTTGTGTTCCCTCGCATCCTCTGAACTCTAATAATAATGGTTTTATTCCACTGCTTGAACCTTTTAATTCTAGTGTGAATGTTACTGGAACACTCAAAAAGTCAGTAATCTCACGGTCAACAGCTCTTGGCGTGTGATCTAATACTTCGATAGTCCAATAATCGCGTGCTACTGTTGCAGTGTCAGAGCGGTAAACTCTGTAACTGTTGAATTCGTTGTTTATGTATGCTCCGCCACCATTGTAGTAGAATTGACTATTAGTGGCAACTTCTTCTTTGTTTTCTGCTGTGTCATAAATTGTAAAACTTGCACTCACTGGTCCTGCCCATACTCTTGTTGCTTGAAATTCACAAAGCCAAAAATTGTCGTTTTCATTGTAGCATTGGCTTGCTTGTACCATTGACTCACCGTTAATGTTTTCAAAGTTGGCGTAAGCGTTGTAACTTCCATCATCGCTTTTTATTCCGCTTTGCGCGTCGTAGAGTCGTACTTTGAATATTATTGTTTCATCTTCTAAAATTATGGCATCATCGTTGTGCAATGTGATGTTATTAACAACAGGCGGTGTGAAATCTGTTGGCAGTGTTGTGCTAAAAGTGTTTTGTTGTCCTGTGTCATCAAATGCCTCAACTTGTAATGCTAAATTGCTACCAGTGCTTGTTGGAGGTATGATGTTATACCAATAACAATTCCAATCACCGCTTTGACCACTGCACTCGTCAGCTATTAAATTGTTCAGAAATACTTGTTCTTCACTAAAGCCACTGCCGCTAGCACCATCAGATAATCGTACTATGAATGTGTTGTTGTAGCCTACATAGCTTACAGAATCGTAAACGTGATTTGTTACTACTTCTGTTATTGTTGGCGGGTTAACATCTAAGCTTAATGAGAAGCTTTTAGTGTTTGTGTTGAAGTTTCCTGCCTCGTCAACAATGTTGTAAGGTACGCTAATGCTTCCACTGTCAGCAATTTTTGCTCTAAAATACCAATAACAATTATAAGTTGTTGAAGTATTTGTTTCTTCTAATATTTCGCATAATGGCGGCACTTTGTCAAGAGCGTCATTGCCAGCAATATTTGATAAATCTGCCCAAGATTCAGTAGCGCTTATTGGCGCTGTGTCTGTTGTCACACTAATATTTAGGTAAACGAATTTTCCTGCTGGCGCCAAATAATGTACTTGCTCTCCATTGCTTGTCAATGCTACACTGCTAACTTGTGGTTTTGTGTTGTCAATGTTTACTTCTTTGCAAATGGTGTTTGTTGCAAGCCAAGCGCTATCAAAGTTTCCAGCTCGATCCACCGCCAACAAGCAAATGACGTGCTCTCCTGCTGATAGTGTTGATAAATCTACGCTTGCGCCGCCATCGTATGAGCAAGCACTAATTTCTAAAGTGTTGGTTGATAGTTCTTGTCGGGTGCTGCGCTCGAAAACTTTTACTGCTTTGAAACCACTGCATAGATCGCTTGAGCCACTTGATGGTATGTCGCTGACTTCAAAGTTGATTGTTGGAGTTGCATTGACGTAATCTGAGTAAATGTTTAGCGCGTTAGTATATGGTGCGAAGTCATCAATTAGTATTTGAGCACCGCGACTTTCACTGCCAAAAACCACAGTATAAGTTAGTTTGCCGCCTGGCAGGGTATCTGTTTCTGTTGCAGTGCAAGTGTAGTATCCTCCTCCGCCATCTGTGCATTGACTAAATGCTGTGCTTGCCTTGTAAGGTCTCTCGTAAGTGACGTCACTGGCTTCTACTGGCAGTCCATCATCAAATATTGTAACGTCAAGTGCTGTTGTATCATCGCTTTTTCTAATCCAGTCAACACCTTCACTTCCTGTTATAGAATTTATTGTTATGCTAGCAGCAAAAACTTGAGCACTGTATACTGGCAGTAAAACTATTAATAATATCATAAGCACTGCGTTTGTTTTTCTCACTTTAATCATTGTTTTATTACTGCTTTTTATTTTTATTCATACGTTGGCTCCAAGTAAGGTCTTTGGAACTCTTCAACTAATTCTTCTGACTCTCCCAAAATATTTAGGTCATCATGCTTTAGCGCGTTCGGTTTTGTGACTTGTCCTAAATCGTTGGTGACTTCTAACTCATAATATCCAAGGTCTCCCGGCGCGACTATTGTGTAAACTGTCATTGTGTTAGCGTCTTCTATTGACCAATCACTAACTTCGAACTCGAAGTTCAGACTGCCTTGTGCTATTGTTTCATTAAACACTATTTGGGGAATTGTTTCACGTTTAGTGCACTGTCCTAAAAAATTTCTTTTGACACAAATTCTATCTTCTGGAATTACTAACTCTTCTATGACTGTTGATGGCAGTTCATAAGTTGTTGTAATACTTGCCTTGTACTCTCCAGGAATTATTTTTACTGGCAACACTTGATTGTTAACATCAAAAGAAGCGATGATGTTAAATGGTTGCTCGCCATAAACTTGCGGTTTTCGCTCTAAAGAAACTAATACTGTTTGTGTTGTTCCAATAGTTGAAAGTGATTTGTCCAAGTACCAACCACTCTTGTAGCGAGCACTAGTTGATTGCTTTGTCAAATTTTGTATTTTCACTGTTAAATTAAGCGTTCTTATAGGCCGCAGTTTAGCCCTTACTGTTGTAGCGCGGCCAATTTCCGTGCTTAAATTTATTGGCGGGCTAAAATAATCTTTTGCGCTGACGAGTAATTTGCCACCAAGACAAACCGGCAAACGAGTTATTACCGTGCCATCGGAATCTTCAGCATATAATGTTGAACTGTCAAGTTGTAACCGTTGCCTGCCACAAACAAAAGTAATGCTAGGCTTAAGTACTGGCTCGCCTGTTTGCTTATCACTAACACGTATTGTTATATTGCCACTATTGCGCTGCAATGGGTTGTGAAACAAGTCAGATAATTCGCCGCGTGTCGGATTTAACAAATCATCAATTGAACCGTTTAATGGATAATTGTTTCGAATGTTTACCTCAAGTGCGTACTGAAATGTGTAGCCTTCACCATTGAAAGCTGTCGGATCATTAATAGTAACTATCATAGGATATGATAGGTCATAGTTGAAGATATAGCTTGTTGGCAGCACTGTGTCTAAAACATCCATTCCAGCAGGAATAAAAGGCAGTATTGAGCGCAGTCCTGGAATAATTGTTGGCCTAACAAATGTTTGATCACTGTTCTCGCCTGTTATATCATAGTATATTGGCCACCAATCATAGTACACAAAATTAATATTCAACTCAGAATAATCTTCTGCTGACATACTAGCTATTGGCATGTTAAAGCTCTTGTACAAGCCAGTTTGTAGTTCGCTATCAAAAGATCTCAGTTGATAATTGTTTGTTCCAACAACTTGGTATAGTGGAGTGTGTATCGCTAACAAATCTGTTAGCGGCTCTTCTACAGCGCTTTTTTGCCATGTCACTACAGGAGTGTCACCATAACCATAACTTGCCATTGGAGGCAATTTGTTCTCATCAACACCACTAAATGCTGCAATAGCTTGTATTATTGGCCTTTCAAAATACTCGTTTTGAACATTAGAGAGTAAGACTGTTTGTGCAGCGTCATAGGCTCGTTGCAAGTTTACATCGTGGCGTACAATAAAATTTTCTATTTTAGTACTTCTTAAACCTTCACGTTTCAACTCAAGCGGATACTTCAAAGCAACAGCAGTATCCAATCGCGCAATATGAGCTGTCACTTCAGGGTTATCATTTACTTCTACACTAAAACCTTGTGTTTTGAATTGTTCGAAACCCCCAAGGCAAACTGGCAATTGCTGCTCTACATAGCGTTCTATTTGTACTTCTATAGCTGACTGAGTACTAATAATTAATGCTTCATCAGTTTTTCTAAGAGGCGGCATTTTAGAGTCAAACTGGCAAGGAGTATTGCAAGTGTTTGATGAATCTAAATACCACCAGTAAGGAACTTTCAAATTATTGTTTGGGCTGTACTGCACAGATTCCATTCCAGCACTTGTCGGGTCAGTAACGCTGGCACGAAATACTTGTCCTCCTGTCAAGTCAATATCTTGCACACTAGTACTAATGTAGCCTCCTTGCATTCCAATCTTGATTATTGCTTCTTTTGAGGTTGTTTGTAAGCATTGCGTGATGAATTGTTGTAATGGTTGGTATTCTGTTGGCACTGTTTCAAGTGTTGGCTCTTCAAACTTTTGAGAATCAGTGATTTGTGATCGTATGAAAAATATTAGTGCAGTGGAGACTATCAGTATTATTCCAATTATTATGAAAACTGTTAATTGTCCTCTTTTGTTCATGTTATTGCCCTCATGCAAGTGAACTTGAAAAACGTTGATTGTATTCTGTCACACACGTCTTGTAGTGTAACTTTCTCTGCGTTTTCATGCATTATTACTGTTACCAAATAGCAGCTGTCGCGAAACTCGCCAAATTTTTGCTCGCATGTTAGTATTGAATTAAAAAGTGTTTTGCCGCTCAAGTCATCAATGGCACTAGCAGTTAATGTTTTTGTGGTGTCATAATAGGTTTTTGCAGCTCCAACAATTAACACTAGCATAATCGATAAGAATATCACAGTCATTGTAACAAAAATTTGGTCTTCAACGTGAAAGTGTCTGTCAAATTTGCGCCCCAGAAAATAATCTTTTTTTGAGATTAAATACCACAATGCCACTACATTCATAAAAATAATTCCTAAAGAAGATAATTGTACAAAGCTTGCTAGTATTGAAAAATTATTGGCTTTGATTATGATGGTGGATATTATAGAATCAATAATTCCAAAAATATACCATCCTAAAGCTAGCTCCCAACCCCAACGCTTTCGCTTAATTAAACCGTATAGTAGCACTAATAATGCAGTCAAATAAACCATGTTTATTAGTACTGCTAGCGAGCCTTCAATGATTTTACCGAACAAAACTGTTGTTGGAACATAAGCGCCAAAAATCAAATATGTTAAATAAAAAATTCCAAGAAATGAAGTGTAGCCAATCAAGACTTTTATGCCGGCCGGAACAAAGTTTTTCTTTTTGGTTTGCAAACTCTTCTTTTTGACCGCCCCTTTTTTCTTCATAGACGATAAAATGAAGATATTCCTTTATAAAGCTTACTACTTTTCTAGTATTCCTTATCTTCAAGAAGTGGTATTGCGCCAACAGGGCATGCTGCGACGCAGCGCCCTTCACTATCACAGACAGTTGCATTGACAATTTTTGCTTTTCCATCAACCATTTTTAGTGTTTTAGGAGTGCAAGCCATGACACAGTGTGAGCATCCAATACAATATTCTTCAAGAATTCTTGGCAATTTCTTTTTTGGCATAGTATTAGTGATTGTACAATGTTATAAAAAGCTAATTGAAAAAACTTTTATAATAGTTATAAAAGAATAGTACATGCAAGCAGAAGTAGAACAAGAGTTTTTTATTCTTGAAGGTTTGCAAGATGTTTTAAACACTGAAGGACTTGCTTTCATGCAGGGTTGTTCCGATGTTTGCCCTCCTAACACTAATGGAGTGTGTCATGATAGTTGTCTTAATGACAAGTTAGATCAAATATTTTATCATTTAACAGCAGGACCTATCACAGTATTTAATGCTGCAAAATCTTTTGATGAAGTTCGACTGCAAGCTAATGCAGATCGCTTCTTCAAAGTTGTAGAAGTTATTAGTTCTTACATTAAAAGAGGCGTCTTTGAACCTGACAGAGTCATATGTGAAGAGAACTTAGAAGCGTTATTAAAGTATCGTGGCAGGATTCATGATGTTAAGAGTCGCGAGAACATTGTTGAATTGTACCTCACAATGAAACAACACAGCAAATACCACTAACAAACAGCTTTTTACACAAAGCCCAATTTTTAGGCTTTGCCGTTTTAACCGTTTTGTCGGTTTAACAGCTGTTTTTGTCGATAAAAGAATAAATTTACAAAAAAGCGTTCTGTGTAAAAACTCTTGAAACCGTTGAATATTTAAAAAACAAAGTTTCTGAAAATAATCATGGATGATAAATTGTTTGTGGCGCTTACCGATACTTTAATGGACGAACTTCCTCCAGAGGCTAGAAGGTTCTATAAGCACTTTCAAAAACATAAAAATATCGAGTTACGAAGCCACGAAATAAATTCGCTAAAGCAAGAGTTAGCTCTTCGCGACAGAGTTTTAGAAGAGACACTAAAAGCCAGCGACAAAAAAATCAATCAATTACTAGAAAAAAACAAAAAAGAACGATTCTGGAGAAATGTTGGTATCGGAATAGGAATTGTTGGCGTCATAAGCACAATAATTGGTACTCTTATATGCACAATATAACTAACAAAAGGTGGTTTTATGGACGTAAATGAAAAAATTGCTGAAGCGTATTTTGAAAACATTCACGGTTACGTAGTCAACACTAATCATTATTTTAAAAAATCAGGAGACGGAGGTGGTGCTGGTCCTGCAGATATAGACCTTATTATGATTCACCCAAAAAAAGGAAAGTATGGAAAGTATGCAATAGCAACAGTGAAAGGCTGGCAATCAGCAACAACCACGCTAAAACAATTGAAAAACAAAGATAAGTTTGAAAGAGAATGGAAAATTTTCCAAAAAGATGAACTAAAAGAAGCAAAGAAGTTTTTCGGTCACAATAATTTTTCAAAAATAATGGTTATGCCGCCAATAAAACCTGAAGAAAGAGAAGAATGTAAACATTTTGTTGAAAAAAAGTATGATTATATTCTTATTGATTTTCCAGAGATGATTAAAGAACTATTAACGTGGTTAAATAGTAAATCAGAAGTGACTAAAGGAGAAAATTGGGAAAGAGCTTACGAATCAGAATTTATGCAAACATTACGAATAATAACAATCAATTTCTTAAAACTCGAGGAAAACTCAATAAAAATCGACAAAAAATTGTTAAAACTATACAATATTCAAAAAGATTACCAAAGCAAATTCAGTTATGGGAGTATTAACATAAAAAAAAGAAAAAATGGTTGATGAACAAATTGAAGAAATGAATTTGAGCAGGATAAACGCTTGGATTTCAAAATCCGATAGCGCAAAAGATAAGTTTGATAAGTTTATCTCATTGTTTATAGCATATAATATGTTCTATAACTTGTATGCAAAATCAAAAAATGAAAATGCAAACTTACATGAAAATAAAAAGAATGCTTTAGCAGTAAATAAGTTGCTTGTTTTGACACCTGATAATCATAAACTTATAAAAAATTTTTATAACTGTTTAAAACCAAATAGAGAGTTTATTTTTCATTTACAAAATAGAAAAAAGGAAAATTTGATTCTGCAACTTAAAAATGACTTATGTTCAATGAAAAATCGAAAAGATACTAAAAATGAAAGTCAGCTCTTACAGACTGCTTTAGAATGTCTATACACCATAAGATGTAATTTATTTCATGGTAGGAAAGGCATAATACCAAAACAAGAGAAGCTTATGGACAAGTCCACGCCACTTTTAAAATCTTTTTTAAATATGGCTATCTCAAAGTATACTCAACAAGATTAACTTTTTTTATCAGTAAATCTTTAAATAATTTAAAGCAATAAAGTCACTATTGTATAGTATATATAAGGTCGAAGGATTTTTACAAATTGTTTTCTAGACTAAACAAATTTTTATTTTATTGCTTCTATTGGTTCGGTTAAAATGTTATTTATTGCTTCTAACTCATTAATTCTTGACTTTTTTGCTTTTTCTATATTCTCAGCTATGAATTTAGAAGATTTTGTGCCATCATTAGGAATTGGAATAATCAAATATTTTTTTAAATACTCATCATTAAGTTCTCTTTGAGTATAGCCACTTGCCAAATGAATCAATTGCTTTTGAATAAGTTTTGACCTAAAAATGCTCCATAATAAACATGCCTCATCATAATCTTTAGGTCTTATTCCCCAAAATCCACTACTTCCCAATTGATTGTTTAGTTCTTCTGGTACAATCATTACTTTTTGTAATGACCTAAATGGTTTTGAAAATAAAACATCATTTGTGTTTAGAAATAATTTTGCCCTTGCAGGTAAATCTTTTTTAGTTCCTTCCTGCCATTCACCTGACATAACAAAACCTCTTTCCCTATCTATTGCGCTTATGCCAATATATTTATATCGTGGATTTTCTCCAGATTCTTCTAATTTTGTTTTTTCTTCATCATTCATACCTTCAACACGAGTATAATCATCTAATTTCTTTAAATTACATTTGCCTTCTTTTTCTTTTTTTCTCAAATTTTCTAAAAGTTTGTGATAACTCGGTTGATAATAAAAGAAATCTAATCTGTCATTTATCATATCATTATTAATCAAAAATAAATCATCATTTTCAAAATCCTTAATCTCTTTTTCTCCGTGTAAATAAGGTTTTCCTTTCTCTTCAAATTTTAGATATTCTTTTAAAACATTATCAAAATCATCTTCGTTTTCTTCCTTTCCAGAAGTTCCATGACCAACCCTATTTATTATTCTAGCAAAAATTGGAGACTGTTCTTGTTCTGTACTTTTTCTTTTTTCTAAATATAAAATTGAGGTAATTCCTCCAGCTTCCTGATTCACAAAAGTATGAGTTGGTAATTGAAAAACAGCTTTGATAATGAAATTTTTTCTTATAAAATTTCTGTAGTCTTTATGTGTATAACTATTAAGGACAGAATTATCTAAAATAATAAACATTCTTCCACCATTTTTAAGCAAATCACAATATCTTGCGATAAACAAAACATTTGACTTCACAGAGCTTTTTAATATGTTTTTTCCTTTTTCATAAGAAATATTTTTTCTTTCTTCAGTATCGGCATATTGTTCTAATATTACTTTTTCGTCTTTGTCTTTGCTCTTGTAAGCCATGCTAAAAGGCGGATTCGTTAAAACAACATCGAATTTCTTTTTTTGTTCAACTAATAGTCCTTTAAGTTCTTCTAGCTCTTTTTTGATTCCTTTATTTGTTCCTCTCCATATCGAAACTTCTTTATCAAGAGAATCAGCACAGTAAATTCTACTTCCGCCGTCTCCATGTACATACATATTCATTCTTGCTATACGAGAAATTTTCGGATTAGCTTCTATACCAAAAATAGCTTCTGTTCTTATCTTTTCCATTGTTTCTTCTAAATAGGGTTTCAACGATGAGTTTTTCTTAACCTTCTCGATTAAATCCGCCATAGTGTCAATTAGAAAACCGCCACTTCCACAACAAGCGTCCAAAACAGAATCAACTTTTATTTCTCCATTTTGTCTTTTTATTTGTATATTTGCCAGTTTAGTCATAAACTTAACAACTTTTCTTGGAGTAAAATATTGACCTAACTCTCTTCCCCTAATTGTCGCGTTTAAGAATGTTTCAAACATCCTTCCATTCAAATCTTCATCGATAGTGTATAAGTCATAATTCTGTAAAATCTTAACTACTTCCTTAATAGTTGGTGCTTTAAGTTCGATACCCTCTCCTTTATTAAAAATAGGTTTTTTCTTATTCTTTTCAATTTCATCTTGTAGTTTATTTTGTAGTTCAGCGAAAAGAATAGAACTTAATGGGCTTTCTGTTTCACTTTCTCTTTCATTCAACCATTCAATAGAAAACTTAAAATCTGTTCTCTTTAATGATTTTCCAGATTCAATTATATCCCTTATCCTTTTATCTTCATTTAGTTTAACAAAAATTATTTTTGAAAATTCATAAAAAGCATCTGTGGGGCTTATCTTTTCTTTTTTCCAAATAACGTTATGACATTTGTTAAAGGCAGATTTAACTTCTTCAACAGAAGGTTTAGCTAAAAAGTTGTCTACTAAAATCTCATCTTTTCCAGTTTGCTTCTTAATGCTTTCTAAACTTATCAGACTTTCTAATCTTTCAAATTTTTTATTTCCTTTAACGAAATCTTCAAATTTCAAAACTAAAATCGGTTCTTCTTCATCCCAATTATAAAGTTTAAAATAGAGTCCGTTTGTTAAGGCTGCAAATCTAATAGGATTCTTACCTTTAAATTTTCTATTTAACCCTAAAGAATAACCCGAGATTTGATAAGTATAATTATCTATATTTTCAGTCGGAGATTTTGCGTCAATTACTATTTTTGGTTTTTTATCTTGAAAACATACATAGTCTGGTTTGTAATTCTCTTTTTTTGAACCTTTACCAATAACTAAAACATTTAAAGATTTCTTTGTTTTAATTAAGCTATCAGTATAACCAAAAAATTCTAACAATCTTCTTGTAAATAAATTTTCGACATCACTTTCATCTTTCAATAGTTCTTTTTCACAAAATAAATTCTTCATTTTTTCTTATTATCTTTTTATTCTTTAGTTCTTTCTTTTTTGTGTTCTTTGTAGGTTGCTTCTGCGGAAAGTTCCCAAAATCTATCACTACTAGTTGATTCTACTATTTTTCTTTTTTTAAGAAGTTTTAAATGTTTTTCGGCTGTATTCCATGAAATTTCGGCTTTTTTAGCTACTTCATTTATGGAAGCCGCTCTACTAAGTTTATATAATGCCTTGATTATTCTTTTTTGCGAGTTTACAAATTTAGCCATTTTTCTTGACAAATTCAACAATTAACTTCTTTTCAAAAGGAGATTCTTTCTCTTTTTTTATGATAAAGATTGCTTCAAAATCTTCTTTGTTGAGACCGATTATATCTGCTGGTTTCTTAGGCACATTTAATTTAAATTGCTTGTGTTCTTTTCCATTCAACGCAGTTTTACTCACTATGATGGGAACTTTAAATATTTCATCTTCTGGTTGAATTTTTTCTTTTAATATATCATCAATTTCTAGTTTGTCCTCTTTTGAAATTTTTCTACTAGGCATATATATATGTATAGTTAGACCTAATATATAAATTTATCTGAAAAAATAAGACCTAATAATGTTGAATTAGGTCTAAAAAACCATAAGTTTTATATATAAGTATGATATATTAGTACTAATTATTCATAATAGATAATATGAAAATGATAGAAACAGCCAAAGATAAAGTTATAGAACTGTACCCGACAGATAGCGGACAATGCACTTTTGAGCCGATTGTCAAAGAACAAGTCGAAGAACCAGTTGAAATTCCAAAAAAACTTCGCTTGACATACCCGCAAAACTGGTCTGCCTATAATAAAGCTCAGACCTCGGAAAAACACTTCATAATGCGGATTCTTGACGAACTTGTAGCACAGATTAACGAAGAAAGAAGCACTGGCAAAGGCAGACCTCCCATTCCTATCAGAGACCAAATCTTTGCCATGTGCGTCCACCAATATTGCGGCAAGAGTTCAAGGCGAACAACCTGTGAGTTAACTGAAGCATACGATAAACATTACTTGTTTCAAAAACTTCACTTCTCAACACTTCTAAAATTCTATGAAAATCCTAAACTCACAGAGTTGCTAAAACAATTAATAGAACTAAGCTCAATTCCACTAGCAGAAGTTGAAAATCATTTCAGTGTTGACTCTTCAGGATTTTCTACAAGCCAATACAAAAGATGGTTCGATATAAAATACGGAAGAGAAACAAATCTTAGGCTTTGGAAGAAAGCCCATATAACATCAGGAGCTAAGACTAATATTATCACAGCAGTTAAAGTCACAGAAGGGTATGAACATGACGCTAAATTCTTACCTGAACTCATCCGCACAACTAATAAAAACTTCAAGATAGACTATGTAAGCGCAGACAAAGCATATCTTTCAGGATATAACTTAGAAGTTATTTACAAAATTGGCGCTATTCCTTTAATTCCTTTCAAGGCAAATTCAAGAGGTAGAGCAAGAGGAAAACTGTTTTGGAGAAGGGCATACTTCTTCTTCAAACACAACAATTCAGAGTTTAAGAAGTACTATCACCTCAGAAGCAACGTGGAATCAACATACAGTATGATTAAGCGTAAAATAGGACATAAACTGCGAGCCAAAGGAGAAACAAACCAAACCAACGAAATTCTTGTAAAATGCCTCTTACACAACTTAATAGTCCTATGTCACGAGGTCTTCGAACTCAATCTAGATATTGATTTTATCGACAAAAACAATTTATCGACAAACCAGGGCGATTAAATCTGCAAAGCCCAATTTTTAGAAACATTTATATATGAGTTCAACCTACGTCTACTTCGTTGACTTTAAATCAACAGGAGGTGTGTTTTTATGGAAGAAGAAGCAAAATTCGGGCCAATGCGCAAAAAAAGACGTTCAAAAACAGACACAAGACTATTCTTAGACATTCCAGAAGTAGAACCAGGAAAATATCACAAGAGTACAAAAGAGACAGCAATGACATAAAATGACAGCGAAAAAAACCAAAAAAATCACTAAAGACAGCAAAGCGTTAACAGAATCACTGCAACGATTACAAGCAGAATTTGAAAACTACAAAAAACGCGAAGAAAACAACAAGTTACAAACACAACAATACTTAATAGGAGACTTTGCAAAAAAATTCTTACCGATAATCGACAATTTCGAGCTAGCACTAAAAAACAAAACAAGCAACGACGATCCATTCATCAAAGGAATAGAACTATTATACGCACAACTAGTTAGTGTTCTAGAAGAATACAACATTAAAAAAATCAATACGAAAAACGTAAAGTTCGATCCGAAACTGCACGAAGCAATGATGATGGTAGAAAGCAAAAAAGAAAGCAACACAATAATTGAAGAATTTCAAAGCGGATACCTAATAGGTGAAAAAGTATTACGTCACTCAAAAGTAAAAGTAGCAAAATGAAAATAACCAAATACTTAAGCAAACAAAAAGCCTTAGAGTTAGGAACCAGCGACTGTAAAAAGTGCGGTGAGTGCTGCCAAAAAGGAGCAGGCTTTGTATTAGAAAAAGAAATACCAGTGCTGGCAAAATACTTAAACATCACAGTTGAAGAATTCAAAAAAAAATTCTTAGACGAACAAAAAATTTACAATACAACAGCATATCGCTTCAAAATAGAAAAAAAAGACGGTCTGCCATACGGAAACTGCATTTTTTTACACAAAAAAAACTGTTTGATACAACCAGCAAAACCACTACATTGCAAAATCGGCGGTTGTCACGAGCACGCCAGCAAATTAAACGAGTGGTACATGCTAAACCATTTCGTAAACACAGAAGACCCGCAAAGCATTCGCGAGTGGGCAATCAAACTAAAAACCCACCCGACAATAATGGGTGGATCGCTTGCCGAACTAGTGCCACACGAAGACACTTTAAAGGCAATGCTAGAACACGTTGAAATAACAAGAGAACTCAAGGAGGAAATAATAAAATGAGCAAAGTTATAGGAATCGACCTAGGAACAACCTTTAGTGCAGTAGCAGTACTAGAAGGAAGCAAACCAACAATAATACCAAACGCAGAAGGCGCGCGAACAACACCATCAGTTGTAAGCGTTACAAAAGAAGGAGAACGACTAGTAGGACAAGTAGCGCGCAACCAAGCAATCACCAACCCAGAACACACAGTGCGCTCAATAAAACGTCACATGGGAGAAGACTTCAAAGTAACCATAGAAGACAAAGATTACACCCCGCAAGAAATCGCTGCGATGATACTAGCAAAACTAAAAAGTGACGCAGAAGCGTACCTTGGACAAAAAGTCACAAAGGCAGTCATCACAGTACCAGCATACTTTGAAGACAGTCAACGACAAGCCACCAAAGACGCAGGAAAAATCGCGGGATTAGAAGTTCTAAGAATTGTCAACGAGCCAACAGCATCAAGTCTAGCTTATGGTTTAGAAAAATCAAAAGAGCACACCATTCTAGTCTTTGACTTTGGAGGCGGAACATTCGATGTTAGTATCCTAGAATTAGGCGACGGCGTATTTGAAGTTAAAGCCACAAGCGGGAACAACCACTTAGGAGGCGATGACATAGACGACCTAATAATTGATTGGTTAGCCGACGAGTTCAAAAAAGAACAAGGCATTGACCTGCGAGAAGACAAAACAGCACTGCAACGATTAAAAGAAGCAGCAGAAAAAGCCAAAATAGAACTCTCAAGCAAGACAACTACAACAATCAACATACCTTTTGTGACAGCAGATGACAAAGGACCAAAACACTTAAACACCGAACTCTCACGCGCAAAGTTTGAAGTGATGATAAAAGACATACTAGAAAAACTAAAAGGGCCAACAGAACAAGCAATAAAAGATGCTAAACTGTCAAAAGATCAACTTGATAAAGTAATATTTGTTGGTGGGTCAACGCGGATTCCAGCAGTTGAAAAACTAGTAACTGATATCACAGGCAAAACTGGCGACAAAAGTGTTAACCCTGATGAAGCAGTAGCTTTAGGCGCTGCAATACAAGCAGGAATACTAGCAGGCGACGTCAAAGACGTACTACTGTTAGATGTGACACCATTAAGCCTTGGCATTGAAACATTAGGAGGCGTGTTCACACAATTAATAGAGCGCAACACAACAATTCCAACAAAGAAAAGTCAAGTGTTCTCAACAGCAGCAGACAATCAACCAGCAGTAACCATTAGAGTAGCACAAGGTGAAAGACCTATGTTTGAAGATAACAAAACACTAGGACAGTTCGATCTTGTAGGGCTACCACCAGCACCACGCGGCATTCCACAAATAGAAGTCACTTTTGACATAGACGCCAACGGAATAGTCAATGTTAGCGCTAAAGACATGGGAACACAAAAAGAGCAAAAGATAACAATAACAGCTTCAAGCAATTTAAGCGACGAAGAAGTTGAAAAAATGCAAAAAGACGCAGAAAGTCACGCTGGCGACGATCAAAAACGAAAAGAGGCAGCTGAAACAATCAACCAAGCAGACGCAGTAGTTTACAGCACTGAAAAACTCTTTGATGAGTTCAAAGACAAAGTTGACGCGAAAAAATTAGAAGATGTCAAAAAAGAAATCGAAGAGCTAAAAAAACTTTTAGAGCCAAAAGACAAAGACATTGAAAAACTAAAAGCAAAATTAGAGCAAGTCAACAAAAAAGTCCAAGAACTATCAACAGAACTCTACCAAAAAGCAGCAAAAGAGCAAGCTAAAACAGAGACAGAAGTCAAAGACAAAAGCAAAAAAAAGAGTGATGAGACAATAGTTGACGCAGACATCAAAGAAGAAAAAAAGGATGAGACTAAAAAGAAAAAATAGTTAAACTCATCCAAATTATTTTTTTAATATGACAAAAGACTATTATAAAGTTCTAGGAGTGGACAAGAATGCCACAAAAGAAGAGATAAAAAAAGCTTACAAAAAACTAGCAAAAAAATATCATCCAGACCTAAACAAAGAAACTCCCGATTCTGAAACAAAATTCAAAGAAGTCAACGAAGCAGCAGCAGTCCTGGGCGATGAAAAAAAACGCCAGCAGTACGACCAGTTCGGAAGTGAAGGGCCTAGTTTTGGCGGGGCAGGTTCTGACTTCAGCGGTTTTGACTTTTCAAACTTTGGAGGCGGATTTGATTTTGGAGACATTTTTGATTCATTATTTGGCGGCGGCGGAGCTCGTTCTCGAGGCCCAAGAAAAGGCAGTGACTTGCAAACAGAAATTGTTATTGAATTAGAAGACGCAGCTTTTGGAATTGACAAAACAGTCAGTCTTCGAAAGTTCGACGTTTGCGAGCATTGCAAAGGCAGCGGAGCAGAAAAACCAAGTGATGTAGAAGTTTGTCCAACATGCCAAGGAACAGGAGTTGAGCAGCGAGCCCAACGGACTCCTTTTGGAATGTTTGCACAAACTTTGACTTGTTCAACGTGCAAAGGTGTCGGCCAAACAATCAAGCACAAATGCCATGAATGTCACGGTCAAGGAAGAGTTAAAACTTCTAAAAAAATAACAGTCGATATTCCAGCAGGCATCAATGATGGTATGAGCTTGCGAGTCAGCGGTGAAGGACAAGCAAGTGACAGTAGAGGACCATCAGGAGATTTATATGTTGTAGTACACGTTGCAGAGCACAAACATTTCGTGCGCGACGGCGATGATATTTACTTAGACCACCCGATAAGCATTTCACAAGCATCACTAGGCACTGAAATTGAAGTACCAACACTTGAGGGTAGTGCAAAACTTGCAATACCTGCAGGCACTCAAACGCACACATTGTTTCGATTAAAAAATCATGGCATAGAACATTTGCGTCATTCAGGCAAGGGCGATCAGTTTGTCAGGGTGATTGTTGAAACTCCTAAAAAACTAAATCGTGAACAAAAAGAATTACTTGAAAAACTTTCAAAACTTGACAAGCCAAAAACACTATTTCAAAAAATCAAAGAACGATTATAACTATTTATTTTTTCTCTCTAAAGGTTCAACAAGCAATGTTTCTAAAGTTTTACGAACTGCTGGCTTGAATTGTGGGTGCTCGTTTAACCACTTAGCAGCTTTTGGACCGTGCTCATAATAAAAATCCACAAAAACTTGGCCAATCTCTGACTCTAAAAGCACTTCATCACGAAAACGCCTAAGAGTTTTAACTTCTGGCGCATTATAGCCTCCGACATCAGAGTACGCTGCTGTTGCAATAAAACAACCACCACCGCCACCGCCGCTAGCATAAGCTTCAGTATTAGGTTCTGGCTGTATGCAAGCAAGCTCTTCTTCATCAACAAAATTGTTACAATCATTATCAATTCCATCAGCGCAAACTTCTTCAACTCCAGGATTTATTGAAGCAATGTCATCATTGCAATCGTTTCCATTGTTAAAAACACCGAATCCTGTTGGCGGTAATGTGCTATTCCCTACGCAAAAGTATTGTGGGCCTCCACCTACATAATGGTCTCCATCGACGTCCACGTAATAAATTCTTTCACGATCTCGTGTTGGGTCTTCTGGAGCGCAATCGAAAACATCTGCTACACCGTCACCATCATAATCTGTAGTTGGCTCTGGAGCGCATGCGTAGTCAGAGCCGCTACAATCATTGTCTATTCCATCGCTACAGATTTCTGAAGCGCCTGGGTAAACACTTGCATTATTATCATCGCAATCATTGGCTGCTAAGAAATTGTCTCGGTCTAAATCATCATCAAGTGTTGCAATATTACAATCATCATCTAATCCATTATACGGAATTTCTGCTATCGCTGGATTAACGTTTTCGTTACTATCATCACAATCATTATCATTAGTTACAACTCCTGGAGGGTAGGTTGCACTAATACAATATGTTTTTCTCGCTCCACTGCCATAACCATCATGATCCAAATCATCATAACCAGTACTTGTTACATAAACATTTGAATCAGCATCATTACAATCGCCGCCAGCAACTGCCATGCCAGTAGGTAGTGATCCGCCAGTACAAAGTAGTTGAAAATCTTCAACGCCAACACCGTCACCATCAAAATCCGCAAACCCTGCCATTGTTGTGTGGAGATTAGGATCTGTATCATTGCAATCAACAGGCAGTGTGGGAGAAGCGAAATACCCATATGGCAGGGCTCCTGTTCCAATACAAGCTAGTTCTGGTTCTGAAAAACTGTAACCATCACCGTCAGCATCGTGATATGCTGTGCTCCAAGTATGTTTGAACTCATCATTATCATCACAATCATATTCATATGAATAACCGTCGCCGTCAATGTCTAAAGGATCTGGTGGACCGTTTGAATAGTGAAAACTGAGATAGTTTGAATCTTTAGACTCTTTACCATTTAGTATAGTAGTGACCCATAAAACTTGATCGTTATCTTCAGGTATTGAAAGACTTGTGCCTGTTTTTCTAATGCCGACAGTGTGATCAATGTTGGGGCCGATCACTGGTGGTTGTTCGCCATCAATAGTATATTCTTGTCTGTATATTTGATAGTCAATGTTCGGTTCGTCTGTACTGCTTATTGCTGCGCCACCTTCATAAGTAAATACTTGGCCCCAACTCATATTAAGACTGGCAGCTTCTGTTTCTTGTGGTTTTGTAAGATTCAAAAGACTACCTAAAAGAAGCGGTAAAGTGATTGCCGAACCTATTTGTTTAGCTTTTTTGGAAAACTTCATGGTATTTGCGAGTTTGTGCAGGAATTGAACTAGTATTTATAAAACTTCACAATTATTTATAAAGAAATCATTCTTTTATTGACGTGAAGCATAGTTTTAAATATAAAGAATTGGTTGTGCACGAAATGGGGTTTTTAGCGCGAAAAACACTAGTTTTCAGCATTTTAACGCTGTTTTTTGTAGTTTCAGCTTTCGCTGTCAGCGATCAGGAATTATTATTCAGTTCTGGCTCAACTCAGACTTTTGAGATGAGTTTTACAGTGGGCCAAATTAGCGGTTTTTCATTTAATATTACTGGAGAGCTATACAATAGTAATACTCCTTCAAACATCACAGTAGATATTGCTGATGATGGTAGTGATGAGTGGATTTGGGAAGTTTACCATTCATATGATATTGAGAGTGCTAACCAAGTGTTGACAGCTTACTCTAATATTATTGATACTGATCGTTTGTGGATTGTTAGTGATATGAATGAAAGCGATTATGGAGATAGTTTTGGTTACGTTGACACAAACATATTCTATCCTGCAAGCAATCAGTTCAGCGGAACACTGGGGTTCACTACTGTTTATGATTTTGATGCTCAAACAATTTCAATAGTTACTGATACTAAAACTGTTCACGCTTTTTTGCCTGCAATGGACCCTATTAGCGGCAGGGCTGACTTTTATATTGCAAAAGGCGGTAGCACTTATTATTGTAATAGCAATCATGATTTGGTTTTGACAAGCAGTTGTAATCTGACAATTGTTCAAGCGTTAAACGATACTCATTTGGCACGCCAAGCAAATCAAACTAATTTTAATATTAGCGAGCGAGTGACAAATCCTGATATGGTCGACATAATTAACTCTGAACTTTCAGGTTGTGGTCTACCATGCAATGTCACAGTGAGTGTTAGCACAGATACCGCGGGTAATTTATCATTTACTGATTTTAGTGTTGTGCCTGCAGGCAATCCTGCAATAATTACAATAACTGATGCTGGCAGCGATTATCATGTTGACATCACACCTAATTTAAGCTTGACTAGTGTTGAGTATTTTTATGGTTACATGCCGAACGTTTACGTTGTGCCATTTATTGCAAACGATGACAGTCCAAGTTTATCAGCCAATCAAAGAACAAGATTAAATCTAATAAACGATTCGCTAGTTAGTTCTTGGGATTCTTTAACTGACGGAAAACTTCCCCTAAATTTCACAGTGTATACAAGCCCTGTAAAAATACCAACATACAACATGGGAGAAAACAATTACACTGGTGAAGCGCTCGAATCTTTTGCACCTCTTATGGACAACTCTAGCGCTAACATTGTAATTATTTTAGATGTTCACGATTATTACCCTGCAGCTAACGCTAGCAATATGATCACAACTCATCGCGAAACTGATGGATTAATCAACAGAATTTATGTTAACGGTTTTAGCGATTCTAACCCAAAAACAAATCTTTACAATTGGGACAGCGAATTATTATTAAATGTTGTTTTGCACGAGCTTGCACATTCTTTTGTCAATTATCCTTACAAGGACAGGTTATTTTATGTTGGTCACCCTTCAAGCTTTAATAGCTTGCCGGGTTTTGATACTCGACCAACCGGTGATAGTCCAACAAGCAGTCAAGGTTATTATGAAATTTATAGTATATTAAATCAGTTACGACCCTACATTGCGCAAACTGATATTTCAAACACCCAAATTAATCTTTCAATAATTGATAGGATGTTAATGGCGACAATGAGTCCTTACACTGTTGCAAATTATACTTATTACAACGCCAGTGTTACTGATGTTGGAAGTCGTCATCAAACAAGCAGTATTGTGGCCGATAATTTTGTTGATGTTAGCGAACTGTACTTTTTAGCGCCACTTCACACTGGCAATCCTAACTGGTATAATGTTTTAGATTGGTCAACGCCTACAAGTGCGGGAGTTAGTACTTCTTTTGACGTGTCAAAAGCCGCTCAAAACGGCAGGGCGTTGTGGGTTTTTGCAAATGACGGTGCACACCCAGGACACTTTGCGGTTTATGGTGTTGGAACTTCAGCGCAAACTAGCAAGGCACAAATGCGTTTTTTTATGGATTGGAATCACTGGGATAACACCACTACTAATTTTTCAGCTTATAACACAATAGAGCTAACAAATCTTAGCGGTGCAAGGTTTTCAAACAATAACGGAAAAATAGAATTTTCAAATCCTTTAATTTTAAACACTGAGCGAACACTTATTGGAAAAGTCAGGGTTTTTGCAAGAAGAATCTACATTAACAGTAGTATTATTCCAGAATTTAACAGGCCTGCAAAACTAACATTTCAAAACATTAGTTTTGTCAACCCACAAGTTTATCGTGATGGCAGTAATTGTTCTAGCAGCATTTGCACTAGCAGAATATATAATGGCACTGCTAACACTTTCACTTGTAATGTGACAGGCTTTAGCGAGTATACCATCATTGAAGGACCATACTGCAGCAATGGCGTGCGTGACGGAACTGACCAGTGCGACGGAACTGACTTTGGCCCTTTTACTTGTTCATCATACGGTTTTAATACAGGATCATTAACATGTACTGGTAGTTGCACCATTGACAACTCTGGCTGCTCCAACACCGGCGGAGGCGGCGGTGGTGGAGGAGGAGGCGGAAGCTCTTCTGATGATGATGACGGGCCTTCAGCTAACGATAATCTAACAAGTACTTCAACAATTGATACTGGCAGCATTTTTCCTGTTGTTCCAACAAGTGACATTGCGCCTAATGAGAGTCTTAGTGATGTTACTACAGGGGGTGTTCCGTTAAATGTTGGAACCTCACAAGAACTTGTAGTTGGAGAGTCATCAATGTTAATGTTTATATTACTTAGCGCCGGTATCTCTTTAGCAGTCATCATAGTGATTATTGTTGTAGTTGTTGCTAGAAAAGATGGTGGTGTTAAAAAGGTAGTTAATGGTCGCAGTCGGCCAATGGAAAAAGTTGACGTGTACATTGAACATGTTCGTGCTAATGGTCATACTGATGAGCAGATTCGCAAGAAATTGTTGAGTGTTGGTTGGGATAAAAAAACAGTTGAAACAGAATTAAAAAGAGTCAAAAAAGACAAATAGAATACCTTAAACTATATTAATATACTAAAATACTCTTAATTCTTAATCAATAAAGTATTTCAATATACAATTTAATATATTAAAAGCTAATAAAGTATTTCAGAATACACTGCTAGAACTATATTAATATATGATAATCTATATTAAAAGCCTTTTTTATAATTTGGTTGTTATTTTCGGCTTATCGTTTACTATTATGCTGTGTTCTGCTTGGCTTACAAGACCGCCTTTCTCCTCAGGCAATGGCGGAAAACCGTGAAGAACGCCAAGCTTTACAAGCTCATTAATGCCAAACTTTGCTCTGCCAACACCCAATTTGCCGCTAACCCACCTACTAGCAAAAGGCAGTCCATCAAAACCTTCAATTTCTGCCAAAACTTGCCTTGCAAAAGGGCCACGCGCAGGCTTTTTAGCTTTAACCATGAAAATTGTCGGGTGACCACTCTCATAAACTCTTCCAGCACCAGTAGTTGCGAAAGGTTCAATAGCAATAGTCTGGTTTTCTTTTAATTCGGTCTTATCTCCAGTGTCAAAATTTGGAATTGTTGGTGGGCCGTGAATGATAAAGCGTCCAATGCCATGACCTGACAAATTAACTATTGGCTTGAATCCCGAACTCTCAATCTCACTATTTATCGCTTGGCCAATACTGCCAAGAGTAGTGCCAGGAGTAGCTAGTTTTATTGCAGCGTTTAGTGCATTAAGCGATGCCTTGACTAATTCAGAATTATTTCCCAAATCTACTGTGCACGCGTTATCGCCAACAGCACCGTCAACATGCGCTCCAACATCTAATTTTACAACGTCACCTTCTTTAAAAACTGTGGCGTCATCGTCTGTCGGACAATAATGTGCTGCTATTTGATTAAGGTTGATTTGTACTGGAAATGCTGGTTTGCCACCAAGCTCGAAAATCTTTTTTTCTATTGCATCACAAACATCTAACATTTTAGCGTCAACCTTGATTAGTTTGCGACCATACTCTAAAGCTTGTGCTGCAACATTGCCAGCTTTAATAAAATCTTCAAATCCCTCCATAAAACAACAAAGAATTAATTATTTTAAAAAAGTATCTACTTTAACCTGATTGTTTCTAGGTTTCTTGGAGCAATAGTTTCAATGCGCATGCTTTTATGAATTGTTGACGCTAAATCAATACATTTGCTGCTCTCACCATGATTAATAATAACTTTTTTAGGTTTTGGGTCACAACGGTGAACGTAAGCAGTGAGCTCTTGCCTGCCTGCGTGACCTGTGAAACCTTCAATAGTATGAATTTCAATATTGATTTTCATAGTCTCAGTCTTGTTGCCGCCAAGAGACATCATTATTTCTCGCTCGCCACGCTGAATACGTCGCCCAAGACTTCCTTCTCCTTGAAATGACACGAAAACTAAACTGTTCTTTTTATTATCTGCTAAGTATTTCAAGTATTCAACCGATGGTCCGCCAACAAGCATTCCACTAGTTGCCATTATAACGGCAGGGCCAGTATCTTCTAATAATTGTTTTCTCTCCTTAACACTGCCGACACGTGTGAACATCGGGTCCAAAAAAGGATTTTGGTCTTTGTGAAAAATCATTTTACGAACGCCAGCATTTAAAAATTCAGGGTACGCAGTGTGAATTGCTGTGATATCCCAAACCATTCCATCAATGTGAATCGGCATTGGATCCATCTTCTTATTTTTTACTAATTGGTGCACTATCATCATCACTTCCTGAGCACGCCCAACACCCAAAACAGGAATTAATACTTTACCGCCACGCTTTGTGGTATCCATAATAATTTTTGCAAGGTATTCCTCATTAGCTTGACGTGAAGGTAAATTGTTATCTTTGCCACCGTAAGTTGCTTCAATCATCAATGTTTCAACTCGTGGAAATTTGTTATTTGCAGAATCTAACAATTGACTTCTTTGATATTTGAAATCGCCAGTGTACACAAAATTATGAAGTCCGTTGCCAATGTGAACGTGCACTAAACTACTACCCAAAATGTGTCCTGCATTATATAATGTGATCCTAACGTCTGGCGTGATATCAGATACTTCTCCGTACTCTAGCGGGATAGTGTGTTTTACCATTTCTTTAATATCATCTGTTGAAAAAATAGGTTCTTTAACGCCCTCAGAGCGCATGATTTTGACATAATCTAAAAGTAATAGGCTCATCACGTCACGTGTTGGAGCAGTACAATAAACAGGCCCTTTGTAACCATACTTGAACAAGTACGGCAAAAAACCACAATGATCCAAATGCGAATGACTAATAATTACAGCGTCTAACTCGTCAATTCTAAAGTCAGGTGCTTCAAGGTGCGGGTACGCACTATCATCATTTGCTGCTACGTTAACACCACAATCTATCAAAATTCTTGATTCAGGAGTTTGCAATAAAATACTTGAGCGACCAACTTGGCGGCCACCACCTAATTGTGTTAATCGAATCCACTCATGCTTTTTGCCACGAATCCAACCGTTATACACCCGTTTTCCAGTGTTTGCTAAAAAATTTCTTCTCTCATCACTGTTCTCGTAAAGCACTGCTCTAATATCTTCAACAATTTTTGAACGTATAGGGGGAGTTCTTTTGATTACTGGAACCCAAAAAGTTTTTTCTTTAATATCTTTTAGTATACTGCCTTGCTTTCCAATAGTCATTCCTGGCTTTTCAGCTTCAATAATTACTATTGAACGTCGAGCGTCAAAAATTAAGTTGTCAACACCTGCTTCTTTAGGTATTAATTTTCTTATTTCTTCTTCTGCTTTTTCTGACTCTATACAAATACTAGTGTCAGGTCGCAGTTCTATACGTTTTTTTATTTTATCAACTATACTTTTGATCAAACCTTCATCATCTAAAAAGAATTTTCTATCTTTAGTGTAAAGTACGATGTTTGCACCTTCAAAGGTTGCTTCACTAATTTTTCCATCAGGAATAGTTTTTAGTATTTCTTTTATTATTTCACTAGTCATTGTCTTTTCCTTATTTGAATTTTCAGAATAGTGTTTTTGAAAAGGATTTTTTTAGAATCACTTAGTTTTTTCTACAATGGTCTCTTTGTATTCTTTTTCAAAGACTTTTTTGATAGTATCTTGTTTTACAGTGTAAATTATGTAACCGTCGCCTGAAGCAACGTCACGACCAATACTTGACTGTAATGCTTTTTCTGCAAGTTTAATGCCTTGTTCTGTTGTTAAAGAGTCGTGGTATTCTTTTTCTAGTGAGCCCATTACAAAGAACATTCCACTGCCGCCAGCGTCAAAAGTATCAATTTCGCTAACACTGCCGTCAATTCCAATTTCGTATGCACTGTAACCTTTAGCGTCAAAGCCTGCAACTGAAAAACTTGTTACTGCAAGCCACATTGCAGGAGTTCTAATATGTTGGTAAACTATTCCTGCAACAAGATTTGCTATTTCTTTCATTGTTGCCTGGTTATTAGTTCTTAATTCTTTTAATCGTAATTCTGCTTTTATTAGTTTTGTAAGTAATTGTATGTCCGAAACATTGCCGGCCCAAGTTGTTATTACATTATCTGTTAAATAATGAATTTTTTCTACTTTACCAGCTCTTATTTGACCGCCTAGTGTTCGACGCATGTCAGCTCCAACAACTATGCCATCGGCGCATTTTATCACTAGTGTTGTTGTTCCTGTCTTGTGAATCTTGTCTTTAATTTCTTTTTCCATTAAAATCACGATCTCTTATTATTTTGTCGAGAATAAATATCACCTGTTAAACCTTAGAAAACCTGGTATTATTTATAAAGTTTTCGAAATTTTGAATACTTTATCATTGGTTCTAGTGCTAAATGGTAGTTTGACTCCGACACGTTCTCCTTTTTTTGCTGTTTTAACTGTTTTATTATCCACTTGCAATTGATTTGCAGTAAAATAGTGTGCTCCCGTAGTCACACCTGTTATTAGCATTTCATCTCCAGTTTGTAGTTTTCCTGCTTCGATTTTTATTTCTGCAACACTAATTTTTTTATAAAAATTCTTGACAAGTCCAATGTATTCTTTTTTTGTTGTTGCTTTGCTGCCATAAACTCCAGCCCACTCGTCAATTGGCATTCCATTGTAAAACCCAGTTGATAACCCACGATTATAAACTGTTTTTAATTGTTTTAACAATTGAGTTTTCAGTTTTTTGTCAAGCTTTCCTTTTGCGTGAGCGTCAATGGCTTTGCGGTAAGCGCTAACAACTGTTTTTGTGTATTCTGGTCCTCTCATTCGTCCTTCAATTTTTAGTGAGTCAACACCACTATCAATTATTTTGTCAAGTATTTCTATTGTGCACAAGTCTTTTGGGCTCATGACAAAACCTTTGTCCAGGATTAATTCGTGATCTTCTTCTAAATCTATAATTTTGTATTCTCGCCTGCAAGGCTGCAAGCAATCACCACGATTTGCGCTGCGATTGTACAAGAATTGGCTTGTAAAACAACGACCGCTGACTGCCACACACATTGCTCCGTGAACAAAAACTTCAACCTGTACGCTTGTATTTTTTTTGATTTTTTTTATTTGTTCTAATGTGCACTCGCGAGCTAAAATGATTCTTTTAGCGCCTAATTGTTCGTATTGAATTGCTGCTTGACTGTTTGCAATTGATGCTTGTGTTGAAATGTGAATCTCTAAGCCTAGCTCGCGAGCCAGTTTTATTATGCTTTGATCCCAACAAATTATCGCGTCAACTTTTGCGTTTTTTGCTTCTTGTAATACTTTTTTTGCTTTTGTTAGTTCATCGTCATAGATTATTGTGTTGAGTGTCAAGAATGCTTTTACATTGTTATCATGGCAAAGTTTTACGATTTTTTTTAATTGTCCGACTTCAAAGTTTTTAGCGTTTGCGCGCATGTTTAACTCTTTAACTCCAAAGTATACTGCGTCAGCCCCGCCATCAATTGCTGCTTGCAATGATTCAATGCTGCCTACTGGCGCTAAAAGTTCTGGCTTTCTCATTTTAAATCTTCAATGTTAAGAACTGGTTTTGGCAATCGAATACTGTCATCAACACCCACTCTAACACAAGCAGTATTGACAAATACGTCAATAAAATTAAAATTTTCTAAACTGTCAAAATCAAATGTATCATCGATTAAAATATAGGCTGACTTGTCTTTTTCCTCTATTGTTTTTTTTAGTTCAATAGCTTTTTTTAATTCATTCTGGCCTGGTTTTGTGCTCACGAGTATTCCAACATTTTTTGCAGAGTAAAATTTTACAAGTCCTGCTTTTACTTTTTTATTCATTGACTCAACAATTTTTTGATCCAATATTGTTAGTTGCTCATTGTAAGGGTTGAAAACAATAACTTCTGCTTTTGTTTGATACAATAATTGTTTTGGGTGAAACAATCCATCACCAACATATAAAAAAGGTCCAGTATTATTTGTTTTAGTGCATCCTAGCATGTGGCCAAGTGTTGTTTGACGAGTGCCTTTTAGTAAACTAACATTGATGCCAGCATCAATTAATTGTTTTTTCATACTGTCTAATTGGTCTATAAATTGTACTGTTGTCGCAAGAACCAATTTTTTTGGTAATTGTTCCAGCACACTACTAAAATCTACTTTCACTTTAGCTTTAGCTTCTATAAAGACTGTTTTCATAGTTTGTAGAATTAAGTGATTATTTAAAAAAGGTATTGTTATTCTGCTTCGTCAAAATCCAACTCTTCTAAGGAGATGCTTTTGACAGTTTCAGTAGTGTAATTAGTGCTTTTGTTGTAAAAGTAAACATTTTGCACTATTTCATAAGCCACATCGTCAAGACCTAAAATTTTTGTTAATTCATCAAGTATTTTGTCTTCTAAATAACGATATTTTTCTTGCACTACAACATCTATTAGTGTTTGATCATCATAGCGAATGATTGCAAACCCACTTTCTTTGTTGTTGATATAAATGTACCATTTTTCAACGCTTGTATCTTTGTAAGCTCTTTTTGCGTTTATGCGCAAATTTTTCGAGCGTAATTTCTTGATTCTCTCGATGTCTTTTGTTTGCAGGTCTTTTTCACTTTTTAATTGTGTTATTAACTGTAATGTTTCTTTTTTTGTATCAGCATAATATTCTTCAGAAAAATTCACATTGCCATAATATTTTTTTATTACTTCCCACTCACCCTCAACTAGTCGTGCCTCTATTCTGATTGTGAACTCTGATTTTTTCTTCTCAAAAATCAGCACGTCATTCGATTGTAATACTTTTCTCCATTGCATTTTATTCTGTGAACAAACGATATTTTTCGTTGCCTTCTAATTCTAATATTATTCTTTTAATAATTGCTTTTTTAGGGTCAGGCATTAGTTTTACACGACTTTTTAAGTCTTCAAAGGTTGAGAATTCTTGTTCTTTGCGCTCATCAAGTATTTCCCACATGTGTTTTTTCCCAAGCCCTGGCAATAATTCTAATTGGTGCATCCTTGTTGATAATGCTTGTGAATTGTTAAAAAAATTTATGAATTGTGCTTGGTTTGCTTCAACCAAATCTTTCACTATATATTCAACTTCCGCTTTCGCACTATTGGTTAGTTTTGTATAAGGTAGTTTTCCTAGTACGTGATGGATTTTTTCTCTTTTGCCGTCACCTATATAGACTTCTTCGTTCGGTTGCAGCATGATTTCTTTTTTTGGAACCACTTCTAAAAGGCTGAAACGTTGTTTTCCAATAACTTGCGCTATAGCTGTTTTTTTGTGGCTTGGCCTTTTGTCAAAAGAATAGCCGTTTGGCAGGTAGTCTAGCACTATAGCTGTTTCTTCGCGAGTTTTTCTTATTGTTTCCATTGGCCAACCCTTAGTTCATATTATTGTGTCATGAATATTTATAAGTTTTTTGTAAAGAAAAAAAGTTTATGCTTGCTTTGAGACAACTTCTATGATTTTTTTCATGTTGTCAGCGTTAATTGTTTGCACGTAACCTTGAAGTATTACTTTCAAATCCTCAATTTTTTGTGGCAGTAAATCAACAATTTTTATGATGTGAATTTCTTTTAATCTTGGAATGTCAAGCTTTTCAAGAGCTTTTACTAAATCATCAGCTTTTTTTGTGCTTAATGGTTTTGATTGTTGCAAGTACTCTTCAACTTTTTGCGCTCTAAAGTTTAGTCCTTCATCACGCTTTTTTATCTTGCTTATTTCACTGTTAGTTTGTGATAGGCTTACTGGTTTTTCCGATAGTACTTGTGGTTTGCTCATTTTAATCACGCTTTTTTTAGGTGCACTGGGTGCACAATGAATTGTTTTGTTTTAGTGTTTCCGACTTTGACGTCTACTAAATAACAAGCTCCTCGCTTGCCTGTGATAACGCCTAGTCTTCCGTGCTCTCGCAGACTATATATGCCTTTTTGTACTGCAGGCTCAGCATTCAATAATACTTTTTCGCCTTCTTTGTACACTGCAAAATATTTTGAAATACTTATTTTGCCTTTTTTACGGATAGGCTTTTTCATTTTGGTGCGCGTCTTACGGCGTGCTCCACCAACTCTTTGTACCATGATAAAGTCGAGAATTCCAGTTTAATATATAAAGCTTACTAAATAACGCCAGCGCCCGGATTTGAACCGGGGATCCCAAAGGGACAAGATTTCCAATCTTGCGCAATATTGCCCAACAACAAAACAGGCAAAACTCTATTTTTGTCGTTTCCAGGCTATGCGACGCTGGCATTAAACTGTTAGAATTCTGATTATTTAATAAAGTTTTTGGCAGTTAGTTAGATAATTCTAAAACAGAATCTAATACTATTGGCAATTCTTTAACTCCGTCATCTTCGCTAAAATGTCCTTTTTTTACTTCAACCATTGTTTTCGCGCCTAAACGCTCTTCGAATAATTCTTTGTCTGTTAATGGCACGAAGTAGTCATCGTCAGAAAATATTGCTATAAACTTGTCGGTTGTGTTTTTGACTTTCTCAAAGTCTATTTTTTTTGTTAGCCACGGTTTTGCTATTTCTTGTGATTCTTCGTCATCAACTGCCTCGGATAATAAGTTGAACCATCCTCCAACAAATACTACGCCGCCAACTTTGGAGCCTTCAACTAATCCTTCTAAATATCTCATGATTGTTTGAGCGCCTATAGAATGACCGACAAAGTATGTGTTCTCATCAACTACTCCGACTGCTTCTTGTAAATATGACACCCAAGTCTCAATTTTTGGTTCTTCTGGCTCTGGCATTTGTAAAACTTGCACTTCAAAGCCATTAGTTTCTAATTCTTTTTTTAGCCAAGGATACCACCCGTCGTTAGGACTTCCGTCCCAACAGTGAACTATAAAAATTCTGTTAGTCATAATCCATACTTAATATTCTTATTTAATAAAGTTTTTGGCAAATTTTGCATAAGAATTAAATATAACTTATCATCAAAAGCACCATGTCCTCACAAGAAAATAAACCTTTTGAAATCGAAAGTCTTGAAGTGCAAGTTAACCAAAGTGATGCTTCACTGTTTCAAATTTATGCAAATCACCAGTTTTCTCCAAATCATAGTCTAATGTTTAATATTATTAGAACATCGTTAAAGCCTAACAGTTCCAATATTAGTTCAAAAGTTTTACCTGTAATTGTCCATATGATTGAAGAGAAAGGAAATGATAAATATATTGACATTTACACTTTTGATCATAAAGGAACACTGTTAAATCATGGTTATTCTGAGTATAAAGATGGACAATGTGTTGTTGATGAAGAGCATGATTTAAGTATTGATCGTTTAGTTGAACAAGGCGAGGCTATTAGCGATATCTTAAAGCTTTTAGGTCTTCCTGTTGGACTAGGATCATGTATGCCAGTTCTTGATCTGAGAGAAAATAAAGTAGACGCTCCAGGATATGTCATGAAGAAGAAGGAATAATGATTATCTTTCAAGCATTTCAATTTCAATGTTTAGGCCTTTAGGTATTGGTATTCTCATGATAAGGCGTAATGCTCTTTCATCTACTGATAAATCAATTAATCGTTTGTGGATTCGCATTTCAAAACGATCCCAAGAAGCCTTGCCTTCACCATCAGGTGATTTGCGGGTTGTAAGTTTAAGTTTTTTTGTTGGCAGCGGTATTGGTCCTTTCATTGTCACGCCAGTTTTTTCTGCAATAGCGCTTATTTGCTCGCAAGTACTATTGACTTGGGCTATGTCATTGCTTATTAGTTTTATTCTAGCTGTTTGCATTTTTTTCTCTGGTCGTTGTGGCGTGCCACATGATAAAACCGTTGTTTCACCATGCCATTATAAAAAAATAAGGGTTGGGCTTACTTGCCCATTGGTTTTGCTTTCAGTTCTGTACACATTCCTGCTGCGACTGTTGCGCCGCTGTCCCTGATAGCAAACCTTGCCATTTGTGGTATTTCCTTGATTTTTTCTATGGCTAGTGGTGTCACTGGCTTTAATTTTACTATTGCACTGTCACCGTTTTTGATAAAGTCCGGGTTTTCTTGCAGTACTTCACCTGTTGCAGGATTGAGTTTTTTCTCAATTGCCATGAACTGGCATGCAACTTGTGCTGTGTGGATGTGGAAAACCGGTGTGTATCCTACGGTGATAACGCTTGGATGGTTCAAAACAACTATTTGTGCTGTGAACTCTTCTGCTACTGTTGGAACATTGCTTGTTGTTCCTAGTACGTCCCCGCGTGCAATGTCTTTTTTTCCAATGCCTCTAACGTTGAATCCTATGTTGTCTCCTGGTCGTGCTTCTTTCATTTGCTCGTGGTGCATTTCAATGGTTTTTACTTCTCCTTCTACACCTTTGCCTTCACGTCCTGGTACTACAACTATTTTATCGCCTAATTTCATTACTCCAGTTTCAACTCTGCCTACTGGCACTACTCCAATTCCTGTGATGTTGTACACATCTTGGATTGGTAATCGTAGTGGTAGTTCTGTTGGTTTTTCTGGTGTTTTTAGGCTGTTGATTGCGTCAAGTAGTGTTGGTCCACTGTACCATGTCATCTTTTCTGTTTTTTTAGCTACGTTGTCGCCTAGTAAGCTTGCCATTGGTACGAATGCTACTTCTTCAGGTTTGTAGCCTACACTTTTGATTAGTGTTGAGACTTCTTCTTTTACTTTGTTGAATCGATCTTGGCTCCAGTCTACTCCTGAAATATCCATTTTGTTGACTGCTACTACTAACTGGTTTACGCCTAGTGTTTTTGCTAAAAACACGTGCTCTTTTGTTTGAGCGTTAACACCGTCGTTTGCTGCAACACATAGTACTGCTGCGTCTGCTTGGCTTGCGCCTGTAATCATGTTTTTGACGAAGTCTTTGTGTCCTGGCGCGTCAATTATTGTAAAGTAGAACTTGTCAGTTTCGAACTTTTTGTGTGCTAAGTCAATGGTTACTCCTCTTTCTCTTTCTTCTTTTAGGTTGTCCATGACGTATGCGAATTCAAAGCCTGATTTTCCTAGTTCAGCTGCTTTTTCTTTAAGTTTTCTCATTGCTTGCTCATCGATGTGACCTGTATCAAATAGTAAGCGCCCTACTGTGGTGCTTTTCCCGTGGTCTACGTGTCCAATGAATACAAGGTTTATGTGTTCTTTATTTTTGCTCATCTTATTTTCCCTCCAAAAAGGTTTTTGTTGATTTGGATGTCGTCAATGGAAACAGTGCCTATTTAAAAACCTTTCTTTTTACTCTTCGGTTTTTAGTCCTTTACGCGAACGTATTTGGCTGACGATTTTGTGTTGTAATTCATCAGGTAATCGCTCGAATGCTTGGTCTACTACAAAGCTTGTTCCGCGTCCTCCTGTGGCACTTCGAAGCTCGCTTGAAAGACCGAACATTTCTCCTACTGGTAATTTTGCTTTAACTGTCACCATTGATCTTTCTTGTTGCATGTCTAATAATTGTCCTCTTTTGTTTTGGACTAGTTTTGATATTTCTCCCATGTACTCTACTGGTGCTTCAAACATTAGTGTTTGTATTGGCTCGTAAATTAATGGTTTTGCCATGCTTATTGCTTCACGGATACCTTCACGTACTGCTGGATAAAGTTGTGCTGGTCCACGATGTATTGCGTCTTCGTGCAATTTTGCGTCCATTAGACTAACTTTCACCCCAAAACATGGCTCGTTGGCTATTGGCCCGCTTCTCATGACGTCTTCGAACATGTCCTGTACCATTTCCATTATCTCGCCAATGTGCACTATTCCGCGCGAGCGATCAAGCAGTAAGTTTCCATTATAGATTTCTTTGACGTCACGTGATTCTTTCGAGTCATAACCTAACTCTTTTATCATTTTCATAACTTCTGTGTCTTTTTTTCTCAATCGCATTTCTGGTAAGTTACCGTCTTTTATTGCCTTGGCTATTTCTGGCTCTAATTGTTCGACTTTGAAGTATAGTCTGTTGTGTTTGTTCGGACTTTTTCCTTCACCTTCACGTGTTGATGATGCAGTGATAGTTTCCCTGTACACTACTATTGGAGGACTTGAGTGTAGGTCTACGCCTTTTTCTGTTTTAATACGATTTTCTACGACTTCTAAGTGCAATTCTCCCATGCCACTCATTAAGTGTTCTCCTGTTTCTTCGTTAATCTCTATTTTGATTGTTGGATCTTCTTTTGATACTTGTTTTAAAACTTCTACTAGTTTTGGCAAATCACTTGGTCTTTTTGCCTCTACTGCTTTTGTGATAACAGGATCGAAAATGTGCTTGATTGCTTCAAAAGGATCCATTTCTTCAGAACTAACTGTTTCTCCGCTGTAAACTCCTCGAAGTCCCACTAATCCTACAATGTTTCCAGCTACAGCACCTTCAACCATTTCACGCTTTGCACCGTTGTACACGTTCACTTGTTGTACTCTAACAGTTTTTTTTAATCCGTTCATGTACACTTCATCACCTTGTTTTACAGTGCCACTAAATAATCGTCCCATAGCGACTTCTCCTGCGTGCTTGTCAACTACTATTTTGATTGCGATAAAAGCCATTTTGCCTTTAGAATCGCATGTTTTTAATGATTTTCCAATATCAGAGTTTATGTCACCGTACCAAATTTTTGGTATTCTGTACTCTTGTGCCACTACAGGGTCTGGGTGGTGATCAATAACCATGTTTAGTACTACTTCGTGCAGTGGTGCTTTCTTGGCCAGTTCTTTGACTTTATCTTCATCGTCTGCTTCGTATGCTTCTATGACATCTTTGAAAGTGAGTCCTTTCTCTTTCATGTATGGTATACTCAAAGCCCAATTGTGAAAAGCGCTTCCAAAAGCAACACTACCTTCGTTTACGTTGATACTCCACTTGCTGCCGTATTCTTTTTCTGCGATACTCTTGATTAATTCGTTGACGTGATCAATAATTTTTATGAATCGCTCTTGCATTGCTTCAGGTGTTAATTTTAATTCTTTGATTAAACGATCCACTTTATTGATAAAAAGTATTGGTTTTACACGCTCTCGCAGTGCTTGGCGCAGAACTGTTTCTGTTTGTGGCATGACACCCTCAGATGCACAACTCAACACTATTGCTCCATCAACTGCTCTCATTGCGCGTGTGACGTCACCGCCAAAATCCACGTGTCCTGGAGTGTCAATTAGGTTGATTAAGAATTCTTTTTCTTTAAATTCGTGCACCATGCTAACACTTGCACTGTCAATTGTGATTCCACGTTCTTGCTCGTCAGCGTGAAAGTCTAAAACACAGGCTTTTCCTGCTAGGTCTTCTGACATCATACCAGCTCCAGCTAACAGGTTGTCTGAGAATGTTGTTTTGCCGTGATCAATGTGTGCAGCGATTCCAATATTGCGTATTTGTGTTGGCTCTTTCATAAGCCGAAATACTCTGTCAACCATTTTTTCAGTCATAAATTTTCACCTTGATTATTTGTTGTCAATCCCCCCTGCAAGAGGGTTACCATGCTTTACTTCTTTCATTTTGTCTGCAGGAAATCTTTTTTCGTATTCTTCTAATGTGTTTTTTAGTGCTTGTTCACTGTCAATGTCCAGTAACCAAGCAATTTTGAATATCAAATATAGGCTGTCACCAACAAAATCTTCGAATTTGTCAACGTGTTCTTTGATGACTTCTTTTTGTTTTTCTTCGTCAATCCATTTGATTACAGTCCATGCTTCTGTTGCTTCCTCGCAAAGGTTTAAGAGGAAGTCTTTAATGAAACGAGAGTCTTTGTTCCAACCCCTCTCAAGGTTGAACTTTCCAATCTCTTCTTGAAAGTTTTTCATCATATTACATGCACATCATGTACTGTTTTGTAAGTGTGCATTTCTTCTTTTGTAAACCATAATTCGATTTCGTATTTTGCTTCTTCTGGTTTTGCTGAAGCATGTATTAGATTGCTGACAGGTATTTCGTGCTTGTTGGCATGATCTTTTGATATGTGCGAAAAGTCTCCTCTGATTGTTCCTGGTGCTGCTTCGTGAGGGTATGTTGCACCAACAATTTTTCTGATAATCGAAACTGCTTGTACTCCTTCAACAACCATTGCAAGCACAGGACCTTTTGCTAAATATCCTGTCAAACTTTTTAGTATTCTATCCCCATAGCGTTCTTTGACATCAAAATAATGTTTTTCAGCGAATTTTTCGTCAACCCATCGCATTTTCATGCCAATAATTTTCAGTCCTGCATCTTCTAAGCGAGTGATAATTTTTCCCATCAAACTTCTTTGTATCCCGTCAGGTTTTATGATTACTAAAGTTCTTTCAATCATTTTTTCTTCTGGCCTGCTTCTGGTTTTTCGTAGTGTTCACTCCAGCGTGTCGCGCGTGGTTTGCGCCGTAGTTTGACCATGTTTTTTTCGCATTTTAGCGAGCAGAAATCTAGTATTTTGCCGTCTTTTTTAATGTATTTTTTTCCAGTTCCAGCAGTTATGATTTTGCCGCAAAAATCGCATTTTGCCATTTTAAGAGTTACCTCTTCCGGCCCTGTTTAATGGTCTGGCTTCAATTTCTGTTTCGCGAAGCATTAATGTGTCACCTAAGCGTACTGGTCCTTTGACATTGCGCCTCAGGATTTTTCCTGAATCACGACCGTCGAGTACTTTGCAGCGTACTTGTGTTGCTTCGCCGCGAGCGCCAGTTCGTCCAATAATCTCTTCGACTGTTGCTGGTACTGCGTAAGAAAATTGTACTCCACCACTAGTTTTTTGTTCTTCTTTAGCAACTGGTTTTTTATTGTCAGTTTTTTGTTGTTCTTCGCTCATTTTTTATCTTCTTTAGTTTTAGCTTCTTCTTTTGGCTCAACTTTTGCGTCAGGTTCAACTTTAACTTCTTCTGCTTTTTCTTCTTCTACAGGTTCTTCTTTAGGAGTTTCTTCTTTTACAGGTTCAACTTTTGCTTCTGGTTTTGGAGCTCCTTTTTTTAGCTCTACAATAAGTTTTTTTGCTTCTCCTTCTTTAGTGATTGCCACTGCTGAAGTGCCAACTGTTAGTCCTGCTGCTGCGCCTAGTTCTTCTTTTGTTGGAACTTCTACGCATAGAATGTCTTTTTCTTTAGCGATTAATGGTAAGTGCATTGTGATTTCTGGCGGGTTTACGTCACCAGCGTATGCGACTAGTGTTGCGACTCCACGCTCCATTGCTTTTGTTACTTCATTAGTGCCTTTTTTTATTTTTCCTGTTGAGCGCGCGACTTCAATCGCTTCATATATTTTATCAGCGTCTGTCATTTTATTATTCCTCCATATTGTGATGTGGAAAAAGTAGAATTTTTTCCTCATTCCAACCACTTTTTGTGGTCGTCATTAATCACGGGTAAGTAGTGGGAAATTTGGGGGTATTTAAATAGTTATTGGTTAAAAAAGAGCATTTTTTAGTGTTAAAATGGTGCGAAAGCAATAAGCGTGACTATTGATAATGGCATTACTAAAACTAGTAGTGTTGTCAGAAATATTGCGTATGCTCTGGACCATTGACCGCTCAAAAGCAATTTATTGAATTGTTTTATTGCATAAATTGTCACTATCATTGGCACAACAAAAGAAAACAGTAGTGACCACGAGTTCATAACTTCAAAATAATATAGTAGTGTAAGGCTGATTATAGGGTATGGCATTGTGCTAATTAACAGTCCAGCATTAGTAATCGCTCTTCCTCCAAAATATTCTTGTACCATTTTTTTTAGTGCTTTGACGCCAAAAAATATTGCTAGTGGCGGCAAGATAAATGAAAACACAAGACATAGTTTTGAGTACAAGTGGGCTTGCTTGGAGCTTGTTTGATCAAAAAGTGTTTTCATAATTAATTAATAACATTGTAGTTTTTTAAACTTATAGTTTTTTATAAAACATTAACACCTAACACTTTATGAAAAAGCGTTTAGAAAAGCATCTGGGCAAAAGAATAGCTCTGTTTGCAATACTAAGCTTTTTTTTAGTGATAATAGTGTTAGGGCTTTTTTTTAGTGTTAATTACTTGCAAGATTATTATTTTCTAACAAACAAGGAAAACAAGTTAATAGAAAGCCTTACAAGCTATCAAGAAGAACTACTTGACACATTTGCAGATATTATAGGAACTAATCAAACACCGCAAGTGCCTCTAATAATCCTTCATGGTCATAGCTCTAGGAGTTTTGGCAGTTTGTACTTGTCACTTGAAACTATTGATCCAATGTACCAACAGTTTATAGAAGATGAATATTACGTTGGTAAAGGGTTATTGTTGCCTTTTGATAATCAAACACTTCTTAGGAAAAATGTTTGGGCTGGCGAGAAAAGTGTTGTCGTAAAAACAACTTATTATGTCACGTCAATCGATGAATTGTTAGACCAGCAAATTGGCGTTAGTGACCAAGACCGCATTATTAATTACTCACAACGATTAGAAAGAATAATAGATATAGTGTTGTACAAAACAGGAGCAGAACAAGTAGACATCGTAGCACATTCAATGGGCGGGCTAGTAGCGCGTGGTTATGTAGAACTTTTAAGTGACGGCTCAAAAGTGCGAAAACTAGTGATGATTGGAACTCCAAATCATGGCTTTGAAGGAGTTTTTCTAGATGGTTTTTGTGACCGCTTACACCCAGGGCCAGAATGCTCTGACATGCGCGCCAGAAGCAAGTTTTTGAGAATTTTAAACAATCAAACGCCAACAAATAATGTTGAGTACTACACTATCGCAGGCAGTTGTTGTAAAACCTACGGCCAACCCTACACCACAGACGAAATAATCACTGTGCCATCAGTAAAACTAGAGTGGGCCACTAACACAGTAGTAAAAGGCAACAGTGTTTTCGGCATAGGAAGCTTTCACAACCAAATGATGCTGCCACGACAAACACCACAAGTCTACAATCACACACTACAATACTTAGAAGTTATTTCTTAGCTATTATTATCACGTCTTTGTCGTCTTCTATTATTCTGTCTACTTTGAATAGTTCTTTTACGTAAAATATTATTCTTTCACGTTTTGGACTGTCTTTTACAAAAGTGAACACGAATTGTTTTTTTCCAACTCGTTTCATTTCCTCTAATCCTTTTTTTACGTCTTTGAAGTTTTGTATTGCAGTAAAACTGACAACATTGTCAAAAGTGTCATCATCAAAAGGAATGCTCTCGGCGTAGCCAACTACTGTTTTACAATTCTTGGCCATTTTTAATAGTTTTTCTGAAGGATCTAATGCTACGATGTGTTTGCTGTCAACAAAGCTTGATAGATAGCATGGTCCTGCTCCAACATCTAAAATGCTGCCTTCAAGTTTCACCATTGACAACACTAAAGCAATTTTTTGTCCTTGTTCTTCTTTGTACAATTCATGATATGAATCACTGATAATATCATAGTAGTGCTCCGACATAGTATTATTAGCTATTGCAGTATTATATTAAGCTTACCAAAAACATTATTAACCAACAAGCACTACATAATAATATGTTAGACGCTGTACTATCTAAGATTCGTGCTTTGACTGGTAAAGAGTACGTGCTGCTCACTCGCCGTGGCAATATAGCAGTGCTCACAAGTTTTCAATTAGCACAGCATAAAGGAATTGAAAATGTTTACTTGCAAGATATGGGTGGTTGGATGACTTACCCGCAATACGCTCACAAGCTTGGATTGAATGTGATAATGTTAAAAACAGACTATGGACTAATCGATGTTGATGTTTTCGAGGCTGGAGTTAGAGAAAACAGCGTGCTACTCGTCAATAGCATGACTGGTTATTTTGCAATGCAAGACATGGCAGCAATACAAAAAGCAGCCAAAGAAACTAATACATTATTGGTAAATGATGCTAGTGCAAGCATTGGAACAAACAACGCAAAAATTGGCGATATTATAATAGGAAGTTTTGGCAACGCAAAACCTGTAGAGGCAGGAAGTGGAGGTTTTATCGCCACAAGTGACCAAAAATATTTTGATTATTTAAAAGCTTCAACAAGTTTTAATCCATCACCAGAATTACTAGAAAAGATTGATTATGCTTTGACAATGCTGCCACAACGCCTAGCATTCTTGTCAAAAAAACGCAATGAAGCACTCGCTGACTTGAAAGCATACGATTTTAACGTATTAAAACCAGAAGCCAACGGTATTAACGTAATAGTAAAATATAATAATGAACAAGAAAAAAACAATATAATAAATTATTGCAACACGCACAAACTAGAATACACAATGTGCCCGCGCTACATTCGAGTCAATGACAACGCAATAAGCATTGAAATCAAAAGATTAAGAGAAGAATAAAATGTCAATATTTATGAAAAGAAGGTATAGAACGCCTAGAAAACTTGGAGCTTTATTTCGCACATTACTGATAAGTATTAGCGTGCTCGTTGGCGCAGGAGGCACTTACGTTCACTTGTCTAACCCTAAAATTATCGCTCACAAAGTTCACGTTCACGCCCAGGAAGCTATAGACTTATACAAGATATTAAATCATGAAGAAAGAAGTTTAAGCAAAAAAGAACTAGTAAAAGGAGAGCAATTATTGAAAGGACTGCAAAGTTCTGGAGTTATAAGATTAGAAGGGGTAGATTATAACACTGCAATAAAAGAATTTCAAGCAGCAATAATAATTTATGAGTTTGACGAATTGTTATTAACTATAAAAAAAGAAATTGGCAACCCAGACGTTAGAAAAACTGTCGAAATGTTTGGCACTGCCGCGAGATATTACAGACAAGCAGCAAATCTTGTAGGAGAGCTTGACGAGGCAAGAAAAGAATTTGATGCAACACTAAGAGCTTTTCTTGATGCTCAAACAGTCAGATTTCAACACGCAAACCTTTCACAAAGAGGTGCTATCAGTGAATGGGCAATATCAGCAATATATCAAATGCTCAAAGATAATTGGGGCGATATTAGAGGCTATGACGAATATGAAAAATTATCAGAAGAAATTCAAAAGGTGAGAACATAATGGCAATAGAACAACCGGATAGTATGGAAGACTTAGTATATTTTACACGTAGAAAACTTGAAAATGATGGCAATGTAATGTTGTGGGTTTTCAAACAAGAGTGTCCAAAGTGTCACAAAGCACAAATGGGAAAACCAGTTAATGAAAAAACTGGCAAGGCAAAAATTCGCGCAAAAGAATACGAGTGCCCAGCATGCCATTACACTGTAGAAAAAGAAGAATATGAAGAAGGCCTAACAGCAAATATTAGTTATGTTTGTCCGCACTGCAAAAATGACTCAGAAAAACAAGTTCCTTTCAAAAGAAAAAAAGTTAAAGGAGTAGAAACACTACGCTTTGAGTGCGACAAATGTCACAAAACAATAGACGTGACAAAGAAAATGAAAGCAGTAAAAAAATAATTTTATTTTTTTATGTTGTTATTTTGCCCCATTTGACGTGATTCCAAATTCTTTCATGCAAGTAATAAATCATGAACTTTGACGTAGCATCCATAATTCCAGCCCCTATCATTAACTTAAAACTGCCAGTCAAAATTAATACTATTATCGCTGTCGCAGTACTTGCAATCACACGCCAACTAATCGATTTTACTAAGGTTCTTAATTGTTTGTCTTTTATGATAATCACCTCAAAAAATAAAAGTCATAAATGGTTTTTAAAATGTTCGAAAAAACAACTTTAACAACACAAAAAAAGCTTTGTTTTAGCAAAAAACAAGACTTTTCAAACCCTGATAGGTCTTTACAGAGTTCAATAGTTTAAAACAAAGCAAAAAACAACAAATATTCTCCTTTTATCGTCGACAAAAAAGTTTTTAAATGCGAACATAATACTGGCTTGAACAGAAAATAGTCGGAGGTAAAAAAATGAAATACCACTTATTTGAAGATGAAGACGAAAAAGACAGCGAGTAAGCTCGCAATAACATGATATTTACACAAAATCTTATTTTTTTCTTTTTTTATAACAAATAATATATAGCAGTAATGACAAAATAACACTGTTAAACGTTTTTAGGAGACGACATGCAAGAAGATGACTCACTAGTAAGGGTTTTACAAGCAATAACGCACACTTCTAGAAGAGTTCTAAGACCTGACAGCAAACACTGTTATATTATAGATTTAGGGCGTATAGCTACTGGATTAGAGCCTGACAGGGCAAGCGAGTGGGAAGGCCAAAAAATAGCAATCCCGATAAAACGATCTGCAAGCGGAAGTTTTAATCCTCAAACTAATGGCGCGGATTTAGAGAGTCACGTATTCTTAAAAGAATTAAATATTTATGTTCCAGAAGTTATAGCAAAGCAAGCAAGACTTGATTACAGCCCTTCAAAAGTAAACGATTGGCAAGTACACCCATGCGATTTTGGGGCAAGACTTCTTTTTTGGATAAGACGTGAAAGTAAGTACCGCACAAAGCCATAAAAAGTTTTTTATATAATTCTAAAATTTTTATAATATGTTAACAGTAGTCAAAGATTTACAAACTGTAAGAAAAACCGAACACACATTAGATAAAATTGTTACTGATCCAAAAATAACTGTTAAAGAATTAATCAGCGAATTAGAACCTTTAGTTGGAACAGTTTCTGATACTTATGCTTATTGGATACTAGAAAAAACATCTCAAAAGTATGCGTCACTAAAACAAAACAGTTTTGTTTTAGCAGCTGACAAGTGTCTTGAAGTAATGTTATATATCGCAAATTGTCTTACTAAAAAAGGTTATGTGCTGCCAAAAGAAACAGAAGAAGAAAAAGCATTGCATCAAGTCTTAGTGCAGGCCAGCACAAAACATTTTTAAATAATCGTCGAATAATCATTTCTATGACAAAAAATACTTTTTATGTGACAACGCCAATATACTATCCTAATGACATTCCGCACATTGGGCACGCGTACACTACAATTGCCGCGGATGTTCTTAGCCGTTGGCATAAACTGCTTGGCAAAAAAGTGTTCTTTCTTACTGGCACTGACGAGCACGGGGAAAAAATTGAGTTAGCAGCAAAAGAAAAAAAAATGACTCCATTAGAGTTTACTAACCAATTAGAAAAACGTTTTCGTGAGGCCTGGAAAAAACTAGAAATTGAATTTGATGATTTTATTCGAACTACTGACGAGCACCATAAAAAATACGTTCAAGAACTTATAACGAAAGTCAATGATAAAGGAGACATTTACCTTGGCGAGTACGAAGGTTATTATTGTGTTCCATGCGAGACTTATTGGACAGAACTACAATTAATTGATGGTAATTGTCCAGAATGCAAACGTGTAGTGCAATTATTAAAAGAAGAGAGTTATTTTTTTCGATTATCAAAATACCAGGATAAACTATTAGATTATTACAAAAAGAATCCGGAATTTATCAGTCCTAAAAGTCGGCAATCAGAAATAATTAACAGGGTTAAAGAAGGACTTAAAGACTTGTCAATTAGTCGCACAAGCTTTAAGTGGGGAATACCATTCCCACTAGACACAAAACACATTGTCTACGTTTGGTTTGACGCATTGACTAATTACATCAGCGCATTAGACAAAAACAAAAACTTTGATGAATTCTGGCCTTGTGATGTGCACTTGGTTGGTAAAGACATCTCATGGTTTCACAAAGTTATCTGGCCAGCAATGCTACTAAGCGCTGGTATTGAATTGCCTAAAATGGTTTACTCTCACGGTTGGTGGACTGTTGAAGGAGAAAAAATGTCAAAGTCTAAAGGCAATTTTGTAATACTTGATCAAGCAATAGAAGAGTACGGAGCTGACGCACTACGCTATTTTTTACTACGCGAACTGCCATTTGGCCTTGATGGAAACTTCAGCTTCAAAGCACTAAATGACCGTTACAACAACGAATTAGGTAATGATTTGGGAAATCTTGTGATGCGTGTAAACGCGCTAGCAACAAAATATTGTGATGGCATAATACCACAAGCTAGTGCTAACAAAAAACTAGAAAGTGACGCTCTAAAACTACAAAACGAGTTAAACAAGTATTATAACACACTAGAATTCAACAAAGCACTCGACATACTATGGGGTTACATTCGAAGTGTTAACAAATACATAAACGATGAAAAACCGTGGGAGCTAGCAAAAAACAATAAAACAGCAGAGCTTGCAACAGTAGTAAATTCTACAGCTCATGCACTAGCATACATCGCACACTACATTGAACCATTCACACCACTAACAGCTAGAAAAATTGCCGAGCAATTTAGTTTTAAACTAACAACATTTAAAGATTTGAAATGGGGCTTTTTAGAAAATAAAAAAGTCAATAAGGCTACAGCTTTATTTGCGCGCATAGAAGCTAAAAAACAAGAAAAAATTGAAGGAATTGAGTTATTAAACCTTAAAGTTGCAAAAGTAATTGATGTGAAACCTCATCCTAATGCAGAAAAACTTTACACTGCACAGATTGATTTGGGCACTGAAAAACGCCAAATTGTTAGTGGACTTGTTGATTACATGAGTGCGGACGAATTTAAGGGTCAAAACATTGTTGTTTTGACAAATTTAAAACCTGCAAAACTGCGAGGGGTTGAAAGTAATGGAATGCTACTAGCAGGAGAAACAAGCGGAAAACTATCATTAGTTTTAGCGCCAAAATCAAAACCAGGAGACCAAGTAACAATTGAAGGATCAAATCCCTCAACTGCACAAATAGATTTCAAAACTTTTCAAAAAATCAAGCTAACAGTAAAAAACAACAAAGTCTATTACAAGGACAAAGAATTAAAAACAAAAACTGAAAGCGTGCAATGCAACATGCCTGACAACACCAAGATAAGCTAAGCTTTATCACCTCATTTTTTTAGAGTGCTTAGAGCGATTTTTCTTTATAACATTCACGCGTAAATCAAAAATATTATATATTTTCTCATCTCGCTAAACGTTATGGATAGGCTACTTCGAACATATACATTTGTGGCACAAAAGGATCACTGGTGTGATAGATGTTGTGATTATATCCAGCCTGGAGATATGTATGAAGGTATGGTTTACGCTTCAAAGAAATGGAGCATTATCACACTAAAATTCCACAAATATCCTGCTTGCGACTATCCAGAAGAACCAGATGATAAAAAAAGCAATTTAGAAATGGTAGTCGAAAAAGAAATAAAGGAAGCTGCTTAGTTATCAAGATGGTAAATAACAAATTAGCTTGAGATGGAAGGGGAAAAATAAATAGAAAACTATTTAAGAGCTATGATTCTTAAAGTTTATTTATAATGAAAATTAAAACAGTATCTAAGTGGAGTGATAATGATAAGTTTCTTTATTTTTTTACTGTTCTGTTAACTTGGGTTCTTCTTACTATTATTTCAATAATTTATAGTTATAAATATTCAATCTTTGCTTTGATTGGATATATACTGCTCTATTTTATATTAGTATTTTTTCAAGCAAAAGATTGGTGTATTGGATGTCCTTATAGGGGGAAGTTTTGTCCAGGTATTCTTTGTATGGGTTTAGCAAATATTATGTCAACTTGGTTTTTTAAGAATAAAAAATTTAAGTATTCTAAAAAGAAAGAACATATAGTATCTATATTGACCGGGATTTATTTCGTTTACCCAGTCTTCTTTTTTTATAATAATATCTTCATATTAGTTTCTTATGCGCTTCTTTTAATTATTCATTTAATGTTACAATGGAAATTTTTCTGTCCTAGATGTAAATTTAATAAAATTTGTCCAGGAGGAAAAGTATCTACTAAAATATTTAAGAAATAAAAGTAATTTAGTAAAGCTTGTGTTCTGTTTTTTTCGTTAAGTTTATTAAAAAGAGTTCTTTGCACTTTTTTATGAGTATTGTAGAACAAATAAAAAATTTTGTTGAAGAAGAGTGTAAAAAGCCAACAAGCAATTATGGCTACGAGCCTTTCGTCAACCACTTCACCCCTGTCGCTAAATACTGTGAAGAATTAGCCAATCAATTGAACGCTGACGTAGAAATTGTGTTGCTTGCAGCTTGGTTGCACGACATTGGATCCATACAATATGGTCGTGACGACCATCATTTTACAAGTGCTAAAATAGCACAGGAAAAACTAGCAGAATTCAATTACCCTCAAGAAAAAATTGATATTGTAAAAAAATGTATATTAAATCACAGAGGTTCACAAGACAATAACCGTGAAAGTGTTGAAGAACAAATACTTGTTGATGCCGACACCATAAGCGCTTTTGACAATCTAGCAGGACTTTTCAAAGCAGCATTTGTTTATGAGAAAAAAACTCAGGATGAAGCAAGAGACTCAGTCAGGGAAAAACTAGAAAACAAGTGGAATCAATTGCACTTTGAAAATAGTAAAAAAATGCTAGAACAAAAATATGAAGCAGCAATGCTATTATTAAAATAAAAAAATAAAATTATTTTTTCTTTCGCTGCCTAAAATACAAGTATCCTGCAAGACCAAAGATTATTAAGACAAAGCCAATCATTACAGGCGATCCTGCACCGCCAATGAAAGCTCCTGTTATAAAACTAAATGGTCCTTTTTCTCCTTGGATTTCTGGCTTTTCTTCAATTTCACAATCGCGCTGTACTGCTGGCCTACCAGCTAAAGTGCCGCAATCACTGACGTCTGCACAAACGCGTTTCTCAACACCGTTAACACAGTCAAGCCATTGTGAGCAACTCCACGCAGGAGCACAGCCTGCTAGTGCTGTAACTTCTAGCTCGCCAGTTTCTAGTGATTCATTATCATCAGCAGGCGTGGTTGTACCGCCACCTCCTCCGCCGGAGCCGCCACCACCGCCTCCACCACCAGAGCCTCCGTTACCGCCAGTGTTGGTTGTTTCTTTTGTTATTGCGAGGTTTAGTGTTGTGCTGTGACCGTTTGCAAAAACACTTGTTGCTGCTTGAACTCCGTCAACATAAAATGTTATTGTTTCTCCTGCACGATCACTGTGAGGATCTCGAATGTAAAATATATATGGCGCTGCACCATACCCGCCATCTTGTGTTATTGTAGCTCCAACTTCTACGCCGTCAATTTGTGCTGTTACTAACAACCCATTAGCTGCTGGTTGTCCGTTAACTGTCACGCTTCCTTTAAACTGATGAGGTACTGCAGATTGCGCCATTGCAAGACCTACAAGAAGAATCATACTTAATATTACCAAAAAAACCTTATTCATCATTATCACCGCCGACTTCTACACTAAAGTTATATAAAAATTTAATGAAAAAAAAGAAAAGAGGAGGTTAAACTATTAACCCGCCGCATACTGTTGTTGGAATATACTCTCCTTCTTCTGTGGCAAAAACCCAGTATCCTGCTCCAGGGTCCATGTTGCTGTACCTATCAAATGCTAGCCACAAGTCTGGATTGTATGGTTCCCAATAACTCCACAGTGAAGCAAAGCCTTTATCCCAAATGCTATCTCCAATTGAATACATTGCACAACCAGCTTCTTTTCCGTTACCAGCAGGCCCGTAATAGCCAGGCATGCCATCTATTTCAGGAGCGTTCTCAGCTCCAAAATAGCCTATCAGGTTCCAACCGTGCACTATATCTTTTGATGGCGGTGTTACTGCAGGGCTGAATAAGCTTCCGCCAATGATTAGCATATCATCGTCTTCTGCTAGCACCCAGTAACCATCCCCTGGTACCATAGTATCAAGGTTATCGTCGGTGTCATCACCGTTTGGAGTGTATACAAACCAGTCTGTTCCATCAAAAGCCCAAACACTTACAACACTTTCTGCTACGTCATCAAATACTTCGTCCATGCTATCATCTAATAGTTTTACTGGCGTGCTGATGAGGTTCCATTTCTTGTTGAGTTGTATTCTAAAGGCAGTCTCTTCAACTTTGAACTTCTCATCATCCAATGGTCCAGTATTGCCTAGCGCGTCTTGACAATAGTATGCTAAGTTGTGCTCGCTTACTTCTCTAAAAGTAAACGTTGGCAGTTCACTGTCCATACAACAGTAGCCTTGATCGTTTAATCTTCTGTCACCACAATAATTTTGCGTATAGTCGTCGCCGTCAACCTCTACTTTAAAGCATACTGTGTTGTGATCTACTGGGTGTGGTTGCGGGTCTTCACACGCTAAGTTTAGTGGAGTTAGCAGTGTTACTTTCCAACAATCAATACCTAGTGGTCCGTCAGCCCAGCACAAGTTACTAATGTTGTAAAAGTTTGCATCAGCGCCATTCCAAGTGCTTTTTGGCTCGCCAACAGTTTTTACTGGATCTGGCGCTTGGTTGTCAACAAAAACGCATTGCTTGTGTGTTGTTTCTTTTTCAACGTTGTCAACTGCCATTATTTCTATTAAGTGACAAGAGTCCTCGTCAATTTTAAACGATTCACCTAGTGCTGTGAAGTTTCCACTTCCTGTTGCTGACTCGCATAGTTCTCGTTGGTTGTAACAATACTCGTCATCAACTCTTGTTGTCCTATACGAGACTTCTCGCACTCCTGAAGGGTGCGGTTGTGGGTCTATTGCTTCTGCAAATATCGGTGTGTCGCTAGTAATCCACTCAACGCCTCTATCGTTATTGACCCATGGTTGCCCGTACCACTTTCTTACTAATGGCGGTGTCTTGTCAACAATGTATGTTTGTCGTACAAATGCTGCATTGCCTAGTTTGTCTTCACACTCAATCCATAGTAAGTGTTCGCTTTCTTCTGGGAAGTTTATAACAAATGGCGGTACAACATCTTGTGCTCCGCTACCAATCTTTTCTCCGCCTAACACATCATAATCCCAATTACAAGTCACTTCATTAACTGGGTGTGGCTCTGGATCTGTGGCGTTAACAATCAATTCGGTAACGCCATCAATGTACAAACACAATTCTTGATCTCTTTCTCCTGGACAAGCTTGTAGTATTTGTGGCCCTTCAACTTCTATTTCAATGTTTGGCGCTTGTGTGTCAACAATATCAATCTCGCTCTTGACTGGCCCAACATTTCCTAATGCGTCTTCACACCAGTATTCTAGTTCGTGGCATGAATCCTCTTGAAGGTACAACACGTACTCTAACAAGAACGGATTATCGCCAGTTACATCATGGTTGTTTGGCAGTCCGTGCCGGTACTCTTGTGTTGGTCCCCAATTATCGGCTGTCCAATCACCGCACACGTCCGCGTATCTTGTCCTGTAGAATAATGTTACGTGGTCGACCGGGTGTTCACCGAGGTCTTCACAATACATTGTGATAGGTGTTAGTCGACTAATGTATAAGTCATCACCAATTGTTACTTGTGGCTCTCCAATAACTTTTCTAGTCTCTGGAGGCGTATTTTCTACGTATACACACTGCCTTTTAATTCCTTCTTCATTTCCTAATAAATCAACACTATAAAATTCAATTAAGTGACATGATTCTTCTGGCAATCTTACAGTATCATCATAAGGAATAAATTGTTCATCAATAGGTGCGTCATAACTTTGACATCCGCTAAATTCACTATTACACCATCTATTATCAACAACGATATATCTCCAGTAAATTTGGTCTACACCAACTTTTTCATCTTCTGCAGCAAGCGTTATTGGTGTTTGAATCGTTATCCAGTGCGGATAAGGTCCTGGTACATTTATATCTCCTGGATAATGAGGCTCCCCATAGGTTTTTGTTGTTACTGGCGGTGTTGAGTCAACTAGGAAAAATTCTACATCTCCGAAGCCATCCCATCTGTTTCCAAGCTTATCAACACAATTAGTGTATAGTTTGTGTGTTGAATCTTCATCGAAGTATATACTTAATTCATCAGTGAATCTAATATTCTCAACTAAGCATTTATCAACACTCCACGCATCTGGACCATATTTGTCTATACACATCTGCTCATCTGTAAACCACCAAACTGCAGTTGTACAATAGTCTACTCCAACTGCACAAATCTCTCCTTCATCTTGGACTCTCATTGTTACTCCACTCTCTCCATTATCAGCTACATAACAATCTCCGTGTTCAAGATCTGTTCCGCTTGGACAATCGCCTAAGAATGATCCGAACATATCCTTTGTCATGCTTGGAGGTGTGTCATCAACTTTGTAGTATTGCGTGTGCACTTCACTTTTCTTTTCTACTGCGTCAACACAATAATATTCAAGGTTGTGCATACTCTCTTCCAGGAATTTAAACACGAAAGGTCTTTGCACGTTAGCATCAACACAACAGTATCCTTCACCATCTAGTGGATCAGCACAATATCTTTGAGTAATATAAGATAGTGTTCCTGGAGCTTCATCAAATGATACTTTATAACAAAGCTGTTCGTCACCTGAAGGGTGAGGTGCTGTTCCATCACTACTATCATCACACGTAAAAGTTACTGGCATGCTTTTTGTTATCCAGTGAAATTCACCTTCTGGATTATCAAGGTTTGTAAATACTGGTTCTCCGCCATCAGGTAATGCATCACCATTGTCCTTGATAATCATTGGTGGCGTTTTATCTACAAAGAAACAATTGGTTTGTATTGGTTCTTCGTTGCCAATAGCATCCTCACTATAAAAGTATAAGACGTGACACGATTCTCGTTCTTTGTTTAATGGCCCACCAGGGTACTCTGTCCAGAGTTCTGCCTCGTGGCTCATTCTATCTGCGTACTCTTGACAAACACCTGGGTTATAACAAGGAGTCCAATCATCGGGGTCTGTAAACACTTCATTATAGTAGTATGTTGTTACACCATCAATGTGGCAGATACTACCGCCATCTTTTTCAAAGAATTCTATTGTAGTAGTGGTGTCAACCCATTCAACGCCATCAACTACTTTTTTAGGCTCGCTAACTTCTTTAGTGGTTGTTGGCGGCGTGGTGTCAACCTTGTCTGTTTGGCTGTGATACGCAATATTACCTGCAATATCATAACATTGTATTTCTAAAAAGTGTTCACTATCTTCTCCAAATTTAAAATCGTAAAAGTATTGTGGATCATTAACATTATCCCATTCAATCTCAGTCCAATCGAACAATTCCCTACCATCAACTTCTACTCTATACTCGCAATAATCAAGTCCCAAATCGCATTGTGCAGGGCTTTGATCATCACTTGCAATGATTTCAATGTTAGTGTTTTGTGTTATCCAATAATCACAGGTTTCAGGACTTTCACAAGAAATTTTTGGGCTTCCTAAGTTTTTGATAATTTGTGGATCAGTACAATCAATTTTTACTTCAGGAGTTTTGAAAACAACATCACCTATTGGCGCTTCATCATCAATGGTTGAAATTCTAAACTTGTTATCACATCCAGTTATTCTATCAAAAATGGCATCAAAAGTGAAATCTAGGCTGTGTCCTGGCTCAATATCATCAGGTCCGTTAAGTGTTGTTTCGTACTGACAGTAATTATATAGCGTTGTCCTATCATCTAAAGTCCATCCGCTAGGCGCGCTACCACAATCAAAGTTTGCTATATTTTCGTCTTGATCTCCATCATAATCGGAATCGGTATAGATTCTTACCTCTCGAATATTACTTGAAGAACCTCCATCATTTCCAACAGTTACTGTGTAAGTCTGGTCTACTTGTTCACAATTAGCAATGTCTGGGCTAATAGTAACAGTAGTATCATGGTCTGCTTTTACGCTCATCGAGAGTACGGCAAGACTCATTAAGAAAATTATTAGTAAAGTATTTAATTTTTTATAGCTATTGCTAGGTTTCATCAATACCACCCCACAGAGGAATCTAAGTCTATTACAAGCGTTTTCGTTAAACGCTTGTTTAATCTTCTGAAGCTCTTTTTTATGGTTTTGTTATATTTAAAAGTACTGTTTTTAATTACGAAAGAGTAGACACAAGTTGGTAGTAACTTTTGAGTGTTGTTAAAAAAATAGTTTTAAATATTGTTATAATAATAACAAAAATTAATGAAAAAAATAATTTTTTTTAGCATTACGATTTTATTAGTTTTTACAGCTTGTTCTACTCCTTCACAAGAAGAGCTTTTTGAGAGCAGTCAAACTACTGCTTTGGAGTTTGTAAAGAACAGTCCAACTTTTGTATTTGATGGAATAGAAGAAACCCTAACTGTTGGACCAGTAGTTAGTCTTAGCAAGTGCAAAAATTGTTGGTTGTTTGAAATACGTTTTGACAGTCGCGCAGCGGGTTATGGTGATCGCAGTGGTCAAATACTAGCGCAAGTCATAACAGAGCACAACGCCAAAGTTTTTGTTGAGGACGATGAAGTTACTGCTGCGTTGTTAGACGAACAGTGGGATATGGTAGTTCAAAAACAGCGTTCTTAATAGCATAATCTTTATAAACATTCAAAACAACTTTTTTATTAGGTTAAAAAAATGGAAGAAGAAGAGAAAACACCAGAAGAAGACGTTGAATTGAAACGTTACAAGTGCGAAAAGTGTGGCAACGTGCTAGAAAGTGAAGACGAACCTGACATGTGCCCTCGATGCGGTGCTGGCAGTGAAGAATTCATAGAATTAAAAGATTAAAGCACTAAAAAGATTTCTTAATAATTACAAGTCCCTCTCTCTAATGGTATAATAAGCATATACTAAAATTTATAAGTTTCAAAAGCGTATAATATGGGAGGTGGTAATATGACCGAATTAATGGTTGAAAATCCCGAATTCTTAAAAGAAGTAGATTATCATATAAAAGCCAACGGCCTAGTGCACAAACTAGGAGTTTATCAGAAAAGATTAATCAACAGGTTAATCAATGATTTTTTGCTGGATTACTCGCAAAGACTTGGAGAAATGTATTTGAACATACGACTCAAAAAAGCAAAGCAAAAATTTCGAAATGTTGAAATGATGACCTGCAGTGCAAGCCTAACAACAAGCAATGGTCGCTACAGTGCTATAGAGCACGATTGGGGAGCAGTACTAACAGTTCACAGGGTGCTAGAAGACTTAAAATTTCAAGTAGACAAAAAACTTGCTCGTGACCTAACAAAACGTGTCAGGGCAACACTAAGCGCTACAGCATAAAACTTTTTTATAATAATCTTTTAACACCTGTTACCAGATCTGAAGCTCTAGTTTCATTACCGTTAAAACCGTCTTCTTTAAAATCAACAAGTGTTTCACTTAAATCCATATCATTATTATACACGCCTATATTGTTCAAATTTCCATTATTATTAATGTCAAAAGAATAAAATAATGGCTTGCCATTCCACACAAAATAATTTACAAGACCATTTACACTAATTTTTCCTACTACAACTCTCAATTCACTAACATTAAAAGATCCATCATCGTTTACATCATATAAAGTATTGTGAAAGAGTTGTTCTCCAAAGTATTGAATAACTTCAAATGATTTTTTAGTAGTATAATCTTTAGTCAAAGGAAATTCTTCAGCTCTTGCAACTTGTGAAAGAAACAACAGGCCAGCAACAAGAGCGCACAATCTTTTTCTCATTATAATAATGTGCTGTTATCAATTTTAAAGTTTTCGAAAAAGAATATAAATGCTTAAAACATACTATGTTTATGAATCAAGTTTGTCCAAAATGCAATTCTGATAAAGTCAAAACTGTCCTGTATCAAGGCATTGAGGTAGTGGTTTGTACTGATTGCGGTTATGACGAGCGTGATGACTTAGAAGAAGCTCCAGAGTACCGCTCAAGCCAACGCGAGAAAGGACGTTATAACAAATACAAAGCTGGCAGGCCACTAAAAAAATAATTCTTAAATAATACACAGTATTCTCGCAGTGTATGTTAACACAACAAACTATTGATGACTGGCAAAAACTTATGAGCAAACACAAAATACTGCCAGAAAACAAAAAAAGCAAAGAATTAATTAAAAAAGAGCTTGCGGGATTAATAGCTAATGCTGTAGCAAAAAGAGTGCCTAACACGAAAATAGGAGTATTATTTTCTGGGGGAATAGACTCTGTTTTGATTGCAAAAATATTGCAAGATTTAAGAGTAGACTTCACGTGCTATACTGCAGCACTAACAGAGCCAAATCTGAAAGTTAGCGAAGATTTAATCTGGGCAAAAAAAGCAGCAAACCAATTAGGCTTCAAACTAAAAATCAATACTATAACACTAAAAGACGTACCAAAACACATCAAAAAAATCATTCAAACAATCGATGATGCGAGCGTTGTAAAAGTCGGAGTGGCGCTACCATTATACCTGGCTTGTGAGACTGCAAAAAAAGATGGTGTGAAAACAGTTTTTAGTGGTCTTGGAAGTGAAGAAATCTTCGCAGGATACGAGCGCCACGATAAAAGCAAGAATATCAACAAAGAATGCCTTACAGGATTAAAAACAATGGACGAGCGAGACCTAAAACGCGACTTTGCAATAACAAAAGCACACAATCAATGTGTAAGCGCTCCACTACTCGATGAAGAACTAATAGATTATGCTTTGAAGATTCCCTCAAAATATAAAATAGTGAGAGAACACAAAAAAGTCATTTTACGTGAAGTTGCCCAAGAAACTTTTCAAATTCCAAAAGCTTTGGCGTGGCGTCCTAAAAGAGCAGCACAATATGGCAGTGGTTTTGACAAAGCAATAACAAAACTTGCAAAAAAGAATGGTTTCAAGTACAAAGCAGATTACTTAAATAGTTTTTTGCCAAAACAAAAATATGGAGCGCTTTTTAGCAGTGGAAAAGACAGCACCTACGCGCTATACTTAGCACAACAAAAATATGATGTTAATTGTCTAATAACAATAAAAAGCAGTAATCCTGACAGTTACATGTTTCACACGCCAAACATAAACCTTACTAGCTTACAAGCAAAAGCTTTAGGCATTCCACTAATAGAACAAAAAACCAGCGGCAAAAAAGAAAGCGAGCTAAAAGACTTAAAAACAGTTTTGCAAAGAGCAAAAAAAGAATACCAACTTGAAGGCATTATCACAGGAGCATTATTTAGTAATTATCAGCGTGAGCGCATTGAAAAAATTGCTAGCGAACTAAACCTAAAAGTGTATTCTCCACTTTGGCATAAAGACCAAGCAACAGAAATGCGAGAAGTCATCAACACAGGCTTTAAAATCATTTTCTCCTCAATTGCAGCATATGGTCTTGACAAATCATGGCTTGGGCGAGTCATAACACTCGAAGACGTTACAAAACTTGAAGAACTCAACAAGAAAATCGGCATCAACATCGCAGGAGAAGGCGGAGAATTCGAAAGCCTGGTATTGAACGGTCCAAATTTTAAAAAAGAATTAAGCATCAAAGAAAGCGAAATAATTGAAGAAGACGAAAACACAGCAAAACTAATAGTAAAAAAAGCAGTACTCAGATAAGTACCTTCAATCATATAACGTAGCTCTGATGTTTGTTAAATCATCTACAGTAGCAAAGTCTGATTTATCAATTCCCCAAGTTATAAAAACTTGCAAAAGAAAATACGGCATTTCAATATCATGCTCAACAACTAACGCTTCTAAAGGATTAAATAACTTTCCAGTAATCTCCTGTATGTTCTGCCAAAAAACTGGAAGTCCTTCTTTAAACTTTTCAGTATCAGTAATACCAAAATCACTACAACAAGTTGATATCAAAGTTTTATAAGCAGGAATAAAATCTGAGGGCGAGCTTGCTCTTTTAACAATTGAAATTGCGATATTAGCAGCAGATACATAAGCATCTGGACGTTTGGCTAATTCATTGAGGCTACCTAATGGTTGAATAGTTCCATCATAAATTGTCATTTCGCTAATAGAACAATCTTATTAATAAATTTTAGCATTCTCGCTTGTGTACTTTCTCAATTTGCTCGTATAAAGTGTCTAATAAATCATAATCTTTTAATTCTGACAGTGTGACCCAAGCGTGATCAACTAATTCTTTCTCGTGAAGTTTTATCTCTCCACTAGCATAATCGGCGAAGAGACTGATAATGATTGTTGTATACTCGTTAGGGCGCATAAACGCTAAGTTACTAACATAGCCAATATTGTCAATTTCAAGGCCAGTTTCCTCATATACTTCTCGCTTTAGGACTTTTTCGAATACGTCAAGCCAGTAAGCGCCAACGTCATTGGCATCGTTGACAAAATCGTGTTGTTCTAGTTTTCCACCTGGAACACACCATTTAGACGGGAAAACTTTCTCATTGGGTGAGCGCTTACAAATAAGATACTTACCGTCTTTTTTTATTATACCAGTAACAGCAATATAATGAGTTTTTTCTTTCATCAAACAACCAGTTTTAGTAGTTTTTTTAAATAATCGCTCGATTCAATTCGAGTAATGGCGCAAAAAACACTTGTTAAAAAGGAACGCGAAGCAATATTTGAATTATTTTTAGATAAAACAAAACTAAAATTCAGCGATATAGAAAAAGCTCTCAGTATTCGCTCTAATATGGTAGCTTATCATCTGGAGCAAATGATCAAACAAGGGCTTTTAGAAAAAAAAGATGATAATTACAAGCTAACAAGCAATGCAGAAAAATACATTCCAGTATTTGAGCATGTTACTGGCCAAGAACAAAGTCCTCTGCCAATAATACTAGTAGCAGTAGTTCATAACGGTGAAGTGTTATTGATACAGCGCAACAAGCGCCCTTACAAAGATTATTGGAGCTTGATTGGCGGCAAAATGCTACTCGAAGAAAACTTTGAGCAAGCAAGTCTAAGATTAGCAAAAGAAAAAACAGGTCTTGAAGTAGAATATGATAATGTCAATGCTGTTTTGCAAGAACACGTTAGGGGCGATGACATTCTAAAACACAGTTTCATACTTTTTTTGACAACAGTTAAAGCAACAACAACACAGCCAAAAGCAACAAACCATGGCAGACTACAATGGTTCGCACTTGATGAATTGAATAAAAAAGAAATTATTCCTTCTGATTATTGGTTAATAACCAACAAACTATATCATAAAGCAGATGTAACAAATGCTTTCATGACAGAACAAAACGGTGAACTGACAAGTTTCAAAATCATTAAAAATAATAGTTAATTATCGCACTCTATGAAAGACTTCAACCCGCCAACAAATCCTGGTTGTTATTTGTTTAAAGATTTTAGTGGCAAGATTATTTATGTTGGCAAAGCCAAAAATCTTAAAAAACGCGTGGCTAGTTATTTTCAGAGCAAAACACACTCCCTAAAAAACCAATTGTTAATAGGTAACATTTATGATGCAGAATTTATTATCACAAACAATGAAGTTGAAGCGTTACTGCTTGAGAACAATCTAGTAAAAAAACATCGTCCAATTTATAATTTAACATTAAAAGATAACACTCCATACGCATACATTATAATAACAGACGAAAAATACCCAAGGATTTTTTCTACTCGCAACAAAAAATTAAAAGGTGAATACTTTGGCCCTTACACTGAAGGCATCAGTCGTCATGCTTTAATTAGATTGTGTCGTAACATGTTCAAAATACGAAGTTGTAAGACAATGCCAAAAAAAGTTTGTCTTAATTATCATATTGGAAAGTGTTACGGTCCATGCGAAGGATTCATATCAATTGAAGGTTATGCTACTAACATTGAAAAAGCAAAGCTTTTGCTAAAAAATAAGGACAAAGAATTAATCAAAACACTAAAAGGTGAGATGAGTGTTGCTTCAAAAACTCAAGACTATGAACTAGCGCTTGATTTAAGAGAACAAATAAGCGCCCTAGATCACGCTGCAATAGAGCAGAACGTTGAAGCAATAAAACACCATGATGAAAACATTATAGGACTAGCGCAGGGCGAACAAGAAACAGTCATCACATTATTCAAAATCAAAAAAGGTGTTATTAGCTCGCGAAAAGAATACCGCTTTGACGAGTACAACAGAGAATTACTTGACACTTTTATCAAACTCTACTATGATAGTGGTGTTGTGCCTGATGAAATTATAACATCGCAAGAAGTGTTGGATAAAAAAAATATTGAAAAATTTCTTGCAAAACTGAAAAACAAAAAAGTCAAGATTACAACACCAAAAAAAGGCGATAAGAAAAAACTTGTAGAACTAGCACTAAAAAATGCGCAACTAAGTTTGTCAGGAGCTAATAACGCATTAAAACAATTAGAAGAAAAACTTGTTCTGCCAAGCGCCCCACAAGTCATCGAATGCTTTGACGTATCAAACATCGCTGGCACTAGTTCTGTTGGCGCAATGGTACAATTTGTTGGTAGCGAGCCAAAAAAAGACAATTATCGTCGTTTTGCAATTAAAACAGTTAGTGGAGTGGATGATTACGCGATGATTGCTGAAATCGTCAGGCGTCGTTATTTGAGACTAAAAGAGTACAACTTATTATTGCCTGATTTGATAATAATTGATGGCGGTAAAGGACAATTAAACGCTGCACTAGCAGAGCTTAGAAAACTTGGCTTGAGAATTCCTATTATCAGTATTGCTAAGCGCGAAGAAGAAATTTTTGTTCCAGGACTACGACAAGCTATAAAATTTAACAAAAAAAGTGAAGCGTTAAAGTTATTACAGAGAATTCGTGATGAAGCTCACCGTTTTGCAATAAATTATCACAAACTAAAAAGAAGCAAGAAAATGCTAGAATAACATTATTCTTGTTTATCAGCAGCCCAGTTTAAAACATCAATCATAGAGAAAGCCTTACCTTTCACTCCAGCGTCAATTTGTTCTTGCAAGAACTTAACAGCTTCGAGCGTGTCAAGAGCATAAACGTCACGGCCATCAACATTGTGTGTAAGATTTAACACTTGTCCATCACCACTACTTTCTATACTAAAAAAGACAGTAGCATCTGGCGATGTCCTATAAAATTTTAACGTTTCACTGTCATCATCATCTCCAAAATCATAACCTTCAAAAACAGCGTTGTTCATCAAAAAATCATGGTATAATTGTCCTAATAAAACAATTCCAGGGTGACCAGAATCACCTCTAAGAGCATAAGTGTGATATCCGTGACCGCTTAAGTGTTCTTCTGGCACGCCAAAATTTAAGCTATCTTCTCTACCACGAATTTTATTTTTGTGTAATTGTTCAATATTATAAGGTATTCCTAGTTGTTTAAAATACTTAATCATTGCTTTAGCTGTGCCACTAGTATCTTTTTTGCTTGCTTGATGACTTTCAACAATCTTTAAAGTGCAACCTTCTAATCCTCCAGGATTTTCGGCTGCAAAATCTTCTATAAATTTTTGAAGTGCTACTATCGGCATTGCCATGTTAGGAGCAATAACTGCAGGAATAACAGAGCGTTGAACTCTTGCTTCTAAAGCATCACGATTACCACCTGTTGTTCCCATAACAAAAGGAATACGGTAACGACTGTATAAGTCAACGTTATCCTCAACTGCATCGGGCAGTGTGTAATCAACAGCAACAACTGATTCGTGTTCTTTTTTTAGAACATTCATCATTCCTTCCCTATTCCAAGGTTTTAAAAGTTCATAGTACAGACCTTCTTTACTTATTTCTGGCCCTGTTAAAGAATAGGGTATAGCAAAAAACTGCGGGTTGGCTAGTACGTGCTCATGCACTTTTGTTGCCATACTTCCTGGCAGTCCATTAATCATTACAGTATGCATTTTTTTAATCTTCAAGAATTAGTCTTGAAGTGAAATTCACCTCTTCAAAAGAAATTGTGGCTAAGTTATATTTAAAGTTTTTTGAAACTATTCTTTTTTTATGTTTTTTAATTCCATGTATTTTAGTACTTGGTCCACTTCTGTAAAGGCGAACCTTTCGCCTTCAACTTCACCGTGATTGTCACAAGTTTCAGAATCATGTTTTTTGCAAATGTCAAATTTAGCATCCTTGCCGTTTTCAGAGTGCAACGAACACATTTTGTCATCAGTCAAGTACTTACATGGACTGTAGAATTGTAAGTACCAATTGCCATCATCGTCATCTACGAATACTTTGACGTTTTTGTGTGCAACATACCATTGTATATTTTGAAAGTCATCATAGTCTTGCGGTTCGTCAATTTGCAAGCACACATACTCACAGCACTTTCCACACATTGTACAAGGTATGTTATCTTCAGTCATTTTCTCGAGTAGAATTCATTAATTGTTTATAAAATTAATTAAAAATGTCAAAATTCTTTATGAATTTTGAGCATTTCCAAAAACATTGTTTTTGATAAAAAGAATTGATTATTTTTTCTTAACAGTCTTTTTCTTTGTTGTACCACACTTCTTTCTTGGTTTGCATCCCATTTTCACACCTGCTCTATTTTTATGCACGTTACAGGGCAGCCATCGCTTCCTTGTTGTGCGCACGTTGGATCTTCTACTGTCTCTGTTTTCGCTATTGCTTTGCCATTATCAGCCATTTCGTAAACGTCAGGGCATACTGCGGCGCAAGCACCACAGCCAATGCAAGCATCAGCGTCAATTGTTATCTTGTAAGCCATTATTATTTAGTAATCGCAAGTTGTTTTTAAGTTTTTTGGTCGTGGCGCATTAACAATTTTGCCAGTATGCTAGTAAAAAGAAATAATGTGCCTCCAATAATAGTAAATAAAGCGTATTGTAATATTATGCTTTTTACTAGTAGTGGTTTTGCAATAAAAACTAGCAGGTAGTAAAGAGCAAAAAAAGTTATTAGTCCGGTTACTAGTGTTGTTAAAACTTTTAATTGCAACATAAAATCTTTTGAGATTTTACAACTTTCAAATAATGTTTTCTTAATGCTTTGTTTTTTTAACAAATTACTTTGTTGTGCTTTGTTTAAGTAAATATAAGAGTAAAATGCTAATAGTGAAAATAGTATTAGTGCTGTGTGCTGTCTGAATTGAACTTTAATAATCAAAAAAAGTATTGCGGTGATTAGCAGAGCCCAAAAGCTAACAATTAATGCAATGCCAGTGTTTAACCAGTAAAACTTTGAATAATCTTTAACACTGCCCTGTTTTTTGAGTAATACTTGAGTGCTAAAAAGTTTGAACAGTGAATAAGGCAGTAAAAGCGTTAAAATATATACTATGAACAATGCTAGAAAAATAATAAAAAAGAATATGTGACGTGTTACTAGACTGATTATTAATTCTTGATTGACTTGTAAAATGCCGCTCCAAAATAGTGCTACAATAAAAGGTGTACTTAAGGCTAGCAAGTCATAAACTCCTACTTCTAAAAGTGTTTTATAATCTTTTTTTACTATGTTGATTAAGTTTTTCATTTTACTGTGTTAAAAAAGTTTATTCGTGCCCACGCAAAAAATGGCAGCACTATTAATAATTGAAATAAAAAGTTCGCTCCAAGTAAAGAGTCAATAATAAAAATGATAAATCCGCTAACAAGCAATGGCGTTAACGCTTTTAAGTATTTAATATTAGTAAAAGCTTGTTTGAAACTTTCTTTGAAAACATTTGGTTTTTTTGTGGTTATTAACAAATGATAACTTATTAGCGCAACATAAAACAGCACTGCGTATAATATGAAGAAAAGCCAAACTATAGGGTCTGCCAAGCTATAAACTCCTACTGTTGCCTGCTTATTAATGACTAATAAGAAATGTCTTAAGCGAAACAAAAACCATATTGCAATAAAAAGTCCAAACCAGTACAAGTTAACAAAAGCGAACTTTGAAAACCACTTTTTTGGTTTTTGATCAGTTATTAACACTGCTTGTTTAAAACTAAAACCTTGAAATAAGACAAACAATAAGTACAATCCAATTGCCAAAAACAAAAACCAGAGTAGTATAATATTAAATTGTGCGCTGCCACTACTAAAACCGCTAAACAATCCACTAGTTAATACTTCATCAGCAGTTATTTGACGCGTGGCGCTGCCAATAGCTTGACTAGCCGCAAAAGCATGTTTTAGTATTTGTTCTTTTACTAAAAAACTAAAAAATCCAATATTAAAAAAGAACAATAAATCAGCCAACACTATCAAAAAAAACTTTTCATAATGTAATCTAACTTGCAAACTAGCATTTTTACAATCAACAATAATACTGTTTAACCCCCTCTTTAGCATAGAAGTTTCAAACAGGTTTATTCTTTAAAAAGCTTTTGACAAAAACTTAATAAACAATGAAGTAATCGCTTTTTAGATGACAGAAGTCGATGTTCTAATAATCGGGGGCGGCGTGGCAGGACTGGCCGCTGCAATGTACTCAGGACGCTTTAATCTAAAAACATTAGTTGTTGGCAAAGAACCAGGCGGCGCTACAATGCTAACAGATGACATTCAAAACTATCCAGGATTTGAAAAAATTGGTGGCATGGAATTAGTTGACAAATTAACAGCTCACGCCAAAACATCAGGCGCTGAAGTGACTATGGGCTCTATTGAAAAAATTGAAAAAAATGATAAAATGTTTGCAACTACTAATACTAAAAGTGAAGTGGTAAATGCTAAAACAATTATTTTTGCCACCGGCACAGACTACAGAAAACTAGGAGTGCCAGGAGAAAAAGAATATCTAGCACGCGGAGTACACTTTTGCGCATTATGCGACGCTCCTTTGTATAAGGGTAAAAACGTTGCAATGGTAGGAGGTGGTGACGGCGCTGTAAAAGAATCAGTCGCTGTAGCACAACACGCAGACAAAGTTACAGTAATACACTTGCACGATGATGTTCGCGGAGAACCAATCAATGTTAAAAAAATGAAAGAAACCACCAATATTAGCACCATTTCCAATAACACTATTGTTGAAATAAAAGGTGATGGTAAAAAATTAACATCTGTAGTATTACAAAACCCTGTTGGTGGAAAAACAGAATTAGAGTTTGACGGTTTATTTGTAGAAATCGGTCGCATACCATTAAGCAGTTTAGCAAAAGACGCCGGTGTCGAGTTAGATGAACACAATCAAGTAATAGTAGACAAAGTAGGCAAGACAAACATTGAAGGCTTTTACGGTGCAGGAGATGTTACTAACAGCACTTTCAAACAAGCAATAACAGGAGTAGCACAAGGTGTTAGCGCCTCACACTCAGCATTCGAGTACATTAACAAAAACTTCTGAAAAAAATGAATTTGAAAAAACATAAAAACGCGTTGTACGCGGCAATCGTTGCAATAACAATCGCAGGCATTATACTGACAGTGATCAGTTTTTCACCAGACAGAACAGCTTTCGCAGAGTGTTTGACAAGTCAAGGTGTTGAAATGTATGGCACGTACTGGTGTCACAATTGTCAAGACCAAAAAAACATGTTTGGAAAAAACGCTTTCAGTAACATTGTCTACATTGAGTGCACAACAGCAGAAGAGTACTGTGAAGAAAAAGAAATAACAGCTTATCCAACATGGATCATCAATGATCAACAACTAGTAGGATTGCAAGAACTAGAAACACTATCAGAACTAACAGGTTGCCAGTTAGAATAACTAACAATCTAAAGGATTCTGTAATTGCTCTAAACGTTTAGTGCTCAGTTTTATGTAAGAATTTCTTGTTGTGTTAACACTAGAATGACCTAACAAGCTTGCGACTGTTTCAATGCCAACACCTTGGTCTAATAAGTGAGTAGCATAACTAGCCCTTAACTTATGAGGATGTGCGTGGCTAGAAAGCCCGGCTTTTTTTGCTGCTTGAGCTATTATTTCTTGCGCAGTCCTAACAGTTAAGGTTTTACTGTTTTGGCCAACAAATAAGTAATCATAAACACTGTTTTCAAAATCGAGGTAGTCACTAACAAAGTTTTTGGATAACGTAACAACACGATCTTTGTTTCCCTTACCCGAGCGAACAATCGCAATATTCTTTTCTTGATATATATCTTGTTTTCGAATTTTTAATGCCTCCGAGACTCTCATTCCTGAAGAGTAAATCAAACTTATGAGTAATCGATGTTTTTGATTGCAAGTCACCAATATCATTTTTTTAATTTCTTCCTTATCCAAAATTCTGGGAAGATTTTTTGGTATTTTTGGTTGCCTAATGTGTTTCAGTATGTTGCGACGCAATATTTTTGTGTAATAATAATTTAGTGCTGCAATCGCCAATCTTATTGTTCTTGGACTATTATTTCTAGTGTGTAATTCAAGTAAGTACTCTACTACATCACTTTTTTTGATTTGCTCTGGTTTTTTATTAATAAAATCAATGAATTTCTGGTTTTGATACAAGTAGGCTTTGATTGTGCTTTTTGAAACGTTTGACAATATTAATTCTGTTTTCATGACTTCAAACAAACTTATCACCTCATTTTCGTTAGAATGCTTAGGGTGTTTTTTCTTTATAACAGTCACGCGTGCTTGTCCAGTGACCAGTGCCGACGATGCCACTGGTCAATCATCCATTAACTTTCGTATAATAGATGATTACGCGCGATATTACTCAGGAGCACTTATTCTTTTTTTATGGGCAAGAAACAAAAAGTTTTTTAAAGTTTAAATAGAATTTTATAGTTATTGGAGGTTTATATCATGATGAAAAAAATATTAATCTTAACCCTTATCTTAATGTTGGGTTTGTTTGTTCTTAGTGGTTGTTCGACAACTACCGTTCAGGATTCAAACACGCAAACAGATACATTAAATACTCAGACTGCTGAGCCACAACAAAACCAAGACGCTGGAACTAATTCGATACCGCAACCTCCAGCACTACCGGAGGAATAAAAAAATGAAAAAAATATTAATATTTCTAATAAGCATAATAATTACTTCCGCAATAGTTATAGCTGGTGGACAAATAATTAATGAACCGGCAACTAATAGCGGGTTATATGATTTCCAGTATTCTATCCATCTATACAAAGGCTGGAATCTAATTTCATATGGTGAAAATTTTCCTTTTTACATGTCTGAAAATTATGTTGGGAGGGCCATTCCATTGTATGAAGAAGTTATGGAATATATACAGATACCAGGTTTAAATAGAAAAAAAGCAGATTCCCCAGTCTTTGTTTACTTATATAATCCAGAAACAAAAGGTTATATAGAAATGTTTCCTGAAAATACATTAGGCGAAAATACTTATATGGTAAATTATGCTAGCTGGGTTTATGTCCGAGAGGAATATGATATTGAATATTTCGCACCAAGCATCCCCCCACTAGAAGACATAAAGCTATTGCCTGGATGGAATTTTGTTGCTATTAATCCTCATTTCGAGGGTAATTCTCTTGAGGATATTAAAGGCACATGCAATATCCAAAGCGTATATTTTTATAATGCTGAGCCTGATGAGACTCAAAGAGGTACAAATTGGAAGGGCATCCCCTTAGACTTCAACATCCCCTCAGAGATTGTTGGATTGGGATTAATTGTAAAGGTTGGCGATGTGTGTAAATTAGGAACTGTTCAAACGATTCCACCACCCCCTTCAATTCCAAACTAATTTTATTTTTTGTTTTCTTGCCTTTTATTCTTAAAACTAGTTCATGCTTTGCATTTTTATTAAGTGCTCCTTGCGTCATACTCTCCTCGCATTCGTTCGGCGCGCGTAATCTGGAATTAAAAGACTCGTTAAAAACTCGTCCAAATACGCTTCGCGTACTTCTTTTAATTCAGATGTTACGCGCGATATTACTCAGGAGCACTTATCATTTATTAGGTAGCGGAAAAAATTGAAATTAAGAATTTTTTATAGGACTTATTTTATATACACAAGTACCAGCGCAAACTGCTTTATAGATTCTCCCGGGGATTTCATCGCCATTGATTATACAATCTAATCCTTTGTCATCATCAATACAAAATTCATTTTTATTAATAGAACCACAACAACTTAGTTTACAATCTTCATCTGTTTTACAATATCCATTACACACATGCGGACCCACAAATTGACTTTGGACGTCTTTAGCACATACTCTTTCAGAATTTTGTTTTTCGTTATTTTCAATTTCTTTTGAATCTTCTACCATATCTTGTTCATCTATGATATTTGTACTATTATTTAATCCTGCATCCTCTTTGATTATTTCTTTAGTACATCCAACAATTAATACCAATAATAAAATAATAAATAATATTTTTCTCATTTAAGACTATATTTAAACTGTTGTTATATAAATTTTATGAATTTATAATAATTTTTTTTAAGTGCTCCTCTGCGTCATACTCCCCTCACCTGAAACGGTTTCGGCGCGCGTAATCAGGAATTAAACGATTCCAGCGCGAGCGCTTCCATCCAGATTGGCTACGCCAACCTCGTTTAATTCCGATGTTACGCGCGATATTACTCAGCTTAAACTACTAACTAATGTCGATATAAGAACTGTTATTCTAAATAAATGAGATTTTACTCACAAGAAATGAATTTATTAAAATATTTATCAACACTTTCTAAAGAGTGTGTTTTGATTTCAATATTATTTGTATAATCACAAAAATAATAAAAAGTTACTATGTCTGGTTTAATACCTGCAGCTAAAAGATAATCAGGAACTGTCTGTGCAGTATAATTATAAATATCTCTTCCGTAAATTGTCTTGATTTTTTCAAATTGTATTTTACTTGATGATTGATACTCAATAAAATCAGAACATGATATGAAATCTCCATTGTGTTTTGCTGATACAGACATCCAAATATCTCCTGCACATCTTAAACCATTTAATTGCTCGCCATCATTGTTTACAGGATTTTCCGTATCAAATTTAGTATCAACTGCAGGATATAGCTCACAAATACCAAATGGTCCAGTTAATTTTGATTTATAACTCTCTAAATCTTCAGGTTCAATACTTGTACAATCTTTTCCATCGATACTAAACTTTTTTTCAGAAATTTTCTCGGTACACCCACTAACGATGATTAAAAACGCTATTAAGATAAATACAAATAATTTGTTCATTTTATTTTTATTCGTAATATTATTTATAAAGATTAGTATTTACTGCAATCGGCGTAGTTTAAGCTTGCGTCATACTTCCCTCGCAAAAAATGTTCGGTTCGACTAATCAGGAATTAAAAGACTCGTGAAAAATCACTCGTCCAAATCGGCTAAAGCCGCCTTCTTTTAATTCCAATGTTATGTCTAATTGTTTGGTGGTACTTTTAAGCTTCCTTTTCAATTATTTTTAGAACTTCTTCAGCTGATTTAAGATTATATTTTGCCAAATTTGGAATTTCAGAATTTACAGATATACTTACATCCGAATTATCTAACATTATTTTATCTCCTAATCCATGTCCTATAGCTATAACCTTATATTTTTTTTTAAGTGTTTTTGCTATAAATCCTTTTAGTTCATCTGAAATTATTAGGTTAGATCCAGTAATTTTGTTGTTCTCAATTCTAAACTCACATGCTAATATATTTTTCATATCAAAATCAATTTCTTTAAGTTTTGCTTCACATATATTTTTTATTCCACTACTGATAAAAATTACTGAATATTTTTCTTGTAGCTTTCCTAGTAACTTATTGAATCCATTTGTCCAACTTGTTTTTTCTACAATCCTATCTCTTATTTGTTCATATTCTTCAAAATTATATTCATAGATTAAGCTTTGAAGATATATTATACCTTCAAATGAACATGAACCAAGATTTTTCAATAATTTCTTGTCAAGTGGTTTTGATACTCTTTGAGCAACTTCTCTTGTCAGATGAATTGGAACAACAAGTTCATCAAAATCAAAAGCTAAAACAACATTGCTTTTGAGATTTAATTCTGAAATTCTTTTAGTTAATAATATTAAATTGTCTGCTTTAGATAACATATTCTTAAAATATTTCACAACTTAATAAATATTTCGCGCCACCAAACAACTCTGCGGATTTTCTACGAAAATCCTTGCCTCGCTGCGCTCTCCTCCTTGTCAGTCGACCCTCGCATAACAGCGATTATACGAATCACTCGCGCTCTCGTTCGTCCACATTCTACCTTAACACAAAGTGTTACTCCCTAACCTGACTTTTAAGTCCACCCTAAGAACTTCGGCAAACCGCAATGTTATGCTCCTATAAACTTTAGTGCTTCAAACACTAGAAATGCAGGCCAGACCAGAGCTTTTAAGAGTCCTAATGCCCCGCTCCAAAAGCTTGTGGCGTTGGAAATGTAGTAAATGGCTGCGCCGATAATGCCAAGAAAGTACATTCCTCCGCCTCCACTGCACATGTTAGTGTTTTTGTCACAACAAGTCTTAGGTTGTTTTTTCTTTTTTGCTGCCATAAAAGCTTTTTGTGAGCAAAAGTATTTAAAACTTGTTTTTTAATAATGAGAATATGAAAAAAAAGTATGAAAAAAAAGTTTTAATTTTTTGTGCTTTAGCATTATTTATAATATTGTTAATTACGTTATTATTCTTTTTTGATCCTAAGACTGTTGTTGAAAATCTTGGTGTTCGCAACGCTTACTTGCTTACTTTTGTTATCAGTTTTTTTGGCGGTTTTAGTGCTGGTGGCTCTGCAACTTTTATTGCTACTTTGATAACTTTTGCTGTTGCTGGTTTGAACCCACTGTATCTTGGAATCACTGCTGGTGTTGCTTTGGCAATTGGTGATGTGATAATGTTTATTGCAGGCTCTAAAGGCAGGGACTTAATAAAAGGCAAAATTGACAAAAAAATCAGTAAATTCTCAAAGTTTTTAAAAGGAAAAGTTGAAAAGTTCATTCCGTTCATCGCGTACGTCTACATTGGTCTGACGCCGTTTCCAAACGACCTATTAATTCTTTCACTGGCAGCTATCAAATACCCGCAAAAAAAGGTTTACGCTCCAATAATTTTGGGCGACATTACTTTTGCCCTAACAGTTACTTTCTTAGCAGCAAGGGGAATAACATTTTTTTAAGCTGCTCTAACGTTTCGCACGTGAAAGAAATCCCAGTCAGGAGTGTTGCCAGTGCATTCATAGGTGTAACATGGTTCAACTATTGATAAAATAGAAGTTATGCCTAAATTGTAAGCCGCGAACACTCTGTGATGTCCGTCAACAATATTGTACATTGCTTCGTGAACGCAGTAAAAGACTCTTATTGCCTTAATAGATTTTTTCTCTGAAAGCTTTTTTACCAAACGACCAACTTTTTTCTTGTTAACAACTTCTTGATCAAGCAGCAAATCATCAATTCTTAAAGTAGCAAGTTTACCTTTCATTAATCTATAATAAAAGTTTATATTATTAAATTTAACTTTCTAATCAATAATTTTTTATAATCATCAATCAATAAGTTTTTTATGGCTAAATGTCCTTTTTGTAAATTAGAAGTCAAACTAACTGAGCTACACACTGACAAAAAAGGTGTTGGTTTTGTAAAGCAAGAAATAATGTACTCGTGCCCGCACTGCCAAAGCATTCTTGGTATTAGTCGCGGCAAGTGGACAAGCTAAGGAGGTAAAAAAAATGAATTTGTTTGTTTTAGTAGAAGATTTTGCTAAGAAAATGAAATGGTATGATTTTTCATTGTTAAAGTCAAGTGTTTTTTTCTTCACGCTTTTTTTAGTTGTTGCGTGGACTGGCTTTAGAAATTTCGTGCTGTTAATTGATTGGTATTGGTATTTGATACTTTGGGTATTACTATCAGTTCCGCTTTTGAAAAAAATGTTTTTCTAAAATTATTTTTTTGTTTTTTTCTTTTTTGTAAATATTGCAATTGTCTTATTCATGTTATACACTCAGTAAATTGCAAATTTTTCTTATTAATAAATGTTGCTAACAAAATATTTATAAAGCATTTAAATAACGTTTTTTATTATGTGTTTTGCACCGTACATTTCAATGAGTACTTTTGTTATAGAGTTCTTGCTAGCGTTTTATTTTCTAATGCGAAGTCCTAAAGACAAGCTTAACAGGATAATTGCAGCACTAACATTTCTTTTAGGTTTTTACCAACTCAACGAATTTTTGATATGCACTACACAACTAACAGTTTTTACTCGCTTGGCATTAAGTACCACTGCAATTTTGCCAGCGTTAGGCGTTAGCATGGCTTTAATCATGTGGCGCAAAAAACTATCAAAATACTGGACTGCCCTAATTTATTCACCAGCACTATTTTTTATTGTAATGTTCTCAATTAACAAACAATATTCAAATCCGACAACATGTGACACAGTGTTCATACAATACCCCGCCATAGGAATTCTAGGAGAGTTTTTCGCCCTATACTACGCCATTTATGTTTTAGGAACAATAATACTATTTTATTTTGCAGCACACAACACTAAAATCAAAGGAGAGCCTGGGCTTTTCAATCTTGGAATGTTGTCAATGCTAGTATTTACAGTTCCAACAGGAATATTCTTGATTTTTTTGCCAATGTTCTACGTTCAGTTCGCAAGCGTTCTATGCGAGTTCGCACTACTAACAACAATAAATTTCATAATACTGTTATGGTACAAAGACAAATACAACCTAAAGTATTAAATAATCATTTCTTAAAAAAATAGTTTGATGCGCGAAAACATTAAACAATTTATTATAGGAGCGATAATTGTAAGCCTTGCAACAACAGCAGGCTATATTATTGGGCCTGTTGAAGTACGATTCATAAGTTCTTTAACCACTAGCACCACCCTTGTTGGTCTTACTTTTGGCATTGGAACAATATTTTTTGCACTGTTATCTGTTTGGCTTGGAAGATTATCCGATCGTATTGGCAGAAACCGTTTAGTGATTATTGGCGTAGGACTTGGAATAGTATACCCTTTGCTTTACGCTTCAACATTTAATGTTTTTCAATACATGGGTGTAAAAGTAGCATGGGCTTTCAGTAGTGTAGCTACAGGTCCAGTGTTTATGGCATACTTACAAGACATACTCAAAGACCTGCCAAAAAAAGGCCATTATATTGGACTAGTGTATTCTGCACAGTCAATACTTGGCAGTGGTGCTGCTTTGCTTGGAGGAGTGTTAAGCGATACATACGGGCTACGCGCGCCATATATTGCAATGTCAATAGTGTTCGCGCTAGCAACCATTATTTCGATCAGAGAACTCAAATTCAAAGACAAACCATTAAAGAAAAAAGTTGAAAAAAAAGAATTATTGCACGGCATAAAATATTTATTCAAAAAACCAACCTTGATTTTTTATTTTATTGAAAACACTGCCTTTTCTTTAAATTGGGGTATTAAAGCAATGCTTTGGCCACTAATAATTTATGGCATGACAAACAGTGATACAATAACAGGAAGTGTTTTTGCCACAATGGGAATTGTAGCATTTTTTATGTTATTGTTTGTTGGAAAACTTGTTGACAAAATAGGCCCTTTTCGCTCAACAACAATATCATTCTTGTTTCTTGGAATTAGCGGCATAGCATTAGTATTAACTGACAACATTGCAGTTTTTTGGATTGGCGCAGCATTCTTTGCTATTGGTGAAGCAACACACGGCCCAGCGCAAGCAGTAATACTCACAGATCATGTTGAATCAAAAGTACGCGGAGAAATACTAGGTCTTGACGCACTATTCGATGGCACTTTTAACACAATATCGCCTTTCATTGCTGGAATACTATTGAATTTCTGGCTCGCACAACAAGTGCTAGCAGTCTACATAACACTATTTTTTGCAGCATTAGTATTGTTTAACATTGTATACTTTACAAAAATTAGAACAGTGCAATGATTCCTAAAAACACTAGTAATGCTATCATTATCGCTGCTATTATGAATTGTAATACCCACGCAATTAGGCTTTTGGTCCAGCCAAGCTCGAAAAGAGTACGGTAAATCAACAATAACGCAATAAACGATAATAGCCCGCCAACTATAAAGCTGTAGCGTTGCCGTATCAAATCACCCAACAGGCCAGCTAGCAAGTTCACTAGTATTGCTTTTGCTAGTGTTGAGCGACCACGCAAGAATTTAACTGCCAAATTCAAAGGAATCGCGCTAATAACCAGTATTATCGCAATGATGAACACTTCAAAAAAAGCCATAAAAAATTGTTTTTTTTATTCTTTAAATTTTTATTGTTTTGTTCCAAAATAATTATTCAATCATTTTATAAACTAACCATGGTTTTTGCTAGGTTATGAGAATACGTAAAGATTTTCACCATTTAACATTCAAGACCGAGGCCGAAGTAATAGTGGAGTGTAAAAAATTAATTTTAGAGTCTAAAGAGTTAGATTTGCCATTAAAAGAGATCAAAAAATTAAAGAGAGGAAAAGTAAAACCATATGAGACTAATAGAAGATCAAGAATAGGAAGTTATTTTACAGAAGAAGTTCAACAAATATTCAATTATATTACACATCACAAACTTAAATTAAGTGATGAAATAAGAAAAAAACTTGATAAAATCATTCACAAATCAGACATGATACTAAGAGAAAACATTGTTTTACAGTCAAAACCACCGTTAGACGTTATCAAGTTTAAAGACGTTTTTGTACGATACACTCACAGCAGTGAAACTGACGCAATTGGAAGAAAAGAACAAAGATGGGGTTACGGCCTTCACAAATCTCCATTAAGAGATAAAGGATGTTCTATAACTATTGCTATAATGCCTTCTAATTACACGCAAAGTTATCACAATCACACAATTTCAGAATATTGCCTTGTATTAGATGGTAAAACAAATGGGTTAATCATTGATAAAAATAAGAAGGAAAAATTAATTGCTAACTCCAATGAAATACTGCATTTTTTTGCAACAACACCTCACACATTATCAAACCCTGATAATGTAAAATCAAGAAATATGACTGTTAAACTTCCAACAGCACTTAAAGATTGGAGGCCACTGCATAATTTAAACCCTGTAAAAAACACTAAAGGAGAAGTTTTAAAAGGCAAAATAATAAAAGTAGACGTTAGCGGCAAAGAAAGAATAATCCACAAAATACACGACAAAAGTTACAATTATCAATTAGAAATAATAAAATTAAAAAAAGGATACGTACTAGAAAAAACATATTCTACAGACAAATATTTTTTTGTGATAGAAGGCAATCTAGAAATTTCAACAAAAGGTGTCAAAAAACAATGCAGCAAAAACGATTACATAGTAATCGACAAAAAAACACCTATAAAAATTATTACAAAATCTAAAGCCCGTCTTTACACTGTAACAATAAACTTAAGTAAAAAAAACAGGTAAAACTTTAATACTAAAAGAGTTTGTAAATGTTGATGAAAAGAGTTGTGACAATAATATTAGTATTGTTTTTATTTGGCTGCTCTCAACAAATAGCTCAAGAGCCAGAAGTTATTGAAGAGCCAACAGTAAATCCTGTAATAGAAGATGATGTTACAGTAATAGAAAACATTATCGAGCCAGAAATCATAGAAGAGGTTTTGGTTGTTCAACCTTCTAAAAAAATTATTAATGAACAGCCTTTGAGTTTGCGCAGTTCTCAAAAACTTGAAATTATTGACACTCACTACGTTTTAGATAATGATTTGATAATTGATGATAATGCTCAATTAATAATAAAAAACAGCATTTTTGAGCACCGCCAAAGTTATGCCAGACAACACTCATTAAAGGCCAGTGAGAGCGCTCAAGTGATTATTGAAAACTCTAAAATCTTGACAAATTGCAAAGGGAGTTTGAATTGGGAGTTTTTTGATGATTCAAAACTAATAGCAAAAAATGTTATCATGCCAAGTTGTAACACTTGGAACTTTTTCACTAACACTGCAAGTGCTAACATTGAAGGTTGGGATTTCTTTGGCGCTACTTTTTGTGAGAGCTCAAGTGCAACAATCAACAATTCAAATGATATGGAATTAGAATTATGCTATCCTCATGGCACAACACTTGATATTAGTTTACCAACAAACATTACAAGTTTTGTTTTTAACAATGTTAAAGCTCGAGGCGTAGAATCAAACATTGCAATTACTGAATCCACAGTTGATGGTTGGGGCGTGACTGTCGGACCTGGCGATGACATCACTATTCGTGACACTGAAAGCGTAACTATCAGCATTATTGTTGGAGCACCATTAGAAAAAGAAACAGTGTTGCTAACTGACTTGAATCAAAAGCTTTACACTGACAAAACTTACAATATGGTTTACTCCAAACTACGACTTGTCAACACCGGAGTTTATGGTTGGGAGCCTAACGTTTTCGGCAATGAAAACACTTTAATAATCACTAACAGTAATTTTACTGGTCCAACAATTAACAGTGGCAATTCTAAACAAATTATCGAGAATAGTTATATGCAAACAGTCCAAACATATGAGGAAGTCAGAATTGTAGTCCAAGACTCTGTAATTTATGGCGATGTCATATCACATGACAAGTCAGCAGTAGCATTGTACAATACACAAGTATTAGGCCAACTTTACGAAGAAGACTCTTCAAGAATTATTGTTGAGTAGTTAAACTTAAAAAAAAGTAGTGTTTTAAAGAACAGATGAGTTTTATTGCTGACCTGCACTTGCACGGAAGATTCTCAAGAGGTTGTTCGACAGCTCTTACTATACAGAATTTAGAAAAGTGGGGCCGAATAAAAGGCTTAGGGCTTTTGGGAAGTGGAGATTTTACTCACCCACAATGGTTTGAAGAACTAAAAACAGAACTAGTAAGAGAACAAGACGGCATTTACTATACTTCTACTGATTATCCTTTTATGCTACAAACAGAAATAAGCCTTATCTACTCTGCCGATGGCAAAGGACGAAGAATCCATAATGTTGTGCTAGCACCATCGCTCGATGTTGTAGAACAAATTACCGAGGCCTTGTTAAAGCGTGGTCGTGTTGATTATGATGGCAGACCAATATTTAAACTTCCAGGCCCTGATTTTGTAGAAATGCTGCGACAAATCAGCACTGATATAGAGGTTATCCCAGCGCATGTTTGGACGCCGCACTTTAGCCTTTTTGGCGATTACAATCAATACAACAAAGTTGAAGATTGTTTTAAAGATCAAACAAAACACATCAATGCTTTAGAGACTGGAATGTCAAGCGATCCTGCAATGAATTGGCGATTATCACAATTAGATGATTACCAACTAGTAAGTTTTAGTGATAGTCACTCTTTTTGGCCCTGGCGTATTGGCCGTGAAGCAACAGTATTTGAGACAAAACTAACATATCAAGACGTTCTAAAAGCTATTAGGACACGCCAAGGATTAAAAGAAACAATTGAAGTAGACCCAAATTATGGAAAATACCATTTTGATGGTCATCGCAATTGCAATGTTTGCCTAAGCCCTGCAGAATCATTAAAAAACAATAATCGTTGCCCAGTATGTGGCAAACCATTAACCATTGGAGTTGAGCATCGCATTGAACAATTAGCAGACCGTGAATTAGGCTTCAAACCAAAAAATGCAGTACCTTACAGGACAATAATACCATTATCAGAGATTATCAGCACATTATCAGGCAAAGGCATTGCGACAAAAGGAGTCTGGCAAACCTACAATAAACTAATTAGTGCTTTCAAAAACGAAAACAATATTTTGTTATCAACTTCTAAAGAAGAATTAATAAAAACTGTTGATGAAAAACTTGCAGAACTAATAATTAAAAATCGTGAAGGCAAAATAAAAGTCAAGCCAGGTTATGACGGAGTGTACGGTGTACCACTAATAGGAAAAACTAAACCAGTAGAGCCTGTGGCATCAACAAGCCCTGATTATCAAAAAGGACTAAACCAATTCTTATGACTGCTTCTAAATTTATCACAAGCTTTAAATACCAGGCAGTATACAAAAGTGTATATTAAACTCTTTGGAGGTTTACAAACATGAAAAGAACAGTAGCACTTTTTGTTGTAGTATTGATGTTTTTAGCGACTGTGCCAGCAATCATAGCTCCACATCCTGAATTGTATGAAGCTGACAAGGTTGACACTCAAAAATTAGAAGCGACAACTATTGAAGCTAAAACAACAACGCTAACAGCAGAGCAAAAAGCTCGCTTAGAGCAAGCTCAAGAACGCTATCAAACTGCTAAAGAAGATTATATGGCGGCAAGAGAGCGCTACGAGCAAGCAAAACAAGATTATGAGAGTACTAAAACGCAATTAACTCGTGTTAGAACACAAGTTAAAGATTGTGGCAGTGACGACACAGCAACTTGCGATGCAATAAGAGCAGAATACCGCTCAAAAGCCAAAGACCACTTAGAAAACACTGCAGACCGCATTATAGAAGCTTTAGAAAAAATCAAGGCTAAAGCAGAAGAAAACAACAACACAGAACTTGTAGCAAAACTAGAAGCAAAAATTGCAGAAGTCAAAAGCGCAAAAGAAACAGTCGGAGAACTTGACGAGAACAGCGACGAAGAAGACTTGCAAGAAGCAGTCAAAACAATTAAAACTTCAGCAGTTCAAGCACAAAAAACTGCAAAAGTCGCCGCAGGAAAAGTAGTAGTTGTAAAACTACGAAACGCTTACAATAAAGAGCGCAACATCCAAAAGAGAATGCAACACAAGCTAGAAGTAATGCAAGAGCAAGGCCTAGACACAACAGAATTCGAAAATGCATTAGGACAAGTTGACACACACTTAGACAACGCTCGAGACATGTACTTAGAAACAAAAGACGCATACGACAACGCAGAAAACAAAGCTGAATTTAACAGGCTAGCAAGTGCAGCTGACAGTAAAGTTCGACAAATTCATCAAGAACTAAAACTAGCACATCAAGCATTGCGAAAAGCCTATGTTGCAGCACGTCAAGCAGCTGGAAGCGACGATGTTGACTTGTCAGACGAAGTTGAAGACGAAGCAGACGATGACGACGAAATCGATGAAGATGATGACGTTGACGAAATAGAATGCACAACAGATGATGACTGTGACAGTGACGAAACATGCGTTGAAAGTGAATGTGAAGACTCTGATGAGGATAATTCAACAACAGGTGACCAACAATGAAAAAAACAATAATTTCAATTGTCTTGCTAGTATTAATGGCAGGATTGTTTGCTGGTTGCAGCCAAGAAAACACTGTTGTTGATGGCGGCAGTAGTGGCGTGCAAGTTGACGAGCCAGTCATTGCTGACGCTCAAGATGATTTAGATGAACTTGACCAGCTAACAGCAGACTTAGACGCGCTAGAAGGCATTGACGCAGACTTAGCAAACATTTAAAGAAATTATTTTTTTCTTTTTTTATTTCTTTTTCAAAAACATAGTTTTTGGAAATGCTCAAAATTTCTTATAATTTTGACATTTTTTCTAAAACAAAAAATTACTGCCTATTAATAAAACACTAGTTATTACAACACTTGCCCAAACTGTTTTATTCCAATTAAAAACTTTTTTCCCATCCAGAATGCCAAAGGGTATCATATTAAAAACTGCTAGTAATGCATTTATGAATAATCCTGTTTTTGCAAAGAATAATATGAAATCGTTAGTGGCGACTAATGCTAGTAATAAAAAAATTAGTGCTAGTCCAATGTTTGTTAGTGCTCCTGCAACACTTATTATGCCGTTTTGTTTTCTGCTAACATGGCCTCCGCCAATCATTACAGCTCCAGGAGCCGCAAACAACACTCCAGCAAAAGAAATCACTATTGCTAATAATAGCATGTTCATGTCAGCGCGAAATTCAGCCCACAAACGATAATGTTGTGCTACAAACTTGTGTGCTAACTCGTGCAATAAAAATCCTGCTCCTATTGTAAAAAGTGAAACAAAAAACACTAATATGATGTTTGATAATCCTTGAGTGCGAGCAATTAAAATAGTGTAGGCTATGCTTATCGCAAGCCATGCCTTAACAAGGTGTTCTATTTCAATTTGTGAAAAACGCATTTTAAAGCTCAATTGCTTGCTTTATTTAAATTATTCGCATTGCCAAGTGTTAGCATCAAAAGTTATGCTAGCACTGCCAAAAGAATATAATCCGTACTCGCTCGGGCTTAATAGTTCAAAAATAATATCATAATAGTGTAGTGCTGGTAGTTCATCAAACAGTTTACTATCGCCATCATCAATTATTAATGGTGCTCCTGGTGCAGCTTCTTTTGAGAAAGTGTCACTGTCAACAATACTGTCATCAACCAGTCGTTTTAGAATAACCGTCACTAAAACCTTATTGTCAGTTGCGAATAATGGATTAATAGGTTGGGTTATAATAAAATCATTAGCAACAGTATTTGAAAAAGTGTTGAAAACACGCGTGACTAATTCAATAGTTTCATCTGTCTGCATGTACTTAGTTTTAGGATAAGTTGTCGCGAAAATGCTAGCGTAAGCAGAATACTGAATAAACTTTTCAGTTGTGTGATAAAAGTAAACATTTGCCGGACTATTGAGAACAACATGTTTTAACCCGCTACCTTCAACTACAGCATAAGTATTAGGATTAATGCTTTCAAATTGGTCATCAACCTCTAAAATAGTGTTGTCATACTCACTATTATTAGGCCCGAAAAGTCCTAGCACTCTACTACCGCTAAAAGTGTACACTTCATTGTTTAACATTTCGCAAGGCATCAAATCAATAGTATTAAAGCCAGTACCAGAATACCGGTCATTGTTAAAAACCAGTATTTCTTTATCACTTTTTATTAATGCTCCGATTGTCTCTAAAACTAAATCTTGCGCTCCAGCATCAAAACTGTAATTGTAATCTTTTAGTCCATCAGCATTAAAATCAATAAAAACTTCTGTGTCATCTTCTAAAACTTGCAATCGCACATATCGTCCAATAGTGTAAAAAGTTTTTGCTTTATTACTAGTGGTGCCTAATGCATTATAAGCATAAAATGGTTTGTCACTTGTTAAATGACTAGTTGATCTAATATATTGTGATATGCTTTTGCCTTTTTGAACAATTATCTCAAAATCAGTATCTCCATCAAGGTCGTCATCAACCTCTACAACAGTGTTTTGCGGTGCTACAAAATATGCAATGTCAGAATGTCCTACCAAGTACTGATCTTTTTTGTAAGCGTTTGTTGGACTGTGAACTATCAAATCATAGCCTGTCGATTGATCATAATATATTATTGGCTTGTCAGCTTGCAATCTAGCACCACGATTAATTGTTGCTTGATCAAGTTTTAAAATAAGAACTTCAAATTGGTCTTTTAAAAAAGTATAATCCCACAATCCATCATTGTTTAAGTCAACGTAAATGTTTGTGTTATCAAATAATGGTATGACTCTTGGGGGAATATTGAAAGTCTGTTTGTAATTACTACTATCATAATTAACAAACAAAAACTCGCTGCCTATAGTGTGTTGCGGTAATTGTTTTGATAATTGCGCATTGCAAGCTAAACTAATAAGCAATAATAAAAAAGTTGCTTTTAGAAAAAGTTTCATTTTGTTTATTCTGCAGGAGGATTTTTTGGTATTGATAAATGTTTCATGTTGCTGATTTGTTGCTCATAAGTTTTTAGGTTGATTTCTCCTTTTACCAATTGATGGTTTAAATGTTTTATTAGTTTGATTAAACCTTTAAGTAAATCTGACTGTGTGACAAGACCAACCAGTATTCCGTTATCGATTACTGGGAAACGTCGAAGGTTTTTGTCTTTCATAAGGTTCACAGCATGAAACAAGTCATCTTCACTTCTAATAGAAAGCAGTGGAGTGCTCATGTAATCAGTAACGTTTATCGTTGCAGGGTCCTCGCGCGTCAGCATGACTCTTATCATGTCACGCTCTGTAATAATGCCTAGTGGCTCTTTAGATTCTGTTATTATAACACAACTAATATGCTTTTGTGCCATTATCTGATCAGCGTCAAAAATTGTTGCTCCAATATCAACTGTTGCGACATCTGTTGTCATAATGTCACGAACGAATTGCGGGCTTTGACTATTTGATTCCACTTTTGTTACACCAATATTTTTTTGTGTTATGACGTTTATAAAACTTTTTATTTTTTAATTAAAAAATGTTTAAAAAAATTGTTTTTTTTTAGAAAGGTTTAAATACCGAATTAACAAGTATTGTATAAAACCTATTTAATTAAAGTTTCAGTTGAGGTGAAATACAATGGCTGCAAAGCGAAAAGCTGCAAAGAAAAAGCCTGCTAAAAAAAAGGCTGTGAAGAAAAAACCTGTCAAGAAAAAAAAGGTAGTTAAAAAGAAAGCTGCAAAGAAAAAAACAGTGAAGAAAAAGGCTGCTAAAAAGAAAGCTACTAAGAAAAAGAAAACAGTGAAGAAAAAAGCAACCAAAAAAAAGGCCACGAAGCGCAAGCCGGCTAAAAAGAAAGCAGTGAAGAAAAAACCTGCTAAGAAAAAAAAGGCAGTAAAAAAGAAGGCAACTAAGAAAAAAGTCGCGAAGAAAAAGCCTGCTAAAAAGAAAAAAGTTGCAAAACGCAAAAAAAGGTAATTCTTCTAAAATACTTTGATTTTTTTAGGGACCGACAATAGGTTTCCTAATGTTTAATTCTAAAAAAAATTAGCATAATTAATTGTTTGAAATTATAAAAAAATAATTATTTTTTCTTAACAGCTTTTTTTACTATTTTCTTTTTAGAAATTGTTTTTTTGACGGTTTTTTCTGCAGGAGTTTTTGGACTTTCTTTTTTCTCAACTGTTTCTGTTTTAACTTCAGCTTTTTCTTCTTTTTTTGCTTCTGCCTTTTTATCAGCTTTTGTTGGCTCAGGCAAAACTTCTTCTGTTTTTATGCCGTGTAATTCTGCAACTGCTACACCATCTTTTAGTTCTACATCAACTTTTATGTGATGTGGAGGTTTTTTAATCCCTCGAGCCCAAATTTGTTCGTTAGCTTTAACACCGATTTTGACATTTTCTGTCTTCATATGTTTTTGTAAGAATTCTCTAAGCACTTTAGAAGCTTTTTTTGCCCTTTTTCGTGTTGGGCTTTTTTGAGTTTTTCGTCTTAGTGGAACATTATAAGTGCGTTTTTTTGTTTCTGCCATTTTAGTTCACTTATGCTTTTGTTTTTGATCTGCGCCAAGTGCGTTTTTTTGTTGTGGCAACTGACGGGTGTAATTGTCTGTTTTTGCCAAAGATTTTTGGAATTATCCAAAATGGCGCCCACCTTGTTTGGCGTCCTAGCTTTGCTAAGCGTTTTTTTTGATTTGGGTGTTTGTGCCGTGACATTATAACTTAACCTCTTTTTTTGCAGGTTCTTTTGATTCTGTTTTAACTTCAGCTTTTTCTTCTTTTTTTGCTTCTTTTACAGGTTTTTGTGCTGTTTTTTCTACTGCTTTTTTTGCAGGTGAGTGTTTTGTGTAAATTTGTTGTGCTGTTTTATCGATTAGTGATTGTCCTTTTGGGCTTATCATTCTGCCTTTGCGTTTTGTTTTGTCTTTATAATCTACTAGTTTTGCTTCTTGTAATTGTTGTAGTATTTTACGAATGATGTTTCCACTTCCTTTGACTGTTGTTTCTGGTTGTGTTCCACGGTTTTTTCTGCCACCATATTTTTGTCGTAGTTTGCTAACGCCTACAGGCCCTAGTACTGCAATGCTGCGCAGTATTGCAGCGCTTCTAATGTGCCACCAGTCTGCTTGCGTTGGAGGTCTTTCTTTGTGCGCTCCTGTTTTTGCGTAATTTGCCCATTCTGGAGGGTTTATTTCATTGTATTGTTTTAGTTCTGCTGCTAGCTTGATTATCAAATCATTGATTGGTACATCGTGCATTGTTGGCATTTTTTATTCGTTCTCCTATGTTTTAGTATGTTACAGAACCTCTAAACCACTGTCGGGAAAAGCCGGTTTATTTAAAAAGTTTTCGAAAAAAAACGTTATTCTCATTTTATAATAGTGACAAGTTTTAAATATAAGAAGATATTCGATTCAAACACTTCGGGGTTAAATATTATGAAAAAATTAGTCATCCTACTAACAATATTAATTATAGTTTTTGCAAGCACTGCTAGTGCAGCACATTTTATCACACGCACTATTTACGGTGAAGGACTGCAAGTTTCTAGAACGGCACTACCATATCAAAGCAGTGTTAATGATGTACTGCCAGTTTTTGTAAGCGCGGATAACGCCGCTGATGACACACTAAAATTTGTCAGGGTTTACGTTACAATTCCTGAATTAGGCATTAGGCGCAGCACATTAATCGGTGATGATGGTAGATTGCCTGACACTCAAAGTGAAAGCGACAGATTATTTTTAGACTTGCACAATGCAAAACAGCAAGATTACGTTGTCAGAATTACTGTCTCAAACGATTATGATAGGCAAGTGCGACACCGCTACATCACATTAATATAAATATTAATTCTTTTTCTTTAACTTTTATGAACTTAAAACAATTGATCAGTCAAAATAATATTTTTTTGGCTCCAATGGCAGGAGTTAGTGACGCAGCGTTTAGAGAATTATGCATTTCTTATGGTGCGGGCTTGACTTTTACTGAAATGATTAGTGTAGAAGCATTAATGCGCGATAATAATAAAACAGTTGGGTTAATGCAAAAAGCACAAAACGAGAAAGTTTTAGTCGTACAATTGTTTGGCTCGAATGTGCAAACAATAGAAAAAGCAGTTAACTTTGTCGAGAGTAAAATTGTAGATTTTAATTTTGGTTGTCCAGTCAACAAAATATTAAAGCAGGGTGCTGGCAGCGCACTATTAGAAGAACCAGAGAAAATTAAGGTTATAATTAAAGCATTAAAATCTTCTAAAAAAATTGTTAGTGCTAAAATACGCTTGGGGCTTACCAAGAAAAGCATTAATTGCTTAGAGAACGCTAAAATTATTGAAATTGCAGGCGCTGACATGTTAGTAGTGCACGCTAGAACAACAGATCAAGGTTATAGTGGTGAAGTTTATTGGAGTTGGATTAAAAAAATAAAAGATATTGTCAAAATCCCTGTTGTTGGCAACGGGGATGTTGTTGACGGGCCAAGTGCTAAAAAAATGTTTGAGACTACTGGTTGTGATGCCATAATGATTGGCAGGGCTGCAATTGGCAATCCATACCTTTTCAAACAAATAACTCATTATTTAAAAACAGGAGATTTGTTGCCTTCTCAAACACCCAAACAAAAAATTAATGATTTCTATAAATATTTAGAACTAGCTCAAAAGTATGGTATTAAAGAATTTCCAATACTAAAAAATCAAGCAATGTATTTTTCTAAAGGTTTGCCAAAAGCAACACAATTGCGCTCGAGAATACTTAAAACAAAAAATGTTAGTCAAGTAAAAAAGTTGTTTGATGATTACTGCAAAACTTTATAAACAACACATTCAATAAACTTTTTTATGTATATTATTAATTTTAAAGCTTATCCCGAGAGCACTGGTAAAAAAGCAGTGCTTCTAGCTAAAGCTTGTGAGAGAGTGTCAATTGAGCTTAAAAAAACAATTGTTGTGGCAGTGCAAGCAACAGACATTGCAACAGTTGCAAAAGCGGTTTCTATTCCAGTATTTTCACAGCATATTGACCAGTATGGGGCTGGAGCGCACACAGGATATGTTAGTGCAAACGCCATCATTGCAGCTGGCGCTAAAGGAACACTGCTCAATCACTCTGAGAGGCGTTTATCAAAAAAAGAATTAAAAGCTAGTGTTTTAGAAGCCAGGGCTACAGGATTAAAAGTGGTGATTTGTGCTAAAAACACTCGTGAAGGTGTTAAATTGTCAAAAAAGTATGAGCCAAACTATATAGCTGTAGAGCCTCCAGAATTGATAGGTGGTGACGTTAGTGTTTCAACAGCAACCCCTGATCTTATTAGTAAATCTGCACAAAAAATTCATTCAGCTGTTCTTGTTGGCGCGGGAATAAAAAACCATGATGATGTCAGAATCGCTCACAAACTAGGAGCGCAAGGTATTCTAGTGGCTAGCAGTATAGTAAAAGCAAAAGATCCTTATAATACCCTGAAAGAAATGCTTTCTAACTTATCGTGACTCCTAATAAGTAGTAATTAATCGTTAATTTTATAAATAAGTTCTATTATGATTCTCGGATGTCAACATTAGGAACATTAGTTTTTGGAGAAAGCGCAACAACTAAACAACTAGATAAGTATGGTGAAATAACTGCGAAAGGCAAAGAAGCTTCTGTTGAAGAAGCACAAATAGTTCTAAGCGCGATTGTTCACCCAGAAACAAAAGGGCTTATTGCAAGATTGCAAGAGCAAATGGATAATAAAGATCCTGCGCCAACATATACTACTCCAACTAATAGTGAAGCGGAATATGATAAGGGTTCTGCAGGCCTACCTTATGATTCCGGCTTAGCATTTTTTTTCAGTGACGATTGCTTTCGATCAGAAATCTATGCTAGGCTACTTAGTCTTATTGAGGCAGCCAACCCTGAATATAGTAAAGCAAGCAGTGAATTTGGTTCTTTAAGGTTTGTTAAGAAAAAAGTCGAACACTAACTTATCGTAACTTTGGGTTGTGTTTTGCAAATTCCTTGACAAAAACTGCTGCAACATTCTGCACTCTCAGTGCAATTATCATTTAATGCTTTGCAATTATTTATTACTTGAGCATTAACTTTTTGCTCTTGCAGTTCTGTGTTTGTAAGCGCAATCATTGTGAAAATAAATATTAGGGTGAGAAAAATCAACAGTATCAATGTCATTTGAGCTTTTTTCATTTTATCACTACTTTTTATTGTTTTTAATAAAATATGTTATTGCAGCTATAAACATTGCTGCAGAGAGCCATTGGCCAGGACTAAAACCTAAAAACAAGTAGTCTGGAACCCTAAAAAATTCTATGCTAAAGCGCAACAACCCATACATCATGATAAAAAGCCAAAATAGAGTACCATCTTTGAATTTTTTGTCTTTTAGTGAGTATAAAACGCCAAATATCAAAAAGTTTTTAGCACTTTCATAGAGTTGTGACGGATGCCTAAAACCATCAACTCCACTAAACTTAAAAGCCCATGGAACACTAGTTATGATGCCGTAAAGTTCTCCATTAATAAAATTTCCAATTCTTCCAAGACCTAAAACTAAAGCTAAAGGTATCACTAGCAGGTCTGCTAGTTGGTAAAATTTTAGTTTGTGCTTTTTGCTAAATTTCCAGCCAACAAAAACAGCTCCTAACATTCCGCCATGAAATGATAAACCTCCATTATAGACAGCAAACACTTGCAAAGGATTATTAAAATAAAAAATTGGATTGTACACTAACACGTAAATTAGTCTTGCTCCTAAAACAATTCCAAGTATTAACCATAAGAAAAAACTGTCAATATCATCAATAGTTATTTCGAGTTTTTTGTTTTTCGCAAGTGTTTTGAAAAAAAAGTATGTTATTAGAAAACTCAAAGCCCAAATAATACCATACCAGTAAACTTGCAATGGTCCAATACTGAAAGCTACAGGGTCAATAGTGTGCACGAACATACTAGCTTTGTAGTATTGATTATTATAAAGTTTTTGCTAGCTTTGACTGGACACACGCGGGCAAGCTTTAAATAATCCAATAATACTGTTTTTTTTATGAGAGGCTACATTGTCTACCCAACCTACAAACTAGAAAATAATAGGCCAGTAATACACTTATTTGGAAGATTAGAGAATGGTGAATCATTCGAAGTTATTGATAATAGTTCTAAACCATATTTTTTCATAAAAGAAGAACATGCAAAAAAAGTCAAGGCGCAAGCAGAAAAAACAACTTTGAAAACTTTTGATGGCGAGCCTGTTGTTAAAGTTTGGGCTACACTACCAAGTGATGTGCCGCCAATGCGTCGAGAATTTGAAGATGTTGGAATACAAGCGTATGAAGCTGATATTCGATTCGCACAACGCTATCTAATAGACAAGGACATCAAAGGAGTCATAGAAGTTGATGGTGATTACAAAAAAGGAGATTTTGTTGACAGAGTATACAACAATCCAAGAATATTGCCAGCAACACCATTCGATATTAAACTAAAAGTTGTTTCAATAGATATTGAAACATCCCCCAATGCCACAGAACTTTATTCTATAGCAATTTACGCTGATGATTACAAAAAAGTTTTGCTAAAAAAGAGTGGTCGCTATAAAAACGCAGAATGTTATCAGGATGAAAAAGCGTTACTTCAAGCTTTCGAGCAAAAAATTATCGAGTTAGACCCTGACATCGTAACTGGTTGGAACTTTATAGATTTTGATTTGCAAATATTAAAAAAACGTTTTGAAAAAAACAAGCTAATATTCAAGCTAGGTCGCACGCTAGCACAATCACGCATCACAATAACCGAAGGATTTCTAAAAGATTCTTCAGCAACTATTGAAGGACGATTAGTTCTTGATGGCATACAATTATTTCGCGCAAATTTTGTGCGATTAACAGATTACAAACTAGAAACAGCAGCCAAGACCTATTTAGACCAAGGTAAACTAATAACAGGCCCAAACAGACACATTACAATACAAGAATATTATGAGAAACAACCACAAAAACTAATCGATTACAACCTGCAAGACGCCAAACTAGTACTTGACATACTAGAAAAAAGCAATGTTTTAGCATTAACACTCTCACGCTCGCTAATTACTGGTATGACAATGGAACGGGTTAAAGCAAGCATTGCATCATTTGATAGTTTATACCTGCGAGAAGCGCGCAAAAGAGGCCTTGTGTGCCCATCAATTGCTCACAACATCAAAGAAGAGCCAATAAAAGGCGGTTATGTGATGACTTCCAAGCCAGGAATCTATGATTGGGTGCTAGTGCTGGATTTTAAGAGTTTGTACCCGTCAGTTATTAAAACATACAATATTGATCCATTAACATTCAAAAAAGATGGCACAATAGAAGCTCCAAACGGAGCGCGATTTAGCGAAGAAGAAGGAATACTACCAGCACTTATTGATTATATGTGGAAAGAACGTGAAAAAGTTAAAAAAACAGGTGATAAAACAGCAGATTTCGCCATTAAAACAACACTATTGAGCTTCTGGGGCGTCATAGCAAACCCGACATTCAGGTTTTTTAGTATGGAAATGGCCAATGCAATAACAAGCTTTGCCAGAGAAACACTCAAAACTAGTGCGAAAGTATTAGAAGATAAAGGCTTTGAAGTAATTTATGGCGATACTGACAGCGTGTTCATTAATACTAACATAAAAAATGAAAAAGAAGGACAAGCTTTAGGCAAGAAATTAGAATTAGAACTTAACAATTATTTTAGCAAGTTAATAAAAAAAGACTATAAGAGAAAAAGCTTTATTGAAATAGAATTTGAAAAATTATACAAGCGATTCTTAATGCCAAAACTGCGTCATAGTGAAGAAGGAGCGAAAAAGCGTTATGCAGGCTTACTAGTAAAAAATGGTAAGGAAAAACTTGATTTTACAGGCTTAGAGTTTGTGCGCCGTGATTGGACAGAACTGGCCAAAAACTTTCAATTAGAACTATTAGATAAAATTTTTCATAAAGAAGAAGTCACAACTTTTGTAAAAAAATATGTTGAGAACGTAAGAGCGTCAAAGTTTGACAAAGAACTAATCTACACTAAAGCACTGCGAAAACACCCTGATGATTACACTAAAACAACACCGCCGCATGTCAAAGCAGCACGCAAACTTAAAAAATTAGATTCTAACATCATACGCTATTACATAACAGTAAATGGTCCAGAGCCAGAATCAGAATTAAAAAGCACTATTGATTACGAGCACTACATAGAAAAACAAATCAAGCCATTAGCTGACGGAGTGCTAGTGTTCTATAACACTAGTTTTGAAGAATTATTAAAAAAAGGAACGCAAAAAACACTATTTGGGTACTAAAAAAATGAGTTATGAAATGCTAAAACGTGAAATTAACAATTTATCAAAAATACTAGCAGAGCAAGCCAAAGAGCCAAAAGGCTACAAACTAAAAATAGGCACTAGTGCAAACTATAACACACAACGATTAAAAAGCGCGTTAGTGCAACTTGACAATGCAGCATGGAATATTGCAGCAAGCGCAAGCATAAAACAACGCAAAAAAGTATTAGAACTACTAACATTGATTGACAAAACTGCAAAGAACACCATAACACAAGCCTTAGAAGAAATAGCAGAAGTCGCGTCAGAGCTAAAAAGTGAGACTACTGAAAAAAAAACAATTATTAATTTTTCAATACCGCAAAAAATTCCAGCAGACATCAAAAACGAAGTACAAGCTGACATGACAGAACTACAAAACTGTTTTGATGGAGGACTTTATCGCAGCGCAGTAATACTTTGCGGTCGAATAATTGAGACAGCACTGCATCGCAAGTACTACGACATAACAAATGTAGACATACTAGAAAAAAGCCCTGGAATAGGACTAGGAAATCTAATAGCCAGACTAAAAGAAAAAAACGTGAGTTTCGACCCTGCAATAACACAACAAATACATTTAATCAATCAAGTAAGAATCTTCAGCGTTCACAAGAAAAAAGAGCCTTTCATGCCAACACAAAACCAAGCACACGCAATCATCCTATACACTACAGAAATACTAAATCAACTATTCTAAAATGCAAAAAAAAATATTTAAAGAAATCATTAATTCTATTAAAGAAAAAAAAACATTACAATCAATTGATAATAATATAATTGAAGAAAAACTCGTTGAACACTTCAAAAAAAACAGTGGTGATTTGAAAAAATTATTAGCACTTGAAACAATCAATAAAAAAAATAAGATTTACAAGAAAACAGTCAAAACATTGCGCGATTACTTTAACAAAACCTACGGAATCTTTAATTTAGAACCTAATCGCCAAAAACTTTTCGAACAATTAAAAAAGACTCCCTCAAACGAAAAAATATTGATTGAATTATTAAAAACTCACAAGAGCACTCTTGAAAGAATACCAAATCTTAACAAGTTTTACGAAATAATATTTTCAGTCACCAAAGACCCAAAAACAATACTAGACTTAGGCTGCGGTTTAAACCCTTTAACATATCAATGGATGTTTTTGGATAACGTCAATTACACAGCGGTTGAGATTAACAAAGCTGATGTTTTATTATTAAACGAGTATTTTAAAATAGCAAAAATCAAAGGTGTTGCATTAAAAGCAGACCTTAACAAATACTCCAACACTAAAAAATATAATGTGGTATTCGCGTTTAAAGTATTGGATATGATTGATAAAAAACAAGTTGAGAGATTAATCACAAATCTTAATTATAAATGGTTTGTCGCAACTTTTAGCACGAAAACAATCAAAAACAAAGCTATGAACTTACCTTACAGGCGTTACTTGCAATTAATGCTTGGCAGGCTAAACATCAAATACAAAACAATAAAAATTGGTGATGAAATAATCTATTTAATAAGAAAATGAAAGACAAGCCTTGGTTTAAACAAAAAACTTATGGGTTGGGAGCCACTCCCATTACTTGGCAGGGCTGGGCAACAACTTTTGCTTTTATAGGACTTATTTTGTGGCGAGGCACTATTCTAGCACGCGACAATAACGCTAGCAGTTATTTAATAGAATTTGTTTTCATGTTAACAGTTTTTATCTTTTTCGTAGCCTATAAAACAGAAGGCGGTTTCAAATGGCGCTGGGGCAAAAATTAGCCTTCATAACCAAATAATGCTGCTCGATAATTTCCGCCTACACCAACCCCTATAGTTATAGGTTGTTCAAGCTTGAATTTATTTTTTAATAAATCAATTCCTTCTTGTGTTATTGGAACTACCCCTGCACATTCTGGCTCTGTTAGTTTTTCTTCAATAAAAGCCTCTAGATCATCACCAGGTATTTCTTTTCCTTGAGCATCAATGTTCACTGCAGTAGTAACTCCTAAAGAAACTCTATTAAATCGAGTATTAGATACAACGTAAGCATGAGTTGTTCCTCGTGGAGGAGTTCGAAACATTAAAGACTCCTGAACTAACATAGTGCACCTACCCATATGTTCTTTTTCTAATTGTTCTTGTCTTGTCATTTTATTTTTCTTTTAGTTGTTCTGGCATTTTTGCATGAAGTTTCAGATCATAAAGGTCTGGTCTATTTTCTGGTATTGCCAAAAACCCTGCAACTTGTGTCATCTCAACAGGTGCGCCAAAATAAATAGCGTGTGGATCGCCAAAGCGTCCCCCTACAGGACTATGGTCAACGTGACCTGTTGTTAGTTCAATGTCTGGCATGCTATCTATTAAAACGTGTCCTAATACTGAATCAGCATAATTTTCGCTAGGTAGTCCTAAATCCCATCCTTTAACTAAGCTCATAGGATTTTGTGGATCGTCAACCACTAATTCTTCTAGTGATACACCTCCTAAAAAAGGTGCTCCGTTAGGGTAAAGAGAAAATAATGGAAAAAATAGCTCTGCACGCAAACCACCTTTTTTTCTTGGAAAAACTCTTTGAGGATTTTCTTTATGGCGGTAATGCTTGGGAATAATTAGTTGTCCTGGCCTAAAAACACTATCATCTCCTGTTCCATCACCTGGCCTGAATGCTACAACAACTAGTTCTCCAGCATCATGACCGTGATAAGTTGCTGGAATGCTCATTCTTGCAGTGTAAGGTTTGCCAGGTATTTGTTTAAAAGGCTCTATATTTTGAAGATCTGCAAATATTAAGTTATCCTCTGTTAATACTTCAAAACCTGCCAGTGTTTCATCAAGAACTTCTATAACTTCTTCTGAATTTAATTGTTCTAACACCATTTTAGTTGCTTAATAAAAAAAAGTTATTTAAAAAAGTTTCTTTTATTACTACTAACTAGTCGTTATTTGATTTTGCTACCCTGCGGCACTGTTCTCATTACTTCGTCAACATCACTGATACTGATTTTTTTTGCTACCTGCTTTGCAATGTCACTAATTTTTTGATCCCCTTGCACTAGTTCAATGTATTCTTTGCAATGCTTTTTAATAGCCGTTAGCGGTCCACCCATAGCCCTGCCACCATAATTTCCAATGGCGTAGCTCATTGTTGGCGATAGGTAGTTTGTTTTGCCTCGTATCATAAAAGCGCCTTTTGGCAAGAATTCTCCAGGATTAGCATCCTTAGTAACCTGCTCCGGGTTGACCCAGAAAACTTCAATACTTCCCATGCCACGCTTGAAAGCCTTACTAAAAATAGCGACTAATTGAGCAGCTTCAAGTAAAGTCAGTTCGCTTGACTTTTTGCCATCTGTCTTGATGACGGCAAATGGACTTCCCGCCATGTCAGTGTGCAATACAACGTCAGTTTTTTCAGTATTTTTCTTAATGATTATTTCATTAGTTGTAGCGTCACGGCCAGCAACAATTAAAACATTGTCTGATGAGTAACACCAATGATATTTTTCAAACCATTCACGTTTAACTGGAGCTTTTATGACAATCTCTTCTTGCAAAGGAGCATCTTTTTCTAGTTTTAAAACTTTTTTTTGTTGTGCTTCTAATGCTTTACGAGCGCCGTCTAATTTTTTCTTTGCTTTTTTTGCTTTATCATAGTATGCTGCAGCGTTTTCTTCGACTGTTTTGTCATAGCGTAGTGTTAATTCCATAATGTTGTGTTTTATTGTTTTTTTATAAAGGTTTTAGTAATTTTTTTAAATAAGAGATAAATGTTGTTTTTTATGAATAAAAAAGTTTTTTTGGCGTGCCCAGTTAATAATGTTACTAAAGAAGAAAAAGAATTTCTTGATTCTTACGTTAAAAGTTTAGAAGCTAAAGGTTATAAGGTTTACTATCCTCATCGCGATACAGAACAATCAGATCCTTCCGGAGGTTATCAAATTCTTGTTGATAGTTGTAATGCTGTAAAAAATGCTGATCAAGTTCATGTTTTTTGGAATTCTAAAAGTAGGGGAAGCTATTTTGATGTTGGAACTTCTTTTAGTGAGCATTTGTTAAGAGGTTTGCCTATTAAACTTGTAAATAGAAAAGCTGTTGAGGCTATGGTTGCACAACAACAAAAAAATAATGTTAAAAAGAGTTTTGAGCAGGTTTTACTAAAACTTGATAGTATGTCTTAGAATCCTTGGCTGAAAGTGATTACCATAAAAGCTACTGTCATTAGTACAAATGAGTGTTTTAGGCCGCTTTTGAGGTCTCCCTCTGAGAGTTTTCCAAGTATTACTCCTGCAAAGAGTCCTTGCAATAATGCCAGCATTAGTAGTACTCCTTGAAAACTTATAAGCCATAGTTTGAAACTATTATAAAATGCGTTAAAAGAATAAAATTGAATAGTGACTTCGTTTAAGAGTGTGGTGTCGCCTGTTGGCGCGAATTGTACGTTTGCAGCAGTCAAACCACTAAGCGCTCCAGAGCTAACACTTGTGACGTAGGGTATTAGCATGTTTTGAATCACTATCATAATGCCTAAGAACACAAAGAATATGATGTATGACTGTATTATTTGAGCAAAAACTGTTGCTTTACGTTTTTGTTTTATTTTTTTGATTTCAATAACGCTTTTTGTGACGCTTCCTAAAACGTCTTCCATGTTGCCACCTGATAGTTCTGCTTCTATCACTGTGCTTATTGCACGATTTATCACTTTGTTAGCTGTCTCTGTAGAAAAAGTTAGTAGTGCTTTGTGCAGTGGTATTGACCATTCTACTTGATTGGCTAGTTTTCTGACGTGTGGTGATAATGCTCCGTAATCAGTGTGTGCGACGTGCAGTATTGCTTTTGGTGCTGGCATGCCACTTTTTATGGCTCCTGTTAGGTTGCGCACGAATTCTGGAAATTTTTCTTCAATTTCTTTTTGTCGTTGGTTTTCTAAGTACATGTCCCACAAGAATTGAAATACTGCAAGCAAAACTCCTAAAAAGATTAATGGCATAAAGTATGGTTTGCCACGAAAAAAGATTATGGCTCCACCTATCATTAAAAGGCCCATGATTGCTCCTGCAATGTGTTCTGTTTTTAGTTTTTGCATTTTATACGTCTGGTTGTGTTAACTCTAAAAATATTATGAATAAAATGTTTAACAGTGGTACTGCCAAGTAAGTTCCAAACACTACTATAGTGTTTATTTCAAAGCCTGCTACTGTTCCTCCGAGCAAACTAATTAATGATAGTGCTGCAATGAAAAATAATGGTGCTGCAATCAAAATGCCAGTGTAAATGTCGGAGTATGTTGCAACTGTTTCATTGTATTTTTGTCTTTCTAATTCGTAGGTTAGCATTGTCTCGTCTGCTTTTTGTCCAAGGTAATCTTTTAGGTTTCCGCCACTTTCAATTGTTGATACCATTCCCTCAAAAAATTCTCTAAAATCCGGGCTTGGTGTTGTGCTTGCAACAGAGCGCACTGCTGTTACAATATCATAGCCGAATAATTCTACGTATTCAACAATTTTTTCTACTTCAACGCTTATCTCACCGTACTCTTGGCTTTCGCTTATTAGCCTGAACATTTTTGCTGGTGGCACTCCGCTGTTAGCTACTGCTGCCATGTGAGTGATGACAAATGGCAGGTTTGTGTTGATGCTTTTTTTGCGGTCTTTGAGTTTTATTATTGGATACCAAAAAAATGATGCTCCAGTAAGTAGTATGAATAAAAATGTTATTGCAAATGTGTTAAATAGTATCATCACTAATGCTTTTTTTGTAAAAAAGTTGTACAGTCCAGCAATAAAAAAGGTTACAAATCCTGCCATTATAGAAACTAGTACTAGCATGTTGACGTAAGTGTTAGATAAAATTTTGATGTTAGCATAGCGCATATTATTGTATAATCTTTTGAAAACTTCTGGCATGCTGTCAATCATATAAAAGCTTATTTTTCTGGTTAGTAAGTTTGATATTTCTCCAAAAAGTGTTGGCTGGTATATTTTCATGTCAGAGCGTTTTACCATAATGCTTTTGATGCGTTTTACTTCTTGGCTTAGTAGTGTTCCCGCTAGTTTGTCAGAAGCTCCTATTTTCGCTTTATGCTGTAATTTTTCTAGTTCTTTAGCAGCGTGCGATACTGCTGTTTGATCAGTTATTAGTTCTTTGCCGCCTGTTAAAAGCATTCTAATAGTATTCTTAATAGATGCAAAAAACCTTTTTTTTTGTATTGTTGCTTCAGGCTTTAATGGTTTTGGAATTTTTTTGTGAGAAAAAAACATTTTTACGCGCTCACTAAAAGATAATTTATGTTTTTGAGTGCTAATTGGTTGTGTTGGCTGTGGACGTGGCGTTGGCGGCTTTTGAGCTTTTAGGGCCTGCGCGGGCGTTATTTGAGCTGTTGGCCTTTGAGGTTTTCTTGTTGGCAAAACTATTGGTCTTTTTGATAGTGTTAGTTTTGGCAGTTTAAAAGTTTTAGCGGTCGCTGGTTTTGGTTTTTGAGTTTTTGCTTGCTCTTTAATAGCCTCTAGGCCGTCAAGTTCTGTTAAGACATCTTTTTCATACTTTTTTACTATTTTATGCTTTTTGGGCTCTGGCTCAATCACTGGTGCCACTACAGCTTTTGGTTTTTCAATTGGTTTAATAGATAATTTTGTGTAAGCAATATCTTCAAATACTTTAGTGAAAATATCGTCATTGTAGTGTTGTGCGTATTTTAGTGTTTGATAGATTATAGCATTATAATATTCTATTACTTCAGCGGGAGTTCTGCTTTCATAATTGTTCTTGACTGTTGTTTCATACTCTAAATAATTGAGTTTTCCAGATTGATATTTTTTAAAAAGAGCGTCCAAATCTTTTTTTGCTTGTGCTTTATAATTTAATTGTTGCCTGACTTCATCAAGTAGTGCTAATATTTTCGCGCTGTTCTCATGCACTATCATTTTATGGTTCCTCTTGCAATAATAACTTGTCAAATAACTTGTTATTTTCAATCAATAATTTTAGCATTTGCTCTTTTGCATACTTCATTTTAAGCTTATTTTTTTCTAGTATTAGCTGATCGGTTGTGTTTTGTGCTGATGTTTTTTCGTATAAGTCTTTTAGAATTACTAGTTTGTGAGTGTTAGCCTCTAACAAATCAATAGTTTTTAATTCTTTCATTGTAGACCGTATTGTGTTAGTATAGCTTGTTTATTTTTGTAATAAGTATTAAAGATTTGTGAGACTTCTTTAAAGTCAGTGATGTTTGATTGTGCAAGTTTTGATAGTAGTGCCGCGCGAGTTTGTAATTCACTCATCAAATCATTAATTGATAGTCCTGTGCGCGCTACAATCCTGTCAAGAACTGCTGATTGTTGATTATATTCAAAGCTGTCATTTATAGGGTTCCAAGCAAATAATTTGTTAAAATCAACTTTTCCTAATTGTTCTGTGACTTTTAATATTTCATCAATTTCTTTTACTCGCCGCATTGCCTTATCCTGCATTTTTATGTGTGTTACTATTACTACAATATCAAGTGTTTCGACAAGTGATGGTGAAAGGTTTATTGGAGGTGTTTCTAAACGTTTTATTAGTGTTTGAACACTTCCAGCGTGAAAAGTTCCAAATGAGGGGTGTCCTGAGGCCATTCCCTGAAATAACACGTAAGTTTCTTCGCCTCGCAGTTCTCCAACAATCACGTAATCAGGGTTTTGCCTGAATGTTTCTTTTAAAAGGTCGAATAGTGTTATTTCACCGTAGCTTTGTCCTGCAAGGTTTGGAATTCCAAAACCTTCCCTTGTCACTGCTGGCAACCAGTTAATGTGTGCTAGGTTTAATTCTCTAGTGTCTTCGATTGAACAAATGCGTGCTTCTGGTGGTATAAAGTTTGCAATGCTATTTAGAAAGGTTGTTTTTCCACTTGAGGTCTCGCCAATTACTACAATGTTAAACTTGTGCTCTATTGCGAGCCATAAGTATGCAAACATGAAGGGGTCTGCTGTGCCAAAATTGATTAGGTGTATTGGAGTCCACGGGTCAGTTGTGAATTTTCGAATAGTAAACGTTGGTCCTCGGGTGGTAACATCATCGGTGTATGTTGCGTTAACACGTGAACCGTCTGGTAGTGTACCATCAAGTAGAGGTTTGGCATAACTCACGTAGCGTCCGCTTTTTTGTGCTAGTTTTTCAACAAAGTCAGTTAATCTTTGGCTTTCTTTAAAAATTACGTTTGTGCGCATGTTTTCAAACTTTCTGTGCACTATGTAGAGTGGAAAGTTTGTTCCATTGCATTCAATGTCTTCGATGTAATAATCTTTTAATAGTGGTTCTATCTCGTTTAATCCTACACTGTCACGGTAAACATAATAAATTATTTTATTATAAGATTCTTTTGATAGTTTAGTGCCAAGCTCTGTCAGTATTGAACGAATGTTTTTTTCTAAATAGTCAAGAATTAGATTGCTTTTTGCTGCTCTCACAAAACTCACGTTAAGCATTTCTTCCAAGCCTGTTTTTACAAGGTTTAATATTTCTTTTTCAGTATCAGTAAGTATTGGTTCTTCAACATAATATATTAATTCATTATTTTGCGCGTCCCAATAAATATTAGCGTAAGCGTAAGGGGGCAGCAACGGGTAGCGAAGGTTAACATCTTCTTTACGTGAAAACTTCGGTATGTCAATTATTTGCGGCGTTGTGTCAATGTAGAACTTATCACTGTCTGGTGTTCTAGGCGCTACTGGCACTATATTGTTACTATCTTGTTCTGCCGGCATATTAACTATTTTTGTCTAGACATTACTATGTCGTGTTGCTACCTCCCTTTTTGCATGCAATACTATTATAGTCGACTAAAGGGTATTTAAAGCTTATTATTTTCTTTGAATGTTTTTAGCTTGTGTTCTTAAATAATCAGCTGAAGAGTCCAGAATTAAGTATAAATCATAATAGAAATCTGGCGTGTCTAAGTGTACAATGACTACTGCTTTATCAAGCAGTGAACCTTCTTCTAATAGTTCTGTGTAGCCTGAGCCTTCATTGTTTTGCGAGTCTCCCAAATAAAAATTAAAGCCTCCGCTAACGTTTGCTCCAACACTTTTATGATAAATATTGTTTACCAAATCAGTAGTGTTAATGGTGACTTGACTGCTTGCATTGCCATATTTTGAAATGTTGACTTGCAAGTAAGCATTCTCTATTATGTACGAGTTAGAGTATTCTGTTGCGCTAGCGTCAATATTTGATGCTATTATTAAGTCTCCAAGCTCTATTTTGCTTCGCGGCTCAATAATTTTCGCTTCAGTCTCTAAACTCCAAACTACTTGATCGTCATGTACTGCTAAATGACCTCTTTTAACATCAAAAGAAACTGTTCGACGACTACCCTCACCTTCACTTGCCACTTCTTGGATGTGCTCTGATAATGTTGCCACACTATCAATTGTTGTTGTGCTGATGCTTTTGTCGCGCATCTTATCTAAAAGTGGCACTCCAGTTTGCACTAAAAGCATCATAATCACTACTGTGACTAGAAGATATAATACTGCCGATACCCAAATTTGACCAAGTTTCGATTTAGGTGCATGGTGAAAGATCATCGTCTTTGATTTCAGATTCCGTACAAGTAATTAACGCGCCGTTTGTGACTAATCGCACTTGCGGTGTTACACGTATAAAGTCTAAGTCTCCGCCAAGACCGTGAGTGATTGTTTGTTTTAGGGGCCTGCCAATATTTATTGATTGGTTGACTTGCACTACAGCAATATCTTCAGTTGAATTGTATACTAGCACTTCAAAACTTTCAATTGTTTTGCGACCGCGATTATCAACTGTTAAATCTAGTGTGCCCGCAGTGCTGTTATAACAGAGTTTTTTTTGGTTTGATATTTCTAAAATTTTAATGTTGACATCAAAAGAACAAGTTGTTTTTTGATCGCTTAATTCTTGCGCGTTATCGGTTTGTTCTTCAACATAAGTTCTACCCCAATTCATGACAATTGCGCCTAGTGCTACTGCAAAAGCTATCAGTAAAACAGTTGCAATAAGTGGTGATACCCCTTTTTTATTCATTTTAATATCTTATACTTTTTTATTTTTTAACTTGTTTATTAATGCTTCGATATTTTTTTCTTCGAAGTGCATTGTTCTAACATAAGGAACAGTTCCTGTAATAAGAGCTAATAATCCTAGTATTACTGCGGTGTTAAAAAGTGCTTGGTTAATATAATGATTTACGAATCCTAGAACTCCTAAAAATAAGAACACAAAGTATAATGTTACTGCTTTGTTTAATACTAGCAGGCTTTTTTCTCTGTTCAAACGACTTTTTTCTAATTCTAATTCTACTAGTGCTCCAGTAGTTTTCACCACTTTTTGGTCACCTCTAAACTTAATTTTGTGCAAAATACTTTTTAAAGTTTTCTAATTTTTTTAGCATTCTGCAATACTGTCAATCACTACTGCTTTGTTTTCGCAAACATGTAATTTTTTCCCTTTTATCACTGCAGGAATTAATTCAAAGTTTTGTACTGGCGATTGCAAAAACACATTAACGTTTTCTGTTTGTTGCGGCCTAATAGTAATGTTTTTTTGTATTGCTAATGGGTTGTCATAATAGTCATACATTCGAAATATTAACTGATCGATTTTTAGAACGTTAGTGTTTTGTACTTGTAATTGTAATTTTTTGCTTGTAAGGTTTTGGCATAAGCTAACAGTATGTACTGAAACACTTTCGCACTCGCCAGTATCATAGACGTGCTCTGTTATTTGTGTTGTGGTGCGAGTCGTGTAATTGGTCATCCAATCATACATGAAAACACTCAGTGTCACAACAAAGGCCAGTAGTAAAATCCAGGATATCCATAACATTACTGCTTTTTTTGATTTCATTTTAACTCAAATATACACTTTTTTGGTTTTGAGAGTTTATAATCATCAAAGAGTGAACTTGTACTTGACGATTAATTTTAAACGAGTAAGCACTATTTTCATAGTTTACTAGCACGTTTTTTGCATTGTTAAATGTTTGCTCTTGATCACTTATTAATGTTGCGCTTTGATTGCCGACGACAACACTGATAGTTTTTGATAATTTATTGTTTAAGTATATGCTGTTATTATAAGTTAGTATTTGAACGCTCTTAAAATCACTGCTTTTTGTGCTTGCAAAAACAGTAAATTCATTGTTAAAGTTTTTTAGTGCACTCCAAGGGTTTTGATTGTTGTACAATGCGTTATTGACTGTTTGCACGCTTTCAAGAGCGTAATTGTTTGCAAGGCTTGAACTTGTACTTTGCGGTTTTGCTATCCTACTTGAACTTATGATTACTGCCGCGGCAACAATTGTTAACACTAAAACTGAAAAAATGTATAATTGACTCTTTTTTGATTTCATATTATACTAATTGTGATGTTGACTTTGCCATCACTAGTCAACCCATTATTAGTTATTACAATAGAGTAAAAGCCACTGCCAACTTTTTGGTTGCCGCTAAGGATTATATTTTCATAATCTAACATTGTTTGCACAACATATTCGTCAGTGCTGGCAGTTCCAAAGCGTGGATTTGAGAGTTCTAAAAAAGTTTTTTCTTCAAGTCTAGCGTCATGACGTCTGACGTTAGCGTTTGGCGGTGTTAAAAAAATGTAATTGTTTCCTAGACTATCACCCTCCACTTTTAATGTTGCACTATCAATGTTTGTTGTTGTAGCGTCACTGCCAACGCCTATTGTATAATTACTGGTTTTGACGTATGCTAGTTTGTTTTGTGTTGCTGGACTTGCAGCATCGTATTGTGTTGTCAAATATATTGGCGTCACACTCATGGAGTCATTTATACTATAACCTAAGACTATTATTTCAATAGAATAAGTTTTTGGTGTTTGAGGACTGTTAAAGCTTAAAGTGTATATTCCGTTACCATTGTCTACCACTGCAAAGTCTAAAACTTGCGAGTTATCAATTGACAAGCTAAAGTCTAACGGGTTAATATCTCCAATTCTTGTTCCGCCATCAGTTACGTTAACGTCAACGTCAATGATTTCCCCAATGTAAAACGGGTCATTAATGCTTAATGTTAGGCCGTCAGGTTGTGAGGCAGTGTCAACTGTGAAAGCGTCACTTGTGCTTGCCTGGCGGTTAACTTTGTCATAACAGTCAACATCATAGTTTACCACTCCACTGCCACTTACTTGTACTTCGTGATATGTGCTGTTTGTGAATCTGAAAGGATAAGTTTGCCCGCTTATAGTGTAGGTACAATAAGCCCATTCATCAGTCATTACTACTATCACAGGAGTAGCACTTTTAACAGTTCCAACAGGCTTGTTAAACAATATACTAGGGTTTGTCGTGTCAACATCTTGTGGCGCGTCACTAGACCAATAACTCTCAACTCCAGCACGGTTGCGACTTTTGACTCTCGCAAAATAAGTTCCTTGTGCTAAACTTGTAGTGTTGCCTAAAGTATTGCCTACCCAGCCCTGTTCTATGATTGTTGTAAAGTTTTGATCACTAGCTATTTGCAAGTAATAATTATCAACACCTGATTGAGAGTCAACTGACTCTGTCCAATTGAATGTAACGCTTGTGCTACCGCTTGCATTACCTTGAATCATTTGAGGAGTTGACGGTTTTGTAGAATCAACCATAACTGTAAAGTTTTGCACGTTACCAGCATTGCCAGCTTCGTCTATTGAGCGTACGAATAAATAGTGTGTTCCATCAGCAAGATTAGTTATTGTGAAATTTATTCCTTCATCCATAATACTGTCAGGAGTTGCAATGCCATTATCTGTGAAAGCGTAACTAAAACCTGCAAAACTTGTTTCATCAAAGCCTGAGAAATTGAAAAAACCTGTGGTATCACTATCCCAAGTTAAGTTTACGTGAGTTGTGCTATCTATCGCATAAGTTATTGGAGCAGTAGCATCAACATAAATTCCATCACTAAAACTGCTGTTTACATAATTGTAGTAAATGTCACTGTATCGAACCTCTAAAATATATTGTGTGCCTTCAACGTAACTTCCCGCAACATTAGCTTCAGTATCCTGCCAAGCAATAATCCATCCTGTAAGATTCTCAATTGTTGAATTCCATAATCGATACTCGTAAGTTACTTGTGTTCTTGATGTAGCGTTATACCAGCTAAAGTGCAAACTTGTGTTAGTGTTTGTGTAATTGCCATCATCTACTACTGCTAGTGGTGCTTGGCTAAGAGTTACCCAATTAACAATGTTTATTGGGATTGTTCGCTGCGCTGTCTGAGTCTCTAAAAGGTATAATATCGTGCTATAACTTGTGACTGTTAAATTGTACAATCCATCATTGTAAAGCAGTGTGTTAATTGTTGCGTTCCAACCGTCAGACAAGTCAACATCATTGATTGTGACAACTGTGCCACTAGAATTGATTAATTCTGTTCTTACTTTTGTAGTGTCACTTGGAGCGACAATTTCAACATTGTAAGTCTCCTTAAGATTAGCATCTGGTTCTGGTCTAATAATCAGTAATGCTTCTTCCACTCTGTCATAAAGTATGGTATCGTTTACTACTATAGTATTTCCAGCGTTGTCTTTTACTTCAAAAAAGAGTGTTTTTGCTCCAATACCATCTGTTAACTTCCACGTTTTTACTGGCGTGCAATCTTCGAATAAAGTATTGCTTAGAACTGTTAGATTGTTTGCGTAACGACAAGCGCTAATACCATTAGTATCACTATAATTTAATTTTAATTCTACAAATTGATTATAAGTTATTGAATTATCATCATCTATTAATACAACGGCTGTTTCTGGAGGGGTGTTGTCAACGATTACTGTTGTGCTAACAGTCCAAGTGTCTAACTCGAAGTAAACTGTAGCAACCACTGTTACTATCTCGTCACCATTATTGTTTACTGTTGTACTTGCAGTGTAAATGCCGTCTTGGTTCATGTCGCCCATCGGCAGCAGTTCGTTGCTGACTGTTGAAGTGTTCAAAAGCACCGTATAGTTTGCTTTGTATGCAATATAGCTGAAGTTTATCGCATCACCATTTTTTACTACTTGTGGTGAAGCGCTCAAATAACCTTGCAATTGTCCTGTAGTGATAGAAAACTGCAATGTTTCAATCCTTGTTGAATAACCTGTTTTGTTAGCTTTTACTGTAAACTCATACAATCCAAGATTTTGAGGGTTAAAAGTGTATTCGTAGCGCTCGCTTGTAGCATTGTAGTTCATTACTGCTTCTGTTACTACTGGCAACGTAGCAAGGTATGTTATGTTTATTATTACTGTAGCTCCTGTTATTTCTGCTAATAATTCTACATCTGAATAATTAGCCCATAATAATACTGGATCGTTTACTGTGACGTTTGCAAGGTTTGTGCCAACACCTAATATGAGTAATGTTCCACCATCACAATTGCCGCTAGCATCCACTTCATCAGTTGGTTGATCACAGCAAGCGTCAGTTCCATATGTGGCGTTTTGCTTGAAGTATTCTCCACTGTCATCTTCACAGCAAAGTGTTGGGTCTACTTCACCGCCAATATTCCATTGTCCGCTGCTTCCTATTATTGCATCACAAGCTGTTTGGCTGGCGTCTCCACCAAGCCAAGTTCCAGCATTACAATAGCCTTCGTTTGGAAAACTTCCAAAAGTAACAGTTGTAGAATAACAAGTTCCTGCTTCAATACAATCAGTAGCAAGATTACAGCAAGCGTCAGTACCATCATCAAACAAAGCAGGAGCATCACTACCCTGCGTTTCAATATCACGGTTTTCTCCAGTATCATCTTCACAACAAAGTGTTGGGTCAACTTCTCCGCCAATATTCCAAAACCCTCCAACTGCACTGCATTGTGTTGAACCAGCGTCACCTCCTTGCCAAGTTCCAGCATTACAATAGCCTTCGTTTGGAAAACTTCCAAAAGTAACAGTTGTTGAATAACAAGTTCCTGCTTCAATACAATCAGTAGCAAGATTACAACAGGCGTCAGTACCATCATCAAAAAGTGCAGGGGCGTCAGTGCCAGAAACCTCTAATTCCTTGTTCTCACCAGTATCATCAGTACAACAAGCAGTAGGGTCTACTTCACCGCCAAT